>CAYUOW010000074.1:0-14060 GCA_964446455.1 uncultured Desulfocurvus sp.
TCGGCCCAAAATTCGTTCAGAGTGGCGCGCAGGTCCGGGCCAAGGTCCGCAACCAGGCGCTCAAGCCCCGGCAAGGGGATCGCCCCCCTGCGCATGGTCGGTGCGGGCGGTGCAGTCGGCTCCGCCGACGCCTGAGTGTCGAGAAAGTCCAGCAAAGAGGCGGGGCGCTTGGATGGGTTCGCTGGCTGTGCTTCTGGCTGGGCAACAGGCTGTCCGGCTGCGGCATCGGCCGGCGTCTCGCCCGGAAGAACAGGCCGCCAGACCTTGGAGCACAGGCGGCGCACCTTGATGGCCAGGGCTTCCCAACCCGGCGGGGCCGAGCCAGCCGGACCGGGCGCAAGCAGGCAATCCGCCACCATCTTGCGCAGCTCCGTGCCCAGGCCCGCGCGCTCGTCCTTCTTCTTGTCCGCGCTCACGGTGAAGGCACGGCCGATGCCCTGCTCGATGTCCGCCAGCAGCAGCTCCGTCACCGCGTCGCGGAAGGCGTTGGGCAGCTTGACCGTGGCGAATTCGCGCCACTCGTCCAGGTCCATGGCGTTGTCCAGGCTCATCATGGGCAGGGCGTGGCGGTGGGCGGTAAAGCCCTCGGCCACCTGCCCGCCCACGCGCCGAGTGGGGGAGTTGGCGTCGGCCAGCTCCGGGTGCGCGGCCTCGAGCGCGGCCAGTTCGCGAAACAGCCGGTCATACTCGGCGTCGGAGATCTCCGGGCTGTCGAGGACGTAGTAGCGGTGGTTGTGGTGCTCCAGCTCCTCGCGCAGCTCGTTCACGCGCTGCCGGGGGTCTGCGTTTTCGGTCAAAGGCTGGGAGGCGGTCACGGTCTGGCTCACAGATACTCGCTGATGCGTTGCAGGTCGGTCTGCCTGCCCAGGGTGATCAAGGTGTCGCCGCTGCAAAGCACCTCCCTGGGACCAGGATTGAACACAAGCTCGCCCGATTCACGCTTGATGGCCACGATGATCAGGTCGTAGTCCTTGCGGATGTTGGAATCCATGAGGTTCTTGCCCACGAACATGGACTTGCCGCTGATGGCCAGTTGCTCCAGCTGCAGGTCGATGTTGCCGCGGATGGCCAGGTCGAGGAAGTCCGTCACCGTGGGCTTGAGCACGGTGTGGGCCATGCGCACGCCGCCGATCAAGTGCGGCAGCACCACACGGTCGGCCCCGGCGAACTCCAGCCGGGTGATGTGCGAGGCGTTGTTGGCCCGGGCGATGATGGAGATGTTCGGGTTCAGCTGCCGGGCGGTCAGGGTCACGTAGACGTTGGCCGCCTCGTCCGTGAGGGCGGTGACGATGGAGCGCGCGCGCTTGATGCCAGCCGAGATGAGCAGCCCGTCGTCCGTCGCGTTTCATCTGTTCGATGAGCTCAGCATCATGCTCGATGACCACGACATCCGGGCTGACCTTGAGAATCTCCTGCACCACCACCCCGCCGATGCGGCCGTAGCCGCAGACGATGTAGTGGTTGTCGAGCTTGTCTATGCGCCGCTGCACTTTGCGCCTCCACAAAAGATTGTGCAGATGCCCGTCCACGAGCATCCGCGAGAACGAGCCAACGATGTAGGCGAAATTGCCCACGCCCAGGATGATGATCATGGACGTCAGCAGACGCCCGCGGTCGGAAAGGGGCTGTATCTCGCCAAAGCCCACGGTGGAGAGGGTGATGACCATCATGTAGAAGCTGTCGATGACGCTCCAGCCTTCCACGAACATGAACATGCACATGCCGGACACGAAGATCACGAACATGATGCACAGGCCCAGCACGAACTGGAACAGCGGGCCCCATTTGTCCTTGATGGCCCGGATGCGGGCGATGTTCAGCGGTGCACCCATCTATTCTCCCAGCTGCAGCAGCCGCTCGCGCAGCGCCAGCACGCGGTCGCGCAGGCCCGCCGCACGCTCGAACTCCAGTTCCTTGGCCGCTTCGCGCATCTCGCGCTCCAGAACCCCTATTTCCTTCTTGAGCCGCTTGGGGTCCAGCTCGCGCAGCAACTCGTCCGGGGTCGGCTCCTGCCCTTCCGGGGCCACGTGCGCGGCAAGCGCCCCCAGCAGGTTGTCCAGGCCCTTGATGATGGTCTGCGGCGTGATGCCATTTTCCTTGTTATACTGAAGCTGTTTCTCGCGTCTCCGGGCCGTCTCGTCAAGGGCCGCGCGCATGGAGGCGGTGACCGAGTCGGCATAGAGCAACACGTGGCCGTCGGCATTGCGCGCCGCGCGGCCAAAGGTCTGGATGAGTGAGCGCGTGCTGCGCAGGAAGCCTTCCTTGTCCGCGTCCAGAATGGCCACAAGGGAGACTTCCGGGATATCCAGGCCCTCGCGCAGCAGGTTGATGCCCACCAGCACGTCGAACTCGCCCGTGCGCAGGGCCTGGATGATGGCCATGCGTTCAAGGGTCTCTATGTCGGAGTGCAGGTAGCGCGCGCGCACGCCCATCTGGTTCAGGTAGTCGGTCAGGTCCTCGGCCATGCGCTTGGTCAGGGTGGTGACGAGCACGCGCTCGTTTTTCGCCACGCGGGCCTTGCACTCGCCGAGCAAATCGTCCACCTGGCCCGCCACGGGGCGTATCTCGATCTCCGGGTCCACCAGGCCCGTGGGGCGGATGACTTGCTCCACCACTAGGCCCTGGGCGCGGTCCAGCTCCCAGGGGCCGGGCGTGGCCGAGATGTACACGGCCTGGCCCAGGCGCTCCTTGAACTCCTCGAAATTCAGCGGCCGGTTGTCCAAGGCGCTGGGCAGGCGGAAGCCGAAGTCCACCAGGGTGCTCTTGCGCGAGAAGTCGCCGTTGAACATGCCGCCCACCTGGGGCACGGTGATGTGGCTCTCGTCCAGGAAGAACAGGAAGTCCTCCGGGAAATAGTCGATGAGCGTGGCCGGCGGCTGTCCCGGCGCGCGGCCGTCCAGGTGGCGCGAGTAGTTCTCGATGCCGTTGCAGTAGCCCAGCTCCTCGATGGTCTCCAGGTCGAACATGGTGCGCTGCTCCAGGCGCTGCGCCTCCACCAGCTTGCCTTGCGCCTTGAACTCGGCCAGGCGCTGCTGCAGTTCGTCGCGTATGGCGTCCGTGGCGCGCTTCAGGTTGTCCTGGTCGGAAACATAGTGGCTGCCGGGGTAGATGACCGTCTTGCGCATGACCGAGAGCACCTGCCCGGTCAAGGCGTCCGTCTCCTGGATGCTCTCGATCTCGTCGCCGAAGAAGGTCAGGCGCAGGGCCTTGTCCCGGCTGTAGGCCGGGATGAGCTCCAGCATGTCGCCGCGCACGCGGAAACTGCCGCGGTGGAAATCCACGTCGTTGCGCTCGTAGTGCACCTCCACAAGACGCTTGATGAGCTCTTCCAGGCTCATCTGCTGTCCTGTCTCCACCAGGATGATCATCTTGGCGTAGTATTCCGGCGAACCCAGGCCATAGATGCAGGACACCGAGGCCACGATGAGCACGTCGCGCCGGGTCAGAAGCGCGTGGGTTGCCGCGTGGCGCAGCTTGTCGATGTCGTCGTTGATGCTCGAATCCTTCTCGATGTAGGTATCCGAGTGCGGCAGATAGGCTTCCGGCTGGTAGTAGTCGTAATAGCTGACAAAGTACTCGACGGCGTTGTTGGGAAAGAGCCCCTTGAACTCGTTGAACAGCTGGGCGGCCAGGGTCTTGTTGGGCGCAAGCACCAGGGCCGGGCGGTTCAGCCGGGCCACAAGGTTGGCCACGGTAAAGGTCTTGCCCGAGCCGGTGACGCCGAGAAGCACCTGGTCGCGCACGTTGGCCTTAATGTTGGCCTCAAGCTCGGCAATGGCCTGGGGCTGGTCGCCCCTGGGCACGAAATCGCTGACGAGTTCAAACGCTTTGGACATGATGCCGGTTCCTTAAGCGCCCTAGCCCCTTGTGCCGGGAGGGCGAACAGAATACATTGCCCCTTACGAAAAAAGCCGGAGGCCAGCCGTGGAAATCAATATCATCGCGCCCGAACGTCCCCTGCCCATCGACCGGGCCTATGCCGTGTCCATGACCATCAAGAGCTTCAAAGGCCGCCGCGACGTCGAGGTGCACCTGTTCCGCAGCGCCTGGGATCCCGAGGAAGAGGAAGCCATCGACTGGGACAAGCTTCTGGCCGCCCAGGGCATGAGCGAAGCGCCCGAAGCCGCGGGCAGCCGCCGCGTGGTGCTCGAAGCCCTGAGCCTCAAGGAGCGCGACATGATCATCGCCTACCTGAAGGAACACTACGCCAACAGGCTCTCCGGCATCTTCAGCGCGCCCATTCCCTTCCCCGTGCCCATCGGGCTCATGGCCCTGTCGGACATCAGCGAAGGCAAGAGCATCGGCTTCATCCACTTCGAGCGCATTCCGCACTTCAACCTGGGCTTCGCCGTGCGCGGGTTCTATGACCTGAGCCAGCACCCGCCCATCGTGGAGACCGAGGCAGCCGCCGGATAAGCCCCACAAGGGCACCGGCGCTTTGGATCTAGAAAAGACGCCCCAGGGCCAGACCGGCGACGATGCACACCACGCCGAGCACCGTCTGCCCCGCGAGGTTCGCCGAGGCCGCCAGCCACTGCCCATGCTGCATGAGGGCGACCGACTCGAACATGTACGTTGAGAACGTGGTGTAGGCGCCCGTGAAACCGGTCAGCACGTAGAGGCGCATATCCCCGGGCAGGCCGCTGCGGCTTTCCACCACGGCGTACACCAGCCCGAAAAACAGGCATCCGCTCAAGTTCACCATGAAGTTGCCCAGGGGAAAGCCCTCGCCCGCGAGGCGCTGCACAAAGCCGCTCACCCAGAACCGGGCCAGGGTGCCTGCGGCACCGGCCAGGCAGAGCACGAGATATTTCTGGAGCATGGGCTCTCCTGTCGAAGCTGTATGGCGCGAGGGGAACCCTAGCAGCACGGCCCCAAGGAGAAAAGCGGAAAATGGCGCTCGAAACCGAGATCAAGTTCCTGGACGTGGACCACGAAGCCCTGCGCAAACGCCTGGCCGTCCTGGGCGCAAGCTCCCAGGGCCGGTACTTCGAGTCCAACGTGGTATACGACGACGCGGCCCGCAGCCTGAAGGCCAAGGGCACCCTGCTGCGCCTGCGCGAGAAGCGCGGCCGCTTCGTGCTCACCCTCAAGACCGCTGCGGCTGCCGCTTCCGCCCTGGCCAAGGTGTATGAGGAATCCGAGACCGAGGTGCTGGACGCTCCGGCCACGCGCGAGATACTGGCAGGCCTGGGCTACCGGCCCGCCCTGCGCTACGAGAAGGTGCGCGAGAAATGGACCTGCCTGGGCTGCGAGGTCTGCCTGGACACCCTGCCCTTCGGCTCCTATGCGGAGATTGAGGGCGCGGAGGCGGACATAACGGCCTGCGCCGAGGCCCTGGACCTGCCGCAGAGCGCCGCGTCCAAGGCCACCTACCACGATCTGAACCGCCTGCACCGCGAGAAAAACCGCCTGCCAGCGGACGAAACCTTCGTGTTCGACGAGGCGGCAAAATCCAGGCTGCTGGCGCGCAGCGATACAGACTAGGCCTCCCCCCCTCGACAAACGCCAGCGAATGTCTACCATGTGCAGCATGAAGAGAGTTCACGGCACCCGGAGCAACGACAAATGAGCGGCAACACGGACACGCGGCAGGCCCCTGGCCTGGATTACGAAAGCGAGACGCGCGAGCCAAGGCGCTTCAAGGTGCTGCTCCACAACGACGACTACACCACCATGGAGTTCGTGGTGCACGTGCTGACGCGCGTGTTCCACAAGGCCGAGCCCGAGGCCATGCGCATCATGCTGGCCGTGCACAAGCAGGGCCTGGGCATGTGCGGCATCTATACGGCCGAGGTCGCCGAAACCAAGGTGGATACGGTCCATACCATGGCCAAGGCCGCGGGATATCCCCTGCGCGCCAGCCTGGAGGAGGTCTGACGGACATGTTGAGCAAGGGCCTTGAAGCCGTCCTCACCAGCGCCTTCCACGAAGTGCGCCGCCGCCGCCATGAATACCTGACCCTGGAGCACCTGCTGTACGCCATGACCCACGAGCCCGTGGGCAGCAACATCCTGGATGCCTGCGGCGCCAACGTGGAGCGCCTGCGTGCCCAGCTTGAGGGTTTTTTCCGCGACCACATGGACCCGCTCCCGGCCGACACCGACACCGAGGTGGTGCAGACCTTGAGCGTGCGCCGCGTCATGCAGCGCGCCGTGTGGCAGAAGGAATCCTCCGGCAAGGACCTCGTCGAGGTGGGCGACGTCATCGCCGCCATGTTCGAGGAGGAGGACTCTTTCGCCGTACACTTTTTGAGCAGCCAGGGCGTCTCCCGCCTGGACGTGCTGGAGTACATCTCCCACGGCCTGCGCGAGCCCGGCGGCAGCGATGCCCACGGGGACGGCCTGGGCGGCGACGACGAGGCTCCGGAACGCCCGTCCGTGCGCCCGGACGGCCAGCAGCGCAAGAACCCGCTGGAGGAGTTCACCCGCGAGCTGACCGCCAAGGCCAGGGCCGGGGAGATCGACCCGATCATCGGACGTGCGGCCGAGCTTGAGCGCATGGTCCAGGTGCTGGCCCGCCGCCGCAAGAACAACCCCATCCTGGTGGGCGACCCCGGCGTGGGCAAGACCGCGCTGGCCGAGGGCCTGGCGCTCATGATCGCCCAGGGCAAGGTGCCCAGCCAGTTCGCAGAGTCCAAGGTCTACGCCCTGGACATGGGCGCGCTTTTGGCCGGAACCAAGTACCGCGGCGACTTCGAGGCCCGGCTCAAGGGCGTGCTCGCCGAGCTCAAGCGCGTGCCCGGCGCCATTCTCTTCGTCGACGAAATCCACACCATCGTTGGCGCGGGCTCGGTTTCCGGCGGCAGCATGGACGCCTCGAACATCCTGAAGCCCTTCCTGGCCGCGGGCGAGGTCCGCTGCATCGGCTCCACCACCTTCGAGGAATACCGCAACAACTTCGAGAAGGACCGCGCGCTCTCGCGCCGCTTCCAGCGCATCGACCTGGTGGAGCCCAGCGTGGACGAGACCGTGGAGATCCTGAAGGGCCTCAAGCCCTACTACGAGGAGTTCCACGGCGTGGTGTACACCCCGCCCGCCCTGCGCTCCGCGGCGGAGCTGTCCTCGCGCTACATCGCCGAGCGCTTCCTGCCCGACAAGGCCATCGACGTGCTGGACGAGGCTGGGGCGCAGTTCAAGCTCTCCACCCGCCCGCGCAAGAACCAGCGCATCACCACCCAGGACGTGGAGCGCGTGGTGGCCCGCATGGCGCGCATCCCCTTGCGCCGCCTGAGCGGCACGGACAAGGACCGCCTCCAGAACATGGAGGAGGAGATCAGGAAGTCCGTGTACGGCCAGGACGCCGCAGTGGGTGTGCTGTGCAAGGCCATCCGCCGTTCGCGCGCGGGCATGAAGCAGCCGGGCCGCCCCCTGGGCGCGTTCCTGCTCACCGGCCCCACGGGCGTTGGCAAGACCGAGCTGTCCAAGCAGCTGGCCCAGGTCATGGGCGTGCAGTTCCTGCGCTACGACATGAGCGAGTACATGGAGAAGCACGCAGTCTCCCGCCTCATCGGAGCGCCTCCGGGCTACGTGGGCTTCGACCAGGGCGGCCTGTTGACCGAGGCCGTGCGCAAGAACCCGCATTGCGTGGTGCTGTTCGACGAAATCGAAAAGGCCCACCCGGACGTGTTCAACATCCTGCTCCAGGTGATGGACTACGCCACGCTGACGGACAACACCGGGCGCAAGGCCGACTTCCGCCACGCCATCCTGCTCATGACCTCCAACGCCGGCGCACAGGAATTGGCCAAGGGGGGCATGGGCTTCACGCGCAACGCCGAAAGCGACCGCAAGAGCGGCTCGCTCAAGGCCATCGAGCGCCTGTTCAGCCCAGAGTTCCGCAACCGCCTGGACGCCATCGTGCCCTTCGGCTCGCTGAACCGCGAGATCATGCTCAAGGTGGTGGACAAGCACGTGCGCGAGCTGTCCGAACAGCTCAAGGAGCGTCGCGTGAGCGTGCGCCTGACCGAGGCCGCGCGCACGCGCCTGGCCGTGCTGGGCTTCGACCCGGCCTACGGGGCGCGCCCAATGGCCCGTGTGGTCCAGGTGGAGATCAAGGACGCCATCGCCCCGGAGCTGCTCTTCGGCAGCCTGCAAAAGGGCGGCACCGTGCTGGTGGACCTTGCCCCGGGAACCGACCCGGAGGCCCCGGCCAAGACCGGCGGCATGAACTGCGGCGAGTGCTCGGGCGAGTTCGTGTTCAGCTACACGCTCCTTGAGGCCCACGCCCCCCAGGCGGCAGAACCGGCCCTGGTGGAATGACCATTTACCGCCTCTTCGACGAACCGGTGTTCCCAGACCCGGAAGAGGCGGACCCGGACGGACTGCTGGCGGTGGGAGGCGACCTCTCGCCCCAGCGGCTCATCACCGCCTATGCCCAGGGCATCTTCCCCTGGTACGCCGCGGGTTCGCCCATCCTCTGGTGGTCGCCGGACCCGCGCCTGGTGCTTGTGCCGGAGGAACTGCACGTTCCGGCCAGCCTCAAGCGCGTGCTCAATTCCGGCCGCTTCCGCTTCAGCCTCGACACCGCCTTTGGCCGGGTCATCCGCTCCTGCGCCGCCACTCCCCGCCCGGCACAGGACGGCACCTGGATCCTGCCCGAGATGGTCGCCGCCTACGAGGCGCTGCATGCCCTGGGCATCGCCCACAGCGCCGAGGCCTGGACCTGCGACGCAGATGGTGGCGAAGAGCTTGTCGGCGGGGTGTACGGTGTGGCGCTAGGCGGCGTGTTCTTCGGGGAATCCATGTTCTACGCCAGGCCGGAGGCCAGCAAGGCGCTCTTCGTCACCCTTGTGCGCTGGCTGCGCGCGCGCGGCTGCACGCTCATCGACTGCCAGCAGACCACGCCGCACCTGCTGCGCTTCGGCGCGCGGGAGATGCCGCGCAGGGAATTCCTGCGCAGGGTGGCGGACGGATTGTGTCTGAAGGCCCTTGCGGGCGGTTGGAGGCTCGAGGACGCCTAGTCCTTGCAGAGGCGCACGACCTCGGCCGCGATGGCCGTGAGGGGCATGACCTTGTGCACGCCGCCGTGCTTGATGGCCTCCTGCGGCATGCCGAAGACCACGCAGCTGGCCTCGTCCTGGGCGATGGTGTAGGCCCCGGCGTCGAACATCTCGCGCATCCCCTTGGCCCCGTCGTCGCCCATGCCGGTCATGATGACGCCCACGGCGTTCTTGCCGGCATAGCGCGCGCCGGAGCGGAACAACACGTCCACGCTGGGCCTGTGTCGCGAGACCAGCGGCCCTTCCTTGACCTCCACGTGATAGCGGGTGCCGCTGCGCTTGAGCAGCATGTGCTTGCTGCCGGGCGCGATGAGCGCCTGACCGCGCAGGAGGGTGTCGTTGTCCCTGGCTTCCTTCACGTTGATGCGGCAGATGCCGTCCAGGCGCTTGGCAAAGGCGGCGGTGAAATGCTCGGGCATGTGCTGCACCACGGCGATGGCCGGGCAGTCCAGGGGCAGGGCCTGCAGAAAGGTCAGCAGCGCCTCTGTTCCGCCGGTGGAGGCCCCCACGAGGACGACCTTCTCCGTGGTGCGGAAATTGGGCGTGCCGGGTGTGGCCTTGGCCAGAATCACATCGGCGTCGAGCTTGGGCGTGACCTTGAGCGGCGAACCGCCGGTCATGGTGCGCACCTTGGCCTGGGCCGCCGCCCGCACGGCGTCGATGATGCGGATGCGCGATTCTTCCAGGAACTGCTTGGTACCCACCTTTGGCTTGGTGATGATCTCCACCGCGCCGTATTCCAGGGCGCGGAAGGTGGTCTCGTCACCCTCCTCCGCAAGGGAGGAGCAGATGACCACCGGGATGGGGTGCTGGCTCATGAGCTTGCGCAGGAAGGTCAGGCCGTCCATGCGCGGCATCTCGATGTCCAGGGTGATGACGTCGGGCACCACCTCGCGCAGCTTTTCCGCCGCGGCAAGGGGATCCGCCGCCGCACCGACCACCGTGATGTCCGGATCGGACTTCAGGATGTCGATGAGCGTTTGCCGCACCAGGGCGGAATCGTCCACCACAAGGACCTTGATGGGTCTGCCCACTACTCTGCTCCTTCCTGCGGGTGCATGATCACACCTTCCTGTATACTGTGGGAGCAACGGGTTCAAGGGGCAAACTCATTCCGGCAAGGCTCTCCGAATGGCCGATGAACAGATAGCCGCCGGGCGCGAGCTTGCGGCAAAAACGGGAGAAAAGCTTCTCCTGCGTTGGCCGATCAAAGTAAATGACCACATTGCGGCAGAAAATAATGTCCAGCTGCCCTTCAAAGGAGAAGTCCTCCATGAAGTTCAGCCTGCGGAAACGGACGTGGCCGCGCGCATCAGGCCCGATGCGCACAAGCCTGCGCGTGCGGTCCTTGCTGCGCAGCAAATACCGCTTGCGGTACTCCTGCGGAATGGGTCCGATCTTGGTTTCTGGGTAGATGGCGCGCACGGCCATGCGCAGCACCTGGGTGCTGATATCCGTGGCCAGGATGCTGAAGGTGAAGCCCGCGTTCTGCCGCGCAAACTCGGAGAGGACCATGGACAGGGTGTAGGGCTCCTCGCCGGAGGAGCAGCCCGCGCTCCAGATGTTCACGTTGCGGCCGGAGCCGCCGCGCGCGTAAAGCTCGGGCAAAACCCTGTCCGCCAGCAGCTCGAAATGCTTGGGCTCGCGGAAGAAGTCCGTGGTGTTGGTGGTCACCACGTCCACAAGGTTCACCAGTTCGTTCTCCATGCCCTGCGGGCTGAAGAGGTACTCGCAATACTCCTCGTGGGTGGACATGCAGAGCTCGCGCAGGCGCTTCTGCAGCCGCGCCTCGAGCAGGGTCTTCTTGGAGGCGGGCATCTTGATGCCCAGTTCGGCTTTGATGAACTCGCTGAAGCGCTCGAAAATGCGGTCGTTCATACGCGTCAGATTCGAGGATTCCGGAGCGGCCTGCTCGGTGCGGGGGTTTTTCCTGCTTCGCTCGGTCATGGGGCGCGCGTGCCGGAGGGTCAGGAGGGGTTTTCGGCGGCCACGGTGCGCACCAGCCGGGGAACGTCGAGGATGAGCGCAAGGCTGCCGTCGCCCTTGATGGTGGCGCCGGAGATGCCTTCCACGTCGCGGTACACGCGGCCCAAGGTCTTGATCACTGTCTGGTGCTCGCCGATGACATGGTCCACCACGATGCCCACGCGGCGCCCTTCCACCCCGGTGATGACGATCTGCTCGATCTCCGGGGACTCGCCCTCGATCTCGAACCAGCTGCGCAGGCTGATATAGGGCACCAGCTCGCCGCGCAGGTTGATGATGCGCTTGCGGCCCGTGGGGTCGACGTCCTTCTGGTGCAGTTCCACGCACTCTTCCACCAGCGAAAGCGGAATGACGAAGAAGCCGTCGCCCACCTGCACCTGCAGGCCCTCGATGATGGCCAGGGTAAGCGGCAGGCGGATGGTGATGGTGGTGCCGTGGCCCAGCTCGCTCGAAATTTCTATGGCTCCGCGCAGGGAGTCGATGGCCCGGTGGACCACGTCCATGCCCACGCCGCGCCCGGAAATGCTGGTGACCTTGGCCGCGGTGGAAAAGCCCGGCAGGAAGATGAGCTTGAGCGCCTCCTTGTCGGAAAGCTCGGCATCGGGCGCAATGAGGCCCTTTTCCACGGCCTTCTGGCGGATGGCGGCGGGGTCCATGCCCTTGCCGTCGTCGGTGATGCGGATGAGCACCTCGGAGCCGGAGTGCTCGGCCTCGAGCAGGATGAGCCCCTGGGGACGCTTGCCCGCGGCCTTGCGCTCCTCGGGCATGTCGATGCCGTGGTCGATGCTGTTGCGCAGCAGGTGCACCAGGGGATCGCCCAGGCGCTCCAGCACGGTCTTGTCCAGCTCCGTCTCCTCGCCGCGCGTCATGAGCTCGATGTCCTTGCCGAGTTCGGAGGACAGGTCGCGCACCAGGCGGCGGAACTTGCTGAACGCGGAGCCTATGGGCAGCATGCGGATGCCAAGGGTGCTGTCGCGCAAATCGGCGCTCAGGCGTTCCAGCTGCTCGGCCAGGGCGGTCAGCATGGGGTCGTTCTTGTCGGAGACGATCTGGGAAATCTGGGCCTGCACGATGACCAGTTCGCCCACCAGATCCACCAGGGTATCCAGCTTGTCCGCCGCAACGCGCAGGCTGTTGCTGGCGTCTTTGGGAGCGGCCTTGGGCGCGGCGGCCTCGCGCGCGGGCGCGGGCTTGGCCTGCGCAGGTTCGGCCGGTGCGGCAGGCTTGGCCGCGGGCTGCGCTTTGACGGCAGGCTCCAGAGCGGAAACAGAGGGCAGCGGAACCTCCTGGGCAACGGCCGCGGGTTCGTCCAGGCCCAGCGCAGTGGACTCCGGGCAGGCCGGGGTGGAACATTCCGGGTACTGGCCCATCTCGTCGGCGGTCAAAACCGTCACGTCCAGGTCGATGTCGGTGAAAAAGAACAGGTCGAGGATGGCCGCGCGGTCCGCCGTGGTGGTGAGGTCCACTTCCCAGGCGAGATACAGGGTCTGCGGCTCCAGGGCGGAAAGCTCGGGCAGGGCCCGCTCGTCCAGGCGCACGACGCACTCGCCCAGGGCGCGCAGGTCGTCGAACAACATGTCCAGGTTCAGCTCTTTGCCGACCTTTGGATCACGCGGGCGGATGCGGATGCGGTAGGTGGTGGGCCCGGCGGGCGCGTTATCCGGCGCAGGCTCGACAGCAGCCGGGGCCTCCGTGGGGACAGCCTCGAATCCAGTGGCGGATTGAATCGAAGGTTCGGCCACGGGCGCGGCTTCAGGCTCCTGGCTCTTGGCGGACATGAGCAGACGCGCCTCGGCCTGGATGGCCACGCCTTTTTCCGGGGTGCCGTTGCCGAACTCGTCCACGCCGTTCAGAAGGCCGAGGATGTGGTCGCGCGCGGCGAAGGAGGTGCTGATGAGCTCCCTGGTGACGACGAGCTCTTCATTGCGCACCTTGTCGAAGACGCTCTCCAGGGCATGGGTGAAGTCCGCGATGTCGTCGAAGCCGAACATGGCTCCAGAGCCCTTGATGGTGTGCAGGGCGCGGAACACCTGGTTCACCAGGTCCATGTCGTGGGGGCTGGCTTCCAGCTCCAGCAAAGTCGAGTCGAGTTCCGCCAGGAGGTCCAGGGCCTCTTCGCGGAAAATCGCGCGGCTTTCGTCGTCAGACATCACGTGAGGCTCCTCACGGCAGACTCTCTACCCACCGATTCATGACGCTATGGCCGGCTAACCCACCGACCGGAATCCAAAAAATTTCATGCGCCAGACAGGCCAGTCACAACGGCACATGTCCAGCGCTACGGACCCTAGCCCTAGACGGGGAAAAAAGCAACGCGATGCGTGCATTCCAACGCCTCTCAAGGATATCGGCCCTTGAAGCGCCGAGGGTTAGGCGAGAACGTCGAATTTGGCGAATTTCATCACGAACGAAGCGCGGCCCTGGGTTGCGGAGCGCAGGTCCGTGGAAAAGCCGAACATCTGCCGCAGGGCGGCAAAGGCCTGCACCAGCTTCGTCCCGCCCCGGTCCTGGATGTTCTCGATCTTGGCCCCCTTGGCGCCAAGCAGGCCCACCACCTCGCCCACAAAGGCATCCGGGGCGCTGGCCTCCACCCACATGATGGGTTCGAGCAGCATGGGCGAGGCTTCGGCCAGGGCGCGCTTCAAGGTCATGGCCGCGGCCATGCGGTAGCCCGCCGCGCTGGATTCGCCCTCGCGCCGGGGCATGTCCAGCACGCGCAGGCGCACGTCCTGCACCGGGTAGCCGCCGATGACGCCGCAGGCCAGGCCGTCGTTCAGGCCCTCGTTCACGGCGTCCGTCCAGGCCTGGGGATACTGGCTGCGGTCCAGTTCGAACTGCACCACCCTGCCCTGCCCGCGCGGCAAGGGCTCCACGGCCAGGCGCACCGCGCCGTGGTGCAGCACCTCGCCCAACTCGCGGTGGAATTCCTCCTGGGCCTCGGCCCTGGCGGTGACGGTCTCCTGATAGACAACCTGAGGCTTGCCCGTGCGCGGCTTGAGTCCGTGCTCGCGCGCCATGCGCTCAAGCAAGACCTCCAGGTGCAGCTCGCCCATGCCGGAGAGCACCACCTGGC
>CAYUOW010000075.1:0-13824 GCA_964446455.1 uncultured Desulfocurvus sp.
ATTACAACACCCCCTTTCCCAATTTTAATTTTGTTGCTGGGGGGGGGGGGGTTGTGCCCCGCCCCACCCCCCCCGCCCTTGCCGTTGGGCGGGGGGGGGGGGGGGGGCGCCCCACGCCCCCCCCCGCGATGTCTTCTCTTCGTCTTACAGCTTGCAGGCCGTGCGCAGGTCCGCGGCGGCGTCGGTGGCTTCCCAGGTGAACTCGGGCAGCTCGCGGCCGAAGTGGCCGTAGTTGGTGGTCAGCTTGTAGATGGGGCGGCGCAGGTCCAGGCGCTTCAGGATGTAGTAGGGGCGCAGGTCGAACACTTCGCGCACGGCCTTGGTCAGCACGTCGTCGGCCACCTGTCCGGTGCCGTGGGTGGTGCACACCACGGAAACGGGCTCGGCCACGCCGATGGCGTAGGCGATCTGCACTTCGGCCACGTCGCCCAGGCCCGCGGCCACGATGTTCTTGGCCACGTAGCGCGCCATGTACGCGCCGGAGCGGTCCACCTTGGAGGGGTCCTTGCCGGAGAACGCGCCGCCGCCGTGGGCGCCGGCTCCGCCGTAGGTGTCCTGGATGATCTTGCGGCCGGTGAGGCCGCAGTCGCCCACGGGGCCGCCGATGACGAAGCGGCCGGTGGGGTTCACGTAGATCTTCAGCTTGTCGTCGATGAGGTTCTGCGGAAGGGTGTGGTAGATCACTTCCTTCTTGATGGCCTCGACGAGGTCGCCGTGCTCGATGGTCTCATCGTGCTGGGCGGAGCAGACCACGTTGTCGATGCGCACGGGCTTGCCGTTCTCGTACTCCACGGCGACCTGGGTCTTGCCGTCGGGGCGCAGGAACTTCAGGATGCCCTGCTTGCGCACGAAGGTGAGGCGCTGGGACAGCTGGTGCGCGTAGTAGATGGGCGCGGGCATCAGCGTGGGGGTTTCCTTGGAGGCGAAACCGAACATCATGCCCTGGTCGCCGGCGCCCTGGTCTTCGGGCTTCACGCGGTCAACGCCCTGGGCGATGTCGGCGCTCTGCTTGTCGATGGAGGACATGACCGCGCAGGTGGCGTAGTCGTAGCCCATCTCGGAGCTGTTGTAGCCGATTTCCTTCACGGTCTCGCGCACGATGGTCGGCAGGTCGGCGTAGGCCTTGGTGGTGATCTCACCGGCGATGAAGGCCATGCCGGTGGTGACCAGGGTCTCGCAGGCCACGCGGGAGCTGGGGTCGGGCCCGATGAGGGCGTCCAGGACGGCGTCGGAGATGGCGTCGGCCACCTTGTCCGGGTGTCCTTCGGTCACGGACTCGGAAGTGAACATGTAGCGGCTTTTGGGCGAAATCATTCAATCCTCCAGTATATCAGGTAAACATTAGGTTACGTGGGCCGCCTCGGGCCTGTTGGCGGCATCCACACGTATGACCCTGGGCTTGTGCAGCGGGATTTCCTCCGGCTCAAGCTCCAGGTAGGTCACCAGAATAACTCTCTGCCCGGGCTTGCCCTTGTGCGCGGCCGCTCCGTTCAGGCAGATCTCTCCCGGCTTGCCGGGGATGGCGTAGGTGGTCAGCCGCTCCCCGTTGTCCAGGTTCAGCACGTCGATCTGCTCGTAGGGCAGGATTCCGACGGCGTCGAGCAAGGCGGTGTCCACGGAAATGCTGCCCTCATAGTCCAGGTTCAGCGAAGTGAGGGTGGCGCCGTGGATCTTGGCGCTCATGAACGTACGTCTGGGCATGGGTACTTACACCTCAAGAAGAATGTTGTCTATAAGGCGCACCTTGCCGATGAACACCGCGACGGCGAGCAGGGTGGGCGCGGCCAGGCGCGCCACCGGCGCCATGGATTCCGGGTGCACGAAGGCTGCGTAGTCGATGCGCGCGTCGGGCAGGGTATCGGCAATATGCTGGCGGAACGTAAGGGCCAGCTTCTCGGCATCGGTTTCGCCCGCCTTCACGCGCTGCTGGATGAGCAGGAGCCCCTGGCGGATGGCCGGCACGCGGGCGCGTTCGTCGGCAGTCAGGTAGACGTTGCGCGAGCTCATGGCCAGGCCGTCGGCCTCGCGGAAGATGGGCATGCCGACGAGTTCGGCGTCCAGGTTCAGGTCGCGCGCCATGCGCTTCAGGATGGCCAGCTGCTGCCAGTCCTTCTGGCCGAACACGGCCACGTCGGGCTGCACGAGGTTCAGAAGCTTCAGCACCACGGTGCATACGCCCCGGAAATGGATGGGCCGCGAGGCCCCGCACAGTCCCTTGGCCAGCTCCGGCACCTCCACCCAGGTGGCGTGGTCGGCAGCGTACATGGCTCCCGGCTCGGGCGCGAAGACCGCATCGGCCCCGTGTTCCGCGGCCAGCTGCATGTCGCGGGGCAGGTCGCGCGGGTAGCGGTCCAGGTCTTCGTTCGGGCCGAACTGGGTGGGGTTCACGAACACGCTGACGATGAGCTTGTCGGCCCGCTTTCTCGCCTCGTCGATGAGGCTCATGTGGCCGGCGTGGAGAAAGCCCATGGTGGGCACCAGGGCTATGGTCAGGCCCTGTTTGCGCCACTGGCGGCATTGTGTGCGTAAGGCTTCGGGGGTGTTGAGGAGGTCCATGAAGGTCCCCATGGGGTGTGTTTTTTTGGAAGGCACACATGGCACGATTGATTGGCGCTGTCCACTGATATTTCCCCCTCCCCCCGGCAGGCAGCCCGTTTGGCCTTGTGCTGGAAGTTGCAGCAGGATAGAGAGTCCTGCATGCGACCCGCCGCCGACATCCTCACCGACATCCTGAAGGACGAGAGCGTCCAGCTCACCCGGCAGGATCTCATCGACCTGGAGCACAGCCTGAAGGACGCCATCCGCGCCTTCCTGCCCTTCACCACCTACAGCCTGTACTTCCCGCGCGAAGGGAGCCAGCCCCCGAGCCTGCGCTACGACGCCGGGAGCCGGGAGCTCATCCTGCCCTTGATGCTCTGCGGCAGGGCGCTGGGGATTTTCGTGGCGCGCGGGGTGCGCCTTGGCGCGCCCAAGGCCATGCCGCCCGTGTATATGGCCATGGCCGAAAAGGTGCTGGAGCAGATGCTTCTGTACAAGCGCTCGGTGACGGACCCGCTCACGGGCCTCTCCAGTCGCGAGCATTTCCACAAGGTCCTCGGCCAGGAGATCGCCCTCATCCGCCACTGCATGGAGGCCACCACCGGCGGCCGCACCGACCCGGACGTGCAGTGCTTCAGCGCCGCCCTCGGCGTCATCCTGCTCGACCTGGACTCCTTCCAGTGGATCAACGAGCGCTACGGCTACCAGCTGGGCGACCAGATGGTGGCCCAGGTGGGCCAGACCATCGCCGCCACCTGCCCGCGCCACGTCACCGCCGCGCGCATCCACAACGACACCTTCGCCATCCTGGTGCCCGACGCCAGCTCCAAGGGCGCCTTCCAGCTGGCGGAGCAGGTGCGCCAGGCCATCGGCGGCCTGTCCTTCCAGGACGAGATGACGGGCGACCGCATCAGCGTTTCCGCCAGCCTGGGCTACGCCAACTATCCCCAGTGCCTGCGCGGCCCCCAGCTGGAGCGCACCCCGGCCGAGCAGGCGCGCATCCTCATGCGCGCGGCGCAGAAGGCCGTGGGCACCAGCAAGGACCACGGCCGCAACCGCGTCTTCGGCTTTCTCGACATCGCGCGCACGGGCGGCCGCATCCTTGAGGTCATGCCCATGCAGCGCCTTTCCGTCACCCTCGGCCGTGGCGTGGGCGCGCAGGAGGGCCTGCGCTACCTCGTGTGGTCGCCCAAGTTCCAGGAGCGCACCATCGAGGCGCGCCTTTCCGGCGACGAGCGCCTGCTGGGCCGCTCGCCCGCGCTGTACAAGGGCGAGATCGTGCTCACCGAGGTGCAGGAGGACATCTCCTTCGCCGAGGTGCTGCACGCGGGCGACCCGGCCTGGGCGCCGGAGCCCGGCGATCGCCTCACCCTCATCCAGGAGCGCGACAGCCTTTTCGCCGCGCAGCCCGTGGAAGAGGGCGGCCAGGGTCCGGCCCAGCGCGACATGCTCACCGGACTCTACAGCTACCGCGACTTTCTGGCCTTCTTCGGCCGCGTGCGCCAAAGGGCGGATGCCTTCACCATCGTCCTCACCCGCGTGGTCAGCCCCGGGGTTTCTGGTGAAAAGGGTGACAGCGTGGACCGCCGCGGCGGCACGGTGAAGCACCTGGACGCCGCCGTGGTCCAGGTGGCGGCCCTGGCCGAGGGCTGCCTTCTGCCCGCGCTTGCGGACGGGGCTTCCGGCGAGGCCAAGCCCGGCCAGAAAGCGGGCCAGAAAGCGGGCCAGAAGGCGGCAAGAGCGGCTGGCGGGCGCTTCGGCCTGGGCGGGCTGGTGCACTTCCTGCCCGGGGATTCCGGCGCGGAGGCCCTGGCCAAGGCCGAGGAGCTGTGCTCCCTGGCGGCGGCCGAGCACGGCCTGGACCTGGCCGTGGGGCTCTTCAGCTATCCGTTCCTCAATTTCGCCAAGGCCGACGCCCTGGAGTGCGCGCGCAAGGCCCTGGAGCACGCGCTGCTCCTGCCCGCGCCCCGCGTGGCCCTGTTCGACTCCGTGTCCCTGAACGTCTCGGCCGACAGGCTCTTCGTGGAGGGCGACCTCTACGCCGCGGTGGAGGAGTTCAAGCTCTCGCTTCTGGCCGATCCGGAGAACATGCTGGCCCGCAATTCGCTGGGCATCTGCTACGCCCAGCTGGGCAAGCCCGATCTGGCCCGGCGCGAGTTCGAGCTGGTGGTGGCCGCGGAGCCCTCCGACGTCATGGCCCACTACAACCTGGGCTGGGCCTGCCAGCGCCTGGGCGAGGAGACCCTTGCCCGCGCGGCCTACGAACGCTGCCTGGAACTGGACCCCGGCCACAGCTTCAGCCTGCTGCGCCTGGGCTCCCTGGCCGAAGGCGCGGGCGAGCTGGACCAGGCCGAGGCGCTGTACACCCGCGCCCTGGCCACGCCCGGCGGCGAGGCCAGCGCCTTGCGGCCCCTGGCCCGCGTGGCTCTGGCCAAGGGGCAGGCGGACAAAGCGCGCGAGCACCTGCACCTGGCCATCAGCGCCAACCACAACGACCCCTACGCCCTGCACATGCTGGCGCGGCTGTACCTGGACGCCGGGGAGGACCCGCAGATCGCCGAGGTGCTGGCCAAGCAGAGCGCGGCCCTCATGCCCGAGCGCCAGGAGTTCTGGGACGCCCTGGTCGAAGCCCTGACCCTGCAGGGCAAGCACGAGGAAGCCCGCAAGGCCGGGTCCAGAAGCCGCTTCTAGTCCCGTCAAGGAGTGCCCATGTCCCCCATGTCCGACATCGTGATGGTTCCGCTGTCCACGCAGCTTTTGGCCGTGGCCGTGGCTTTGCAGTTCGTCGCCTTCATGGCCGTGTTGTGGCGCGGGCTCTTCGGCCTGCCGCAGCTTTCCACCCGCCGCCCCCGCTGGCCCTTCATCCCGCTGCTCGTCGGCACGGGCGCGGGCGTGTGGTACGCCATCATCCAGCGCGACCTGCTCATGGGCGTGGCCCAGGCCCTGGCGCTGTTCATCGGCTTCTGCCTCATCAACAGCACCCGTGGCGAGCAGCCCCGGAAGTTCGAGGGCACCCGCGCGGAGCGGCGTGCGGCCGAGCGCGAGGCCAAACGCGCGAAACGCTCCGGGGACTCTGGTGGCAAATAGCGCCGCCGGGCTCAAACCCGTTCTGAAGGGCCTGGCCATGCTGGCCGTGTTCGGCGGCCTGGTGGCCCTGGCGCGCGCCCTGGGGTTGGAGCAGCACCTGGACGACAAGCAGTGGCTTTTGGCCCATGTGGAAGGCCAGGGAGTGCTGGGCGTCTTGTTCTTTTTGGGCTTCACCGCCCTGGTGACGGGCATGGGCCTGCCCCGGCAGCTGACGGCTTTCCTGGGCGGTTTCGCCTTCGGCTGGTTCTGGGGCGCGGTGCTGTCCACCCTGGGCACCATGCTTGGCTGCGCCATGGATTTCGGCCTGGCGCGCACCCTGGGGCGCGACTTCGTGAAGCACCGCTTCGGCCGGCGCGTGGCCAGCCTGGACGCCTTCCTGCGCGCCGATCCCTGGCGCTCGGCCCTGGCCATCCGCCTCTTTCCCGTGGGGCACAACATGCTCACCAACGTGGCCGCGGGCGTGACGAGCATCCCGGCCTCGGCCTTCATCCTGAGCTCCGCCCTGGGCTATCTGCCGCAGAACCTCGTGTTCGCAATCTTCGGGGCCGGGGTGAACGCCCAGACGGCCATGGGCAAGGCCCTGTCCATCGGGCTTTCCGTGCTGCTTCTGGCCGCGTCCACCTGGCTCGGCGTGTCCGTGTACCGGGCATACAAGCGCAAGGGCGCGGTGCCCGTGGACGATGAAGGGGAGAACGGCGACGGCGAAAACACCAACGGCGGGAACGCCGGGGAGCAGGGCGCGAAGTAGGGCCAGGGGCCCTTATAGACAGCGTTTATTGACAGTCTGGCGGGGGCAGCAGGAAGGGCCGGTACAGGTCGTCCGGAAGCACGGCCAGCGTCAGGCGCGGGGCCGCGCGCTTCCAGGCCAGCCAGAAGCACCAGCCGATGATCGACCCCAGGACCCAGCCGCCCGCGACATCCAGCGGGAAATGCTTGCCCACGTAGACCCGCGACCAGCCCACGATGACCGGCAGGGCCCACAGCCCGCGCCTGAGCCTTGGCCAGAAGCACATGGCCAGCACCGTGAGCGCCGCCGTGTTGGCCGCGTGGGCCGAGGGGAAGGACGTGTCGTGTTCGCGGTCCGGGGTGTAGTCCGTAGGCAGGCGCAGCCACTGGCCGGACTCCTGATAGTAGGTGCCGCCCACGGAATGCAGGGGCCGCAGGCGGTCCACGGTGTGCTTCACCGCGTTGCAGGAAAGATCCGTCACCCCCATGACCAGCACCAGGGCGATGAAGTAGGCCACCTGCCCCTTGCCCCGCAGGGCCGAGCGCCACACCAGCAGTCCCGCCAGCAGCATGAACAGCGGGGCGCGCATGGAGAACACCGGCAGGATGAGGTCTTGCGCGGCGGAGCGCCACTGCTGGTTCAGCAGGATCTGCAGGTTCAAGTCGAAGGGCAGTGCAGGAAACATGGGGGAAGCCTCCTGAAAGGGGGGCACGGGCTGCTCTTTGCCCGGCCAGAAATCTATGCCAAAGGCCCTGTGTCTTGTCAAAGCCGGGCATTTCGTTCAATCTGCCGCCGGAAACCTTGCCCCGGACCAGAAGCAGCCAAACCGCCAGCATCAGGAAGCACATGACCCAGCCCGCACGCATCGCCCTGTCCATGCCCCGCCTTGGCCTTTACGGCGGGGCCGAGGGCTTCGGCTGGCGCCTGGCCGAGGCCCTGGCCGCCCAGGGCCACGCGGTGAGCTTCCTCTGCGCCAGGGCAGAGGGCCGCCTGCCCCAGGGCGTCACGCCGGTGGAGCTGGGTAGGCCGCCCTTCGGCCGCGCGGTGAAGAACCTCTGGTTCGCCTGGGCCGTGGAAAAGCACCTGCGCAAAGAGCCCTACGACCTGGTAATCGGCCTGGGCCGCACCTGGAACCAGGACATTCTGCGCGTGGGCGGCGGGCCCCAGGACATCTTCAACCGCCTGACCCTGGCCGCCCACGGCGAGGGAGCTGCGCGCCTGGGCAAGAGCCTGCGCCGGGTGCTGTCGCCCTCGGCCGCGGTCATCAGGTGGATGGAGGCCCGGCAGTTCGACACGCCCGCCAACCCGGCCCAGCGCGTGGTCTGCGTGTCGCACCTGGTGCGCGACTGGTTGCTTGAGGCCCACCCCGGCCTGGATCCGAAGCTCGTGAGCGTGGTCTACAACCGGCCGGACCTCTCGCGCTTCCAGCCCCTGGCCGCAGAGCGCCGGGCCGAGCTGCGCGCGGCGTTCGGCCTCTCGCCCGCCGATGTCGTCATCTGCACCGCAGGCACCAATTTCGCCCTCAAGGGCGTGGGCACGCTCATCCGCGCCCTGGCGCTCTTGCCGCAAAATTTCCATGTGGCCGTGGCCGGGGGCCGTCGCCCGGACGCCTGGATCGCCCTGGCCAAACGCCTGGGCGTGGCGGGCCGCGTGCGCTTCGCCGGAAAGGTGGACGACATGCCCGGCTTCTACGGCGCGGCAGACGTTTTCGCCCTGCCCACCTACTACGACGCCTGCTCCAACGCCGTGCTGGAGGCGCTCGCCTGCGGCCTGCCCGCCATCTCAAGCGCGCGCAATGGCAGCGCCGTATTCGTGGACCCGAAGCTCGTCCTGCCCGATCCCGGCGATGCCGAGGCCCTGGCCCGGCTCGTGCTTGCCGCCGCCGCCGAAAAGAACCGCCCGGTCTTCGCCTGGCCCGACGATCAGCCCAGCGGCCTTGCGCCGTACCTGGACCTGGTGGACGAACTGCTGCTCCAGAAACGGGGTCGCCCATGAGCTCGCACAGCCTCGATCTGCTTTTCCTCACGCCCTCGGGCGAGACCCTGCCCAGCGTGCGCTTCCGCGTGCTGCCCTTTGTGGAGCTGGGCCGCGCGCGCGGGCTTGCGGTGGACTGGCGCCGCGCGCCCAAGGCCATCCACCAGCGCCTGGGCTTCCTGCTCAGCCTGCCGCGCGCCCGGGTCATGGTCATCCAGCAGAAGCTCTTCGCCCCCTGGGAGCTCGCGCTCATCCGCCGCCGCTGCGATTTTCTGGCCTATGACGTGGACGACGCCCTGTGGGCCCTGCACCCGGCGGAAGTAGGCCAGCCCGGCAGCGCGGAAAAGGCCGCCAAGATCAAGGCGCGCTTCGCCCACACCTGCGCGAGCGTCGACCTCGTCATCGCGGGCAACGACTACCTGGCCGGGCATGCGCGCGAGACCCAGGCCAACATCTTCGTCCTGCCCACGCTGCTCGACACCGCCAGGTACACCCCGGCACCGCCCGACGCCCACGGCATAGGCCCCTTCCGCGTGGGCTGGATGGGCACCAGCGGCAACCTGTTCTTCCTGCCCGAGGTGCTGCGCCAGCTTGCCCCGCATCGCGACCGCCTGGACATCCGCATCGTGTCCGACCACGCCTATGAGGGCGAACTGCACGAAATGGTGCGCTTCGAGCGCTGGAGCCCCACCCTGGAGATCGACCAGCTGCGCGGTTTCGAGGCCGGGCTCATGCCCCTCACCGACGACGAGTACACGCGCGGCAAATGCGGCTTCAAGATCCTGCAGTACATGGCCTGCGGGGCCGTGCCCGTGGCCTCGGCCGTGGGCTTCAACAACGAGATCCTGACCCACGGCCAGGACGGCCTGCTGGTGCGACAACCGTCGGACTGGGCCGCGCACATCCTGGCCCTGGCCGATGACCGCGACCTGCTGGAACGCATGGCCCAGGCCGCGCGCGCCACCGTGGTGCAGCGCTTCAGCCTGGAGCGCATGGCCCCGGAGTTGTGGCGGGCGCTGGGACTGTAAGAGAAAGAGCTGGGGCAGCGCCCCTGATTCTTCCCTACCGCCGCCGCGTGACGAAGAGGATGCACCAGCCGCCGAGCGCCATGGTGACGGCGATGAACAGGAAGCCGTAGGCGTGGCTGCCGGTGGCGTCGCGCACCATGCCCACCAGGGTGGGGCCCACGAAGCCGCCGGTGTTGCCTATGGAATTGATGAGCGCCACGCCGCCCGCAGCCGCCGCGCCGGACAGGAAGCCCGTGGGGATGGTCCAGAAGGGGCCGAGCATGCCCCACAGGCCCATGGTGGCGATGGTGAAGCAGGCGAGGCTCCACCAGGGGCCGTGGGCATCGCCCAGCCACTGGCCCATGGGGAGAAGGCTCAGAAGAAAACCGCAGGCGCTGACGAAGAGCGGCCCGGCGGTGTGCCAGCGCCGCTCGCCCGTGCGGTCGGAATGGCGGCCAACCAGGACCATGCCCAGCACGCCGCCCAGGTAGGGGATGGCGGACAGAAGGCCCACGTGCACGGGCGTTGCACCGGGGCCAAGGATTTCGCCGATGATGGTGGGCATCCACATGACCAGCCCGTACATGCCCACGCACAGCGCGAAGTAGGCGATGGAGAGCAGCCACACGCGCCGGTCGCGCGCCAGGGCGGCGATCACCCCGCGCAGGCCGTGGGGCTCCTCGCCCGGCGCAGCGGCCAGTTCCTGGGTCAGGGCCGCACGTTCGGCGGGAAGCAGCCAGGGCGCGTCCTCGGGTCCATCGGGCAGCAGGCGCAGGACCGAGAAGCCCAGCAGCACGGCGGGCACGCCTTCCAGCACGAACATCCACTGCCAGCCTTCAAGGTTCCAGGTGCCCCCCAGGCCCAGCAGCAGGCCGGACAGGGGCGCGCCCACGATGCCCGCCACGGGCGTTGCGGCCATGAACAGGGCCACGGCGCGGGCGCGGCGCTGGGGCGGGTACCACAGGGTCAGGTAGTAGATGATGCCGGGCAGGAAGCCGGCCTCGGCCACGCCAAGCAAAAAGCGCAACAGGTGGAAGCTCCAGGCTGCGTGCACCAGGGCCATGCCGCAGGCGGCGATGCCCCAGGTGACCATGATGCGCGCGATCCACAGCCGTGCGCCCACACGCCGCAAAATGAGGTTGCTCGGCACCTCGCACAGCACATAGCCCGCGAAGAACATGCCCGCGCCCAAGCCGAACACCGAACTGGTGAAGCCCAGGGACTGCGACAGGCCCGGCGCGGCGAAGCTCACGTTCACGCGGTCCAGGTAGGCCACCACGTAGAGCAGGAACAGGTAGGGCAAGAGCCGCAGGTCGATCTTGCGGTGCAGGGCGGTCATGTCGGGCTGGGTCATGCGCGCCCTCTACTCCAGGCTGGCCGTGGGAGCAATAGCCCGGGGTGCGGCAAGGGGCAGGTCTGGTGCACAGCCTTGGCTCCGCCAACCTGCTCCTCATGCGAAGAGGCCGGTTCCGCGCAGACGCGCGGAACCGGCCTCTTCGCCTTGCGGGTCCAGGGGGTGCATACCCCCTGGCGGGGCCTGGGGCAGAGCCCCAGCTTTCTCCTATTTCCCCTTGCTCCACAGGGCCAGCACCACCAGCCTCCAGAGCATATTCTTATGGTTCTTGCCGTGGGCGTGCTCCTCGGCCAGGGCCAGGGCGGCCTCCGGGCGCAGGTGCTCCTTCAGGGCGGGGGCGGCCTGGGTCAGGGCCTCGCGCACGAAGCCGCGCATGGGACCGGCCATCCATTCGCGGATGGGCAGGTCGAAACCCTGCTTGCGGCGGTAGAGCACATGCGGGGGCACGCGGGTTTCGGCCATGCGCTTCAGCAGATACTTGGTCTCGCGGCCGCGCACCTTCATGCGCACGGGGAAGCGGGCGAAGAGCTCCACAAGCTTCTGGTCCAGCAGGGGCGAGCGCACTTCAAGGGCGTGGGCCATGCTGGCGATGTCCATCTTCACGAGGAGATCGTCCGGCAGGCAGGTGCTGTTGTCGATGAACAGGATGCGCTCCACGGGATTCTGGGCGCGCTCGTAGGCGCGGTGCAGCCAGGGCAGGAACCAGTCGGCATGGGCCCGGGCCACGGCGCGCGCGGTCTGCGGGGTGTATAGGCGGTCCTTCATGGGCTTCAGGCGGCCTTCGGCGCGCAGGAGCGGCTTGGCTTCGGGCCAGATGTTCGCGGCCATTGATTCGCGCAGGGCCTTGGCCAGGGAGCTGTCCGAGGCGGTGAGTCCGCGCAGGGCGGCGTCGCCCGGCAGGGGCGGGGTGAAAAGCGTGTTCAGCGCGCTGGCCAGGCGCGCGTGGCGGTAGGTGGGGTAGCCGCAGCACAGTTCGTCGCCGCCATCGCCGCCCAGGGCCACGGTGATGTGGCTTCTGGCCATGCGCGAGAGGGCCAGGGCGGGCAGGGCGGAGTCGTCGGCATAGGGCTCGCCGTAGCGCTCCACCACCTCCGGCAGCATGGAAAGGCTGGCCGGGGGCATGATCTCGTGGTGCAGGGTGATGCCCAGGTGCTTGGCCACGGCCTGGGCATGGGGCAGCTCGTTGTACTTCTTTTCGCCAAAGCCGATGCAGAAGGCCTGCACCTTGCCGGGGCACAGCTCGGCCAGCACGGCGGCCACGAGGCTCGAATCCACCCCGCCGGAGAGCAGGAGGCCCAGGGGCACGTCGGACTCCAGCCGCAGGCGCACGCTCTCGCGCAGTTCGGCCCAGGCGAGGTCCAGGGCCTCGGCCTCGGAGATGTCCAGCTTGTGGCGGAAGTCCATCTCCCAGTAGCGGCGGATGGAGAGGCCGGCGGCGGCGCGGCAGGAATAGGTGGCGCAGCAGCCGGGGGGCAGCTTGCGCACGCCCTTGAGGATGGTCAGGGGCGCGGGCACGTAACCCAGGCTCAAGTAGAGGTCCAGGGCCTCGGGGTCCAGGGCGCCGCCGTCCAGGCTCGGGCAGTCCGGGTGGGCGCGCAGGGCGCGGATTTCCGAGGCAAAGACCAGGCCGGCCGCATTTTCGAAGTAGACCAGCGGCTTCTTGCCCAGCGGGTCGCGGGCCAGGAAGACTTCTTGCCTGGCCGCGTCCCAGATGGCGAAGGCGAACATGCCGCGCAAGTGCTTCAGGCAGTCCTGGCCGTGGAGGCGGTACATGGCCAGCAGCACCTCGGTGTCACCCGTGGTGCGGAAGGTTTCGCCGCGCTTTTCGAGTTCGGCGCGCAGGGCGCGGAAGTTGTAGATCTCGCCGTTGAAGACGATGACGTTGCCCGTGTGCGGGTCGTGCATGGGCTGGCCCGCGCGCTCGTCCAGGTCCAGGATGGACAGGCGCGTGTGGCCGAAGGCCGCCTGCCCGCAGTGCCAGCGCCCGGTGGCGTTGGGCCCCCGGTGGGCGATGCGCGCCAGCACGCCTTCCAGGCGCGCAACATCCCCCTCGCGCAGGCCGCCGGAGGCGAGGGCGCGCGCGTGTCCGCAAATGCCGCACATGCCTGCTGCTTCCTACATTCCCAGCACGCGCCGGAAGTAGTCCACCGTGGGCTTCAGGCCTTCTTCCAGGCGTATCTGCGGGTCCCAGCCCAGGGCGCTCTTGGCCAGGGTGATGTCCGGCTTGCGCTGCATGGGGTCGTCCTGGGGCAGGGGCTTGTGGATGATCTTCGAGCCGGAGCCGAGCATGGCGATGACCTTCTCGGCCAGCTCCAGGATGGTGAACTCGCGCGGGTTGCCCAGGTTCACGGGGCCGGTGAAGCTGTCCGGCGTGTTCTCCATCAGCCGCACCAGGCCGTCCACCAGGTCGTCCACATAGCAGAAGGAGCGGCTCTGGCCGCCGTCGCCGTAGACGGTGATGTCCTGGCCGCGCAGGGCCTGCACGATGAAGTTCGAGACCACGCGGCCGTCGTTCACGGCCATGCGCGGGCCATAGGTGTTGAAGATGCGCGCCACCTTGATGCGTAAGGAGTGCTGGCGGTGGTAGTCGAAAAAGAGGGTCTCGGCGCAGCGCTTGCCTTCGTCGTAGCAGGCGCGCGGGCCGATGGGGTTCACGTTGCCCCAGTAGTCCTCGGTCTGCGGGTGCACGCTTGGGTCGCCGTAGACCTCGCTGGTGCTGGCCTGCAGGATCTTGGCCTTGATGCGTTTGGCCAGGCCCAGCATGTTGATGGCCCCGTGCACGCTGGTCTTGGTGGTCTGCACCGGGTCGTGCTGGTAGTGGATGGGCGAGGCCGGGCAGGCCAGGTTGTAGATCTCGTCCACCTCCACATAGAGCGGGAAGGTCACGTCGTGGCGCAGCACCTCGAAGCGGTTGTGCCCGATGAGATGGCGGATGTTCTCCTTCCTGCCGGTGAAGTAGTTGTCCACGCAGAGCACGTCGTGCCCGGCGTTCAAGAGCCGCTCGCACAAATGCGAGCCCAGGAAGCCTGATCCGCCGGTGATGAGGATGCGTTTGCTCTCGGCCACGTGCTCTCCCGCTTGTCGTTTAGTGGAGCGTAGGGGCTCAATAAGCCGAATCCCGGCGGGGCACAAGGCCG
>CAYUOW010000076.1:0-13660 GCA_964446455.1 uncultured Desulfocurvus sp.
CAGAGGGCCTTGTGCCCTCTGGCGGGGTCTGGGGCAGAGCCCCAGCGGGGTCCAAGGGGCGGCGCCCCTTGCTTCTCTTCTCTACAGCTCGGTGCCCAGCAGGCGCCTGGCGATCTCCTTGGCGGCCTTGCGTCCCGCGCCCATGGCGCTGATGACGGTGGCGGCTCCGGTGACGATGTCGCCCCCGGCGAAGACGTTGTGGATGCTGGTCTCGCCCGTTTCGGGATTGGCGTCGATGTAACCCCACTTGTTCAGGCCGAGGCCCTTGGTGGCCTCAAGCAGGATGGGGTTCGGCTTGGTGCCCACGGCGATGACGACCAGCTGGCAGGGGATGTCGGCGGTCTCACCCTCGATTGGCTCGGGGCGGCGGCGGCCGGAGGCGTCGGGCTCGCCGAGCTTCATCTTCTGCACGGTCATGCTGACCAGGCGCTTGTTCTCGTCGGCGTTCAGGGCCAGGGGCGCGCAGAGCAGTTCCAGGTGCACGCCTTCCTCGATGGCGTGTTCGAGCTCTTCCAGGCGCGCGGGCATTTCGGCCTTGGTGCGGCGGTAGACGATGGAGACCTTTTTCGCGCCCAGGCGCAGGGCGGTGCGCGCGGCATCCATGGCCACGTTGCCGCCGCCCACCACGCAGACCTCGTCGGCCTTGAAGATGGGCGTGTCGTAGTTGGGGAAGTCGTAGGCGCGGCCCAGGTTTACGCGGGTCAGGTACTCGTTGGCCGAGAACACGCCGATGCTGTTCTCGCCGGGCACCTTCATGAACTGGGGCAGGCCCGCGCCCACGCCGATGAATACGGCCTTGTAGCCCTCGTCGAAGAGCTCCTGCACGGTGATGGCCTTGCCGCCCACCCAGTTGGTCTTGAACTCGACGCCCAGGTCCTTCATGGCGTCCACCTCGCGGCGGACGATGCTCTTGGGCAGGCGGAATTCGGGGATGCCGTAGACGAGCACGCCGCCGACCTCGTGCAGGGCCTCGAACACCGTGACCTTGATGCCGAGCGCGGCCAGGTACCCGGCCACGGTGAGGCTGGACGGACCCGCGCCGATGCAGGCGACCTTCAAGTCGTCGCGCATCATGCGGCAGGCGGCTTCGCCGGTGATCTGGATGCAGGCGTCGTCGCCCTCGGCCAGGCGCGCGGCGAAGGTATCGGCCACATAGCGCTCAAGCCGGCCGATGCACACGGCCCCGCCGGTCTTCTCCGGGTTCTTTTCCAGGATGCACATGCCCTCGCACTGGGTTTCCTGGGGGCACACGCGGCCGCACACGGCGGGCAGCGAGTTGTAGTCGCGCAGGACCTTGTACGCGCCGGGCAGGTCGCCCTTCTGCAACTGGCCAATGAAGCCCTTGATGTCGATTTCCACGGGACAGCCCTGGCGGCACAGGGGCTTTTTGCACTGCAGGCAGCGGTCCGCCTCGGCCTTGGCCTCGGCCTCGCCGTAGCCCAGGGCCACTTCAAGGTAGTTCTGGATGCGCACGAAGGGCGGCTGCACGGGCATTTCCGTGCGCGGCGCGGACTTCTTGGGGGCCTTCTTTTCCGGTGCGTCGCTCATGGCTACTTGCCCTCCGCGCATTTGCACTTTTCCTGGAAGAGCTGCATGGACTCCTGCTCTTGCGGGCGGAACTGCGAGAGGCGCAGGCGCAGCTCGCCGAAGTCCACCTCATGTCCGTCGAATTCCGGGCCGTCCACGCAGGCGAACTTGGTCTTGCCGCCCACGGTGCAGCGGCAGGCGCCGCACATGCCGATGCCGTCGACCATGATGGAGTTGAGGCTCACCGTGGTCTTGACGCCGAAGGGCTTGGTGACCTTGGCCACGGCCTCCATCATGGGCACGGGGCCGATGGCGACCACTTCGCTCACGTCCTTGTCTTCTTCCAGGCGCTGGCGCAGCACTTCGGTGACAAAGCCCTTGTGGCCCTGGGAGCCGTCGTCGGTGGCGACGAGCACCTCGGGGCAGAAGTTGCCCAGTTCGGAGCAGAAGAGCAGCAGGTCCTTGTTGCGCGCGCCGATGACCGCGACAACGTGGTTGCCCGCGGCGGCGTGGCCCTTGGCGATATGGTGCATGGCGGCCACGCCCGTGCCGCCGCCCACGCAGATGACCGTGCCCTGTTTCTCGATGTGCGTGGCCTTGCCCAGCGGTCCGCAGAAGTCGGGCAGGCTCATGCCTTCCTCGAAGGTGTTCAGCTCGGCCGTGCTCTTGCCCACCACCAGGAACACGATGGTCACGGTTCCGGCTTCGGCGTCGCAGTCGGCGATGGTGAGGGGAATGCGTTCGCCCTTGTCCGACGTGCGGAGGATGACGAAGTTGCCGGGCTTGGCCTTTTTGGCCACGTGCGGCGCATCGATGACGAGCAGCGTGGTCTGTCCGGGGATCAGCACCTTTTTCTCTAGGATGCGATAGCTCATTTGAACACCTTCCGGGGTTTTGAGGATGCCGCCTGTGTAGCCTGCTCGCAAGGCGAATGCAACACGTGCGATTTTTTGCACCGTCAGGGCTTGCAAACTAGACGCGCAATGGTTACAGGGGATTCATGGCGCGTTGCCCTTTCTGCCTTGCGGCAGAGCGGCCCGCGCCCGGCTTCCACGGACGGAAGACGCTTCTGCCCTGGTCCTCCACTGGAGTGAGGGTGGCGAACGCCCCTGAAATCGCAATGATTTCCGGGCGTGCCGCTGGACCAAGGGTGGTATTCGCGGCTTCCGGTCTTTTTTTGGCCGACCGGATGCCCGGGCAACCCCGGAGACGGCCATGTCCGCCCCCATCGGCTCCAGCACCACCGCAGGCTCGGCGCATACGCGCGTCGGCTCGTCTGCCGGTGCGTCCGTCGATTCGCTCGGCGTCTCGTCCGGCGGGTCGCGCCCGCAGGTGCAGTCGCGCCGGGTGTCGCTGAAGCTCGGGCCCCTGGGCATCACCTATTCCACGGACAAGGTGCTGTGGACCGAGGCCGTCGCCGCGGCAGCGGCCAGCGCCGTTGGCGCGGAGCAAGCCCTCGCGGCGGACAAGGCCCTGGCCTCGGACGCGGAGCCCGTGGACCCCGTACGCGGGCTGCCCGGGTCTGGCCAGGATGCCGGGCAGGATGCCGGGGCCGCCAGCGCCCAACAGACGGCGCAGCAGGAAGCCGCCGCCGCGGGCCGCAGTTTCCACCTGGAGCTTGCCGAGGCCTGGCGCAAGCAGATCGAGGCGCGCGCCGCAACCAGCCAGACCTATGGCCCGGACGGCGCGCCCAGGAATCCGGCGTCTTCCGCCACCACTGCCACCACCACTTCCGTCGCCACGGCAAGCGCCACGCCTTCCGCGACGGCCACGGCGGCCTCCGCCAGCGCCACCGGCGCAAATCCTTCCGCCGCGCCAAACACGACAGCCCCTCCGGCCGCGCGCATGCGCAGGGCCATCGGGGCCTATCTTGCCTGCGCGCGGGAATTCTCCGCCGCGCGGCCCATGCTCACCGCCGTGGCCTAGGGCCAGGGCTTCAGCAGGAGCGGAAGTCCTTGCTGATGTAAAGCATGAGGTCAAAAAGGTTGTGCGCCATCTCGTCGGCCAGGTCCGGTGGTTCCACCGGGGCAGTTCCTGCGGTGCGGTTGATGATCTTGGAGAAGAGCAGCCCCACGAGCTGGTCGTCGCCCTGGGTCCAGGGGGCGCTGCTCGAGGGGAATTTCTTCTGGAATCCGTGATAGTACATGCGCTCTCCCGGTGGTCGGTCGGCAGGGGGGCGGGTCTTGCGCGCCCGGTCCGGCGGGGATATGTTCCCGCAACACTGGTGATATCGGCCCCTTGGGCCCGCAACTTTACACCCGGCGCCCGCGCGCCCGACCGGAGTCCCCGTGTCCCAGAAGAACATCCTCGTGGTGGAGGACCATCCCGAAACGCGGGACCTGCTGTCCTATCATCTCAAGGCCGCGGGCTACGCCGTGCGCACCGCCTCAAGCGGGCAGCCAGCCCTGGATATCGCCCAGCGCACGCGGCCGGACCTGGTGCTCCTCGACGTGATGCTGCCCGGCGGCATGGACGGGCTGGAGATTTGCCGCAAACTGAAGCAGGACGAGCGCACCCGCCAAGTGCCGGTGATCATGCTCACCGCCCTGGGCGACGAGGTGGACCGCATCGTGGGCCTGGAGCTGGGGGCCGAGGACTACGTGGCCAAGCCCTTCAGCCCGCGTGAGCTGCTGCTGCGCGTGAAGGCCCTGCTGCGCCGCGCCGCGCCGCAGGAGACCCAGGCCAAGGGCTTCCGCGAGGCCGGGCTGGAAATAGACTTCGAGGCCCACGCCGTGCTGGTGGACGGGCAGGACGCGGGGCTCACGGCCACGGAGCACAAGATTTTGAAGGAACTGGTGGCCTCGCGCGGGCGGGTGCTGCCGCGCGAACGCCTGCTGGACACCGTGTGGGACACGGATTTCGACGGCACCTCGCGCACGGTGGACACGCACATGCGCCGCCTGCGCGGCAAGCTCGGCCCCTATGCGGACTGGATCGAAACCGTGCGCGGGGTGGGCTACCGCTTCAAGCCCTTGGCAAAGGGCGCGGACAAGTCGGAAGAGCAAGCCTGATCGACGCTTGTCGATAGTGTAAAAATGTTTTAACTAAATATGTTAGTGGCGCATCGGTAGCTCTATTGGGCTTCCGCCGCCAGCTGCTCGAAGTGCGCGGCCCAGCGCGCTGCCGCCGCCTCCAGACCGAACTCCCCAAGCACATGCGCCCGGCCCAGGACGCCCATACCCGAACGCTGCTCCGGCGTCTGCGCCAGCACCCGCTCCAGGCATTCCGCCAGGGCCCCGGCCCTGGTCTCCACCGGCGCGTCCGGCCGCGAGGCCTCGGCCCCGGCCACGCAGCCGCCCGGCCCGGCCATGCGCCGCGCGTCGCCCACGTCCAGGCTGGCCACGGGCACGCCGCAGGCCAGGGCCTCGGCCAGAACATTGGGGAAACCCTCGCCCAGCGAAGGCAGGGCCAACACGTCCAGCGCGGCCAGCACCTGCGCCGCGTCATCGCGCCGGCCCAGGCGGATGGCCGCGTTTGTAAGGCCGTGGCGCGCCAGCAGGGCGTCCAGTTGTCCCGTTCCGGGCTCGGTGCCCTGGCCGCAGAACACGAAGCGCGCGCTGGGGAGGCGTTTCAGCACCTGTCCGGCCGCCGCGCAGAACACGTCGTGCCCCTTCATGGGGTCCAGCCGCGCCATAAGGCCGACGAGCGGCGTGCCCTCGCCCACGCCCCACTGCGCCCGCAGCCGCTCCCGCGCGCCGGGATCGGGCCGGAAGGCCTGGCCGTCCACGCCATTTTCCAGCACCACCAGCCTGCGCGGGTGGTAGCCCAGCCCGTCCACATGCCGCCGCGCCCCGGCCCAGGAGTTCGCCGTCACGGCCTGCGGCCAGTGCGAAAGCCGCGCGCAGGCGCGCACCGTGAGCCGCGTGCCAAGGCTGTAGCGCGAGAAATCCATGTACCCGGAGCGCAGGCCCCAGCTCACCGCCGCGCCGCTGCCGCAGGCCCTGGCCGCCAAAAGCCCCAGCAGGTCCGCGTGGTACAGCCAGGTTTGCAGCACCTGCGGCTTCCATTGGCGTAGCAGGACCATGAGCCGCAGCAAAGCTCCCGGCCCTGGCAGTCCGCGCCGCATCCCCAGACTCTCCACCGGCACGCCCGCTTCGCGCAGGCGCCCGGCCAGCGCGCCGTGCTCGTCCGAAAGATCCAGCAGGCTGACCACGCGGCAGTCGAAGCGCTCGCGCGGCAGGCGCGGCACGAGGCGTGAAAGCCAGGTCTCGGCCCCGCCGAGGCCAAGGCCGGTGATGAGGTGCAGGACGCGGATGGGCGGCATGGAAGAGCCCTAGCGCATGGAGAGTAAGATGGAAAGGGCGGGCGGGGTGTTGTGCCTGTTTCGTGCTCCGCAGTCCAGGAGGCTGCGCCCCCTGGACCCGCTGTGAGGAGGGAAGGGATTGCGATGCCCTCTCATTTATCGGGGTTCCTAGGGGCCGAAGGTCCCTTGGCCGCCGGAGGCTTACACAGGCAAAGCGCTGTGCCTGTTTCATGCTCCGCAGGCCAGGAGGCTGCGCCCCCTGGACCCGCTGTAAGGGGGGGGAGGGGGCTGTGCGATGTCGCGTATCTGGGCGGAGGCGTAACCGGGCGAAACGTCCGGCCTACACCAGCGACAGCGCCTGGCCCGTGGGCAGCTTCTCCACCGCGCGGCCGATGCACACCGCCAAGTCGCCCGCCTCGGTGAGCAGGGCCTGGGCCTCGGCCACCTTGCCCTCGGGCACGCCGAGGATCAGCCCGCCGGAGGTCTGGGCGTCGAAGGCCAGGGTCACCAGCAGTTCGTCCAGTCCCGGCCGCACCAGGGTGCGCGGCAGGTAGTGGTTGCGGTTCTGGATGCTGCCGCCGGGCATGAGGCCCAGGGTGGCCAGGCTCAGCGCCTCGGGCAGGAAGGGAACTTCGGAGAGCGTCACCTCGGCCGTGACGCCGCTTGAGGCCGCCATTTCCAGCAAGTGCCCGCCCAGGCCGAAGCCGGTGACGTCGGTGCTGGCCTTGAGGCCCAGTTCGCGGATGACTTGCGCGCCCGCGCGGTTCAGGCGCGAGCACCAGAAATGAACCAGCTCTTCCAGGCGTTCGGCCCCTGGCCGGCCGGCCTTGATGGCCGTTGCCACGACCCCGGTGCCGATGGGCTTGGTGAGCAGTAGCGCGTCGCCGGGCCGCAGGCCGCGGTTGGTGGCGATCTTGTCCGGGTCCACGGCGCCGGAGACGGACAGGCCGTACTTGATCTCCGGGTCTTCCACGCTGTGGCCGCCGCAGAGCACCGCGCCGGCTTCCTCGATCTTGGACAGGCCGCCCTTGAGGATGGCCGCGAAGACCTCCGGCGGCATGCTGCGCGCCGGGAAACAGCACACGTTCATGGCCGCGTAGGGCTCGCCGCCAACGGCATAGACGTCGGAAAGGGCGTTGGCCGCGGCTATCTGCCCGAAACGGAAGGGATCATCCACCACGGGTGTCAGGAAGTCGACGGTCTGCACCAGGGCCTGCCCGGCCGGAAAGCGCAACACCACCGCGTCCTCGCCACCGCCGCGCGGCCCCGAGAGAATGCGTTCGTCGTGGCCCGTCAGGAGCCCGCCGAGAATTCGCTCCAGGTCCCCTGGAGCAACTTTAGCGGCTCAACCAGCGGCGCGGACGCCCTGGGTGAGCCGAACCTTCTGCGGTGCAGCCGGCATGGGAGTGAGTATTTCCATCCCTGATATTTAGCATAGGCGGCTGGCACAGCCAAGCGGATATTTTTCATTTTAGCCATTAAGTGAATGAATGATCCGCCGATAAGACACGCAGACACGGCACACGAAGTGCATGTACGGAACCAGCAACGCACCCCAAAACGGGAGGCCGCATGATCCGACACCGTTGCGCCGCCTGCGGGCGGTCCATTAACCGCACAGACCGTTTCTTCGAGGCATCCGACGGCACCCTCTGCCAGGATTGCCTGACACGCCTCGCGCCCGGCAAAATTCTCCGCACCGCCACGGAATTGCCCGCGCCGCCGCCCGCTTGGGCCGTGCTGCCGGAGCTGATGCCGTGCGGGCATAGGTAAAGGGCAGGCAGAATCAGGGGCTTTGCCCCTGCACCCCGCTGGGGGCGCCGCCCCCAGACCCCTGCCAGAGGGCATGCGCCCGCTGGACTCCCGTTGCCGCATGATGCCCAGCCCGCAAAGCCGGGCAGGACATCACGCGGGGCGGTCCCAGGTGGAGGCGGCAGAGGTCGGATGGCGCAGAAGACGCTCCCATCCCGGCACCTCCGCAATCAAAAGGGCTTGGGCCGAGTTCCACTCGGCCCAAGCCCTTTTGATTGCCCTGCGGGTCCAGGGGGTGCATACCCCCTGGAAAAATATTCTCTCGCCTCTTTTTCGCTTCTTCCTTATCCGTTCTTCTCCTCGCTGATGGCCTGCCTGCGCAGCTCGCGGCGGCGCAGGGCCTGGCGGTAGCGCCGTTCGGCCACGTCGCCCTCGATGATCAGTGGCGGGGCCGGGCGCGGGTTGCCGTGGTCGTCCAGGGCCACGAAGGTGAGGTAGGCGGAGTTGGTGTGCCGCACCTCGCCGGTGAGCAGGTTCTCGGCCTCCACGCGCACGCCTATCTCCATGCTGGTGCGGCCGACCATGTTCAGGCTGGCCTTCAGGATGACGAGCTCGCCCACGAACACGGGCTTCAGGAAGTCCATGCGGTCGATGCTGGCGGTGACGGCCCAGCCGCGCACGTGGCGCATGGCCACGACCCCTGCGGCGGTGTCGATGTGCTTCAGGATGACGCCGCCGTGCACGTTTCCGGCGGGGTTGGCGTCGTGGGGCAGCACCTGGTGCGTCATGGTGACGGCGGACTCTGCGGCGGTTTTTCCCTGCGCGTCGTTGGGCATCGGCGTCTCCTGGTTTGGGGGCGTTACGCTTGTGGTGTAGGCCGGGCGCGGGGAGCGGTCAAGGGCGCCAAGCGGGGAGCGGGGCTTCCTATCCGGCGGTCCTCGTGTTAGGAACCGAGGACATTATTTCGTCTTGAGGAGTCCTGCCCGATGGTGACCACGTCTTTGCGCCGCGCTGGGCGCGCGTTTGCGGTTTTGTGTTGTGTTCTGGCCTTTGGCGCGGCCGAGGCCAAGGCCGCCTCCCCTGCCTATGCGGCTCCCGCGCCGGGCCCGCAGGGCGCGTGGGCTCCGGGCGCCGCCTGGAACTATAAGACCTTCCAGGACGCCATGCGCCAGTCCGGCCGTTCGGTGGAGATCCAGGAGAAGGACTTCGCGGAACTGCAGTCGCGCAAGGTGTTGGCCATGACGGCCATCGAGAAGTACCTCAAGCGGCGCTTCGGCACCGCGGACCAGAACGTGCTGCGCGCCTTCCGCGAGCTGCCGCGCGAATATTACCACTACGACTACCAGCGCAAGAAGCCCTTCGCCTCCAACTGCTACGAGCCCGCGCCCAAGCCCTGGGCCATCGGCTACGGCTCTGCCCTTTCGGACTATCTGGGCCAGGCGTACATGACGCAGCTGGCCAAGCCGAAGCCCGGCGAGACGGTGCTTGAGGTGGGCACGGGCTCCGGCTTCCAGAGCTCGCTTTTGTCGCGCATCGTGAAGGAAGTCTATTCGGTGGAGATCATCAAGCCCCTGGGCACGGACGTGGCCAAGATCTACAAGCCCCTGGGCCTGGAGAACGTGCACACCCGCGTGGGCGACGGCTACTTCGGCTGGCCCGAGGTCTCCGGCGGCTTCGACATCATCATGGTCACCTGCGCGGCGCGCTATGTCTCGCCGGAGCTTTTGAAGCAGCTGAAGCCCGAGGGCCGGCTCATCGTGCCCATTGGCCAGCCCTTCAAGAAGGGCCAGGTGCTTTACGTGTTCACCAAGGACAAGACGGGCAAGGTCCATTCCCGCAAGGATATGGGCGTGTTCTTCATCCCCATGACCGGCAAGATCATGGAGCAGAAGTCCTAGGCGGGGCCATGCGCGCCATGCTGGAAATATCGGGGAAGGGTCTGCGCCGTACGGCGCTGGCCCTTCTTCTCGTTTGGGCGGGCGGAGCCTTTGGCCCGGCGCTGGCGGCCGCGCCCGGCGGCGGCATGGCCATGGACGTGCTCAACTCCGTCACCAAGTCCCCGGCCTCGCGCCAGTCCAATTCGACCTTCGGCTCGCCTTACGGATCGGCCCCGGGCTCATCCCAGACCGGCCCCACGGCCCCGAAGCAGCCCACGGCCCCGGTGGTGCCCGGAGCGAAGCCCCTCCCGGACGCGCCCCTGCGCCGGGACGAGCGCCCGGCGGTTCCGAATCAGAAGTCCGGCCAGAAGCCCGGTCAGAAGGCAACCCCGCAGGCCCGGCAGCAGGTGCTGACGCTGAGCCAGGACGGACTGGAGCGCCGCGCCCTGTTGACCCTGCCCAAGGCCGCGCAGGTCAAGAAGGGCCAGGCCGCGCCCAAGGTGCCGGTGGTGATTTTTCTGCATGGCGCGGGCGGCTCGGCCGCGCAGGCCATGCGCCAGACCGGCCTGGCCGAGCGCGCCGCGGCCGCGGGTGTTCTGGCCGTGTTCCCCGAGGGGACCGGGCCCAATGGCACGAGCGGCGAGGGCCAGACCTGGAACGCCTGGACCTGTTGCGGCTACGCGCGGGACAACCGCGTGGACGACGTCGGCTACCTGTCCGCGCTCATCGCCCGCCTGCGGGCGGACTTCGGGGCCGACCCGGCGCGCATCCACCTTGCGGGCTTTTCCAACGGAGCCATGCTGGCCAGCCGCTTCGTGCTGGAGCGGCCCGGCGTGGCGGCCACGCTCACTTCCGTGGCCGGGTACCTGCCCTGCGACACCAAGGACCCGGCCGATTCCCTGCCCGTGCTGGTCATCCACGGCGCGCGCGACCAGGTGGCGCGCTTCGCCCCCACGCAGGCTCGGCCGGAAACCGGTCGCTATTGCGAGGATTACCCGGCCCGGGCTCAGGTGGACTTCTGGGTGCGCGGCATGAGCCTTGCGCCCAAGGCCCAGGTGCAGGACTCGGCCAAGTCGTCCGCCCGGGTGGAGGAGTACGCCGCCAAGGGCAAGGCCGGGCGCGGCAGCGTGCGCTTCGTCATCGTGAAGAACGGCGGCCACGCCTGGCCCGGCGGTGCGCGGGAACGCTACCGTTATTGCGACCTGCCCACGAGCGGCACGGACGCCACCGGGCTGGTGCTCGATTTCATCAGGCATCCCGGCGGCGGCGCGCCCCAGAAGGACCAGGAGAAGAGCCCGGCCAAGGCCAAGCCCGGCGCAGCGAAAAAGAAGAACCGCTAGGGGCCAGCCGGATCGTGGCGGAATGGGCCGTTTTCGCCCCTGTCCGCCCGGCCTTGCCCTTGGGCTTGAACTCTGGCAATGTGCGCCAAATCTGCGCCCGAAGCGCGCGAGCCCTCACCGGGCAACCCATGCCGGAGCACCCATGATCGATCTCGTGAAGCACGCCGCCCACGCCGGACCGGAAAGCAGCGCCAAGAGCCGCGCCGTGGACACCGGCATGGCCCTCACCCTCATCTGCCTCATCATCGGCCTTGTGCGCGGCACCAGCGGCTGGTTTGCCATCGCCGCCGCGCTGCTCGTGGTCAACATGACCGCGCCCAAGGTCTTCGGCCCGGCCTCCAAGCTCTGGTTCGGCCTCTCGGCTGTGCTTGGCGCGGTGATGAGCAAGGTCATCCTGACCGTGGTGTACTACCTCATCCTGACCCCCGTGGGCCTGCTGCGGCGCGCCCTGGGCAAGGACAGCCTCCGCCTGACCGTGTTCAAGAAGGGCACGGACTCGGTGTTCCACACCCGCACCGGCCCCTTCACCGCCGCGGATCTCAAGACCCCATTCTAGGAGCCTGAAATGGATTTTCTTCGCGATCTCTGGGACTTCCTGAAAGTGCGTAAAAAGTTCTGGCTTGCCCCCATCATCCTGGTGCTGCTGCTCTTCGGCGCGCTCATCGTGCTCACCTCGGGCTCGGCCATCGCGCCCTTCATCTACACGCTGTTCTAGGGCGAAGCATGGCAGAAACTCCGCGCACCCGCCGGGCCATTCTGGGCATCAGCGCCTACTACCACGACTCCGCCGCCGTGCTTCTGGTCGACGGCAAGATCGTGGCCGCGGCGCAGGAGGAACGCTTCACCCGCAGGAAGCACGACCCGGACTTCCCGCACCATGCCGCGCGCTACTGCCTGGCCGAGGCCGGGCTCTCCCCGGCCGACCTGGAGTGCGTGGCCTTCTACGACAAGCCCTACCTGAAGTTCGAGCGCCTGCTGGAGACCTACCACGCCTTTGCCCCGCGCGGCCTGAAGAGCTTCCTCACGGCCATGCCCGTGTGGATCCGCGAGAAGCTGTTCATGCGCAAGATGCTCAAGGACGAGCTGGCCAAGCTCGGCCCCGGTTCCCCGGAGATCATGTTCCCGGAGCACCACCTGTCCCACGCGGCCAGCGCCTTCTTCCCCTCGCCCTTCGAGGACGCCGCCGTGCTCACCATCGACGGCGTGGGCGAATGGGCCACCACCACCATCGGCCACGGCAAGGGCAACGAGTTGTCCATCCTGCGCGAGCTGCACTTCCCGCACTCCCTCGGACTGCTCTATTCCGCCCTCACGGCCTGGTGCGGCTTCAAGGTCAATTCCGGCGAATACAAGCTCATGGGCCTGGCCCCCTACGGCATCGAGGGCAGCGAGCGCGTGGAGCGCTTCCGCCGCATCATCCTGGACAAGATGGTGGACCTGAGGCCCGACGGTTCGCTCCTGCTCAACATGGACTATTTCGACTACGCCACGGGCCTGACCATGTGCCGCGAGGAGGCCTTCGAGGCTGCCCTGGGCCTGCCCCAGCGCACGGGCGAATCGGACATCACCCAGGAATACATGGACCTGGCCCTGGCCATCCAGCAGATCACCGAGGAGGCCGTGTTCCGCATGGCCGATACGGCCAAGAGCCTCACCGGCTCCAAGAACCTGGTCATGGCCGGGGGCGTTGCGCTCAACTGCGTGGCCAACGGCAAGCTCCTCAAGCGCGGCACCTTCGAGAACATCTGGATCCAGCCCGCCGCGGGCGATGCCGGCGGAGCCCTTGGCGCGGCCCTGGCCGCCTGGCACATCGGACTCTCGCAGCCTCGCACCGCCCACGCTTCCGAGCCCGGCGGCGACATGATGCAGGGCGCCTATCTCGGCCCCGTGTTTTCCACCGGCGAGATCGAGCGCACCTGCCGCCGCTTCGGCGCACCCGCCGAGAAATACGACGACTTCGACGCCCTGTGCTCCCGCGTGTCCGGCCTGCTGGCCGGCGGCGCGGCCGTGGGCTGGTTCCAGGGACGCATGGAGTACGGCCCGCGCGCCCTGGGCGGCCGCAGCATCCTGGGCGACCCGCGCCACGGCGACATGCAGAAGAAGCTGAACCTGAAGATCAAGTACCGCGAGGGGTTCCGGCCCTTTGCGCCCTCCGTGCTTGAGGAATACTCCGCCGAGTGCTTCGACCTGGACGTGCCCTCGCCCTACATGCTCCTCGTGGCTCCGGTTGCCGAATCCAAGCGCAAGCCCCTGCCCGAAGGCTACTGGACCCGGCCCATGTACGACCGCCTGTACGTGGAGCGCTCCGAGCTGCCCGCCATCACCCACGTGGACTTCTCCGCGCGCATCCAGAGCGTGTCCCGCGCCACCAATCCGCGCTACTGGCAACTCATCGATACCTTCCGCCGCGAACAGGGCTGCCCCGTGGTGGTCAACACCAGCTTCAACGTGCGCGGCGAGCCCATCGTCTGCACGCCCGAAGACGCCTACCGCTGCTTCATGCGCACGGAGATGGACTACCTGGTGCTGGGCGACTGCCTGTTCGAGAAGGCCAAGCAGCCCCCCCTGCCCGAGGACGGGGACTGGCGCCAGGAATACGAGCTGGATTGATTCAGGGTTCCCGCCTGCGCATCCGGCACGGTATTTGCTAGAATTCTGGCATGATCCGCGCACTTCTCCTTGCCCTCTGCCTGGCGGCCTCGATGGCCGCTGCCGATCCGGCCCAGGCCCAGAACCAGACCGCCCTGCGTTGCGTGCTGCGGGAAGTCGTGGCCACCCTCACCTGCAAGGCCGTCTCGGACATCCGGCTCATCGGCCAGCGCGACGAGGTGTACGTGTTCAACACGTACTACGGATCCCACTTCACGGAGTTCTACTGTCAGGTTTTCGACAAGGACGTGGTGGTCACCAGCAAGTCCTGG
>CAYUOW010000077.1:0-13193 GCA_964446455.1 uncultured Desulfocurvus sp.
GCGAGCTGGCTTCCGCCTGCGCCAACCTGAAGGCCATCGGCCATGACTACAAGATGGGCACCCTGGACGACGTGACCGCCAAGCTGCGCGGCATGCAGGTCGCCGTGGCCAAGCTGGAGAAACTCATGGACCACACGGCCAAGGACACCCACGCCGAGGCCAAGCACCTTTGCGAAAAGGTCCTGCCCGCCATGAACGAGGTCCGCAGCTTCGCGGACGCCCTGGAAGCCGTCGTGGCCGACGACCTCTGGGCCCTGCCGAGCTACCAGGAGATGCTGTTCATCCGCTAAGCCGGAAGGACCAGCACAACGAAATCAAGGCCGCCCCCTCGGGGGCGGCCTTTTTGTTTCCGTGCCGCGCGCGTCAGCGGCTGAAGATGTGGAAAGCGGGATGCTCTAGGGAGCGGACGGTAGAGGCAGGTCCAGGGGCGGATACTGCTGCCAGCCAGGGCCGTCGAAATGCCACCACTCCGTGGACAGGGGCTCGAAGCCCTGGGCGGCCATGGCCTTCTCAAGCAGCAGGCTGTTCGCGCGGGCCTCGGTACTCGCGGCCGTGCTGTCGCGGTGGGCCTTGTCGGTAAAATCGTCATAGCCGGTGGGCATGGGCAGTTCGCGTCCGCGCGCATCCACCAGGGTCACGTCCACCGCTGCCCCCTTGTTGTGCCTGGAACTCTTCACCATCACGCCGTCCTTGCGCACGGGCTCAAGCACGTAACGCTCATCGGGCATGATGCTCCAAAAGCGCTCCTGCACGGAAAAGGGGCGGTAGCAGTCGTACACCTTAAGGCCAAGGCCTTTGGGCCGCAGGGTGTCCTGGACCTTGAGGAGCTTGGCGGCAATGTCTGCGCGCAGATAGCAGCGCGCGGAAGGATAGACCTTCTGCCCCGTGAAGTTGTTGTCCGTGGCGTAGCGGATATCGAGGAGGATGCTTTTGTCGAGTCCGGAAGGCTCCACAAGACCGGCAGCACGCAGGGCCGATTCTTCCGGCCCGGCCGCAAGGCCTGCGGAACAGGTAAGCAGCAGCCCCAGCAGGCACAGGACAAGGACGACGCCTTGTCCCGCCTGCGGCGTTCTGCTGAGATCATTGGAGCGCGCGCGCATGGTGCGGGGCCCGGCCATGCCGCGCCGCTATTTCTTGCCGCGCTTCTTCCAGAGCTCCATTTCCTTCATCTTCTTCCGGCGCTCACGCTGCAGGGACTTGCAGACCAGAGGCATGCCCTTCTTGTAGCCGTACTTCTCGCGGTACTCGACGGGCGTGAGGCCGTGCGAGGAGAGGTGCTTCTTGGTGATGATCTTGAAGGCCTTGCCGCACACGCAGCAGGTGATGGTCTTTTCACGGACGCATTTCGACGGTTCGCAGGCGGTGTCCTCGTCGATGGACTGCACAGGAGCTTCACCAGCGATGGCCTGAATGCCGCGAACCAGTTTCTTGACCATGGAGGTGATCTCCTCCTCGGTCATGGTCCGCACACTGGCCTGCGCCTTGACGATTTCAAGGGCTTCCTTCAAATAATCATCCATCGGATTCTCCTTATTTCTTGCATATATCTTGGCCTTACAAGCTGACACAACAAACATTCTCTAGATTCTTCAACTTTATATTTATCACTGGCTCCCCGGTGCGTCAACATGTGAAGTAGGAATGCCACAGTGACGCCCCTTTGAGCAAGCAGCTAGAGTCTGTTGAACTGCGGTGCTTTCCCGCTCCAGACGCAAAAAAAGGCGGGACCGCCTGCTGACAGTCCCGCCTACAATGCAAAAAGAGCCGATCTACTTCTTCAACCAGCTCATCATGGAGCGCAGCTTGGATCCGACCACCTCGATGGCGTGCTCGGAAGCAATGCGGCGCTTGGCGTGCAGCACGGGCTGCCCGGCCTGATTCTCCAGAATGAACTCGCGGGCGAATTCACCGTTCTGGATCTCGGTCAGGATCTTCTTCATCTCCTTCTTGGTCTCCGCGGTGATGACGCGGGGGCCGCGGGAGAAGTCGCCGTACTCGGCGGTGTCGCTGATGGAGTGGCGCATCTTGGCCATGCCGCCCTCGTACATCAGGTCCACGATGAGCTTCATCTCGTGCAGGCACTCGAAGTAGGCCATCTCCGGCTGGTACCCGGCCTCGACGAGCGTCTCGAAGCCGGCCTGGATGAGGGCGGTGCAGCCGCCGCACAGCACGGCCTGTTCGCCGAACAGGTCGGTCTCGGTCTCCTCGCGGAAGTTGGTCTCAATGACACCGGAGCGGGTGGCGCCAATGCCCTTGGCGTAGGCCAGGGCCACGTTCAGCGCATTGCCGGTGGCGTTCTGGTGCACGGCCACCAGGGCGGGCACGGCGCCGCCTTCGGTGTAGGTGCGGCGCACCATGTGGCCGGGGCCCTTGGGGGCGATCATGATGACGTCCACGTCCGCGGGCGGCTTGATCTGGCCGAAGTGGATGTTGAAGCCGTGGCCGAAGGCCAGCGCCTTGCCGGCGGTGAGGGCGGGCTTCACTTCGTTGTCGTAGATGACCTTCTGCAGCTGGTCCTGGGCCAGGATCATGATCAGGTCGGCCTTCTCGGCGGCCTCGCGGGCGCTGACGGGTTCGAAGCCGTGCTCTTTGGCCAGCTTGTAGTTGGCGCCGCCGGGACGCTGTCCCACGATGACGTTGACGCCGGAATCGCGCAGGTTCTGGGCATGGGCGTGGCCCTGGCTGCCATAGCCGATGACGGCCACGGTCTTGTTCTTCAGAAGGCCCAGATCCGCATCACTTTCGTAATAAACTTTCATGCTCTCTCCCTTTTTTCATTCGTCGGGTGGCCCCGGCGTTTTTGACTCTATGAGTTTTGCACGGAGCGCTTCATGGCCACCATGCCCGAGCGCGAGATCTCCTTGATGCCGAAACGGGTGAGCAGGCCGACGATGGCGCTGATCTTCTCGTAGTTGCCCGTGGCCTCCACTGTGATCTCGTCGATGCTCACATCCACCACCTTGCAGCGGAAGATGTCCACCGTGCGCAGAATTTCCGCGCGGTTGGCGTCGCAGGCGTTGATCTTCATGAGCACCATCTCGCGCAGCACGCTCTTCATCTCCGTCAGGTCCACGACCTTGATGACGGTGATGAGCTTACGAAGCTGCTTGACGATCTGCTCAATGATCTGCTCGTCGCCCTCGGTGGTGATGGTCATGACCGACATGCCGGGGTCCAGGGTGGGGCCCACGTTCAGGGACTCGATGTTGAAACCGCGTCCGCTGAACAGGCCCGCCACGCGCGAGAGCACGCCGGGTTCGTTCTCAACGGTTACAGATAAGGTATGACGCATGGCTGGCCTCCTACACGAGCAGCATGTCGGTGAGGGAAGCCCCGGCAGGGACCATGGGATACACGTTCTCTTCCTTCTCCACGTGCACGTCCACGATGACCGTGCCCGGCGTGTCGAGGGCTTCCTTCAGAACGCGTTCAACATCCTCCACCTGCGTGATGCGGAAGCCTTTGGCTCCGTATGCTTCGGCCAGCTTCACAAAGTCCGGCTGGGCGTCCATGCAGGTCTCGCAGTAGTTCCTCTTGTAGAAGAGTTCCTGCCACTGCCGCACCATGCCCAGGTAGCTGTTGTTCAGAATAACGATCTTGACGCCCAGCTTGTTGCACACGCTGGTGGCCAGCTCCTGGATGTTCATCTGGATGGAGCCGTCGCCCGCCACGTCGATGACCATCTTGTCCGGGCAGGCGAACTGCGCGCCGATGGCGGCCGGAAAGCCGTAGCCCATGGTGCCGAGCCCGCCGGAGGACAGGAAGGTGTTCGGTTTGTTGAAGGTGTAGAACTGCGCGGCCCACATCTGGTTCTGGCCCACCTCGGTGCAGATGATGGCGTCGCCCTTGGTGAGCTCGTGCAGCTTCTCCACCACGTACTGCGGTTTGATGGAGGTGTCGCTGGGCTTGTAGGTCAGCGGATGCTCCTTGGCCCACGCGCCCACCTTGCTGACCCAGGGCATGTGTCCACCCTCGAAGTCGTAGTCGGCCAGGCTGGGCTCGAGCTCTTCCTTCAGGGCCTCCAGGGCCAGACGGCAATCGGAGACGATCGGTACGTGAACACTCACGTTCTTTTGAATGCTCGTGGGATCGATGTCGATGTGCACCAGGGTGGCCTTGGGCGCGAAGGTGCTCACCTTGCCGGTGACGCGGTCGTCGAAACGCGCGCCCACGGCCAGCACAAGGTCCGCGTTGTTGATGGCCATGTTGGCGGCATAGGTGCCGTGCATGCCCAGCATGCCGAGCCACAGGCGCTTGTCGTCGCCCGGGAAGCAGCCCAGGCCCATGAGGGTGGCCGTGACCGGGATGTGCAGGTTCTTGGCCAGCCAAGTGAGGGCCTCGTTGCCGTGGCTCGAGATGACGCCGCCGCCGGCATAGATGATGGGCCGCTCGGATTCGCGGATGAGCTGGGCCACCTTGCGGATCTGGCCCGCATGGGGCTTGTAGTTCGGGTTGTAGCTGCGCATGTTCACGTCGGCCGGCCACTCGAAACAGGTGCGGGCCTGCATGACGTCCTTGGGCAGGTCCACCAGCACCGGGCCGGGACGGCCGGAACGCGCGAGGAAGAACGCCTGGCGAATGACATGGGCCAGGTCGTCCACGTTCTTCACGAGGTAGTTGTGCTTGGTGCAGGGACGGGTGATGCCGACGATGTCCACTTCCTGGAAGGCATCGTTGCCGATGAGCGGAGTGGGCACCTGCCCGGTCAGAATCACCACGGGAATGGAATCCATGTATGCGGTGGCAATGCCGGTGACCGTGTTGGTGGCGCCAGGGCCGGAGGTCACCAGGCAGCAGCCGACCTTGCCCGAAGCCCGGGCGTAGCCGTCTGCCGCATGGATGGCCCCCTGCTCATGGCGCACCAGAACGTGTTTGAAGGATGCGTTGGGCAGTTCGTTGTAGATGTCGATGACGGCTCCGCCGGGGAACCCGAAAACCACCTCCACACCTTCACGTTTCAGACACTCAAGCAGGATCTGAGCTCCAGTGAGCTCCATAAATCTACGCCTCCTGGTGACGATACTTATCAAGTAAGGCTTGCAGCTTCGTCTTTCCGGCAAGCTTCTTCTTCTTAAGCTCCTTGATCTCTTGCTCTACAACAGGGCTTAGGAAAGGCTTGCCTTCTAGCTTTACGATCATCTTTTCGAAATCCTGATGCTGCTGCCACAGGGCGCGTAGTTCAGAATCCTGAGCTTCAAACTGTTCGATGAGGGCGCGATCCTGTGCTTCCATGTGTGGCTCCTTCAGTTGGAGGTTGCCCGCCAGCCTGGTCCGTTTCCGGTACCAATGGCCAGATCGGCTCTTTCTGAGCAAGGACTCGAAGCGTCTTCCTGCGGGACGTGTGCCCGGCCTCAAGGCTCACCTGGTTTCGTTTAAGCCCCAGAAGGGCCGCCACATACTCCACCAGGGCTGTGTTCGCCTTATTGTCCACGGCGGGGGCGCTCAAGCGGATTTTGAGGCAGTTGTCGTGCAGTCCGGCCACTTCGTTCTTCTTGGCTCCGGGCTGCACCCACACCTGCATCCGCCAATCCCCGCTGCCCGCCATGCGGACAAATTCAGGGGGCGCCTGTCCCACGCGAAGTCACTCCGCTTTCCGCAAATACTTCAACTTCGACTCCAAGGACTCCAGCCGCGAGGCGGCGGGGTCTTCGCTGTCGAGGATGCGCAAATGCGTTTCCAAAAGCCCGCGCAGCTGGATCTCGAACTGGCTGCGCTGGCGCTTCAAATTTTCGATGTCCTCGTACAGCTGGGCCAGGCGATTGTGCCCCTGCTGGACCATGCTCTCGGCCTTGCCGCGGGCCTCGTCCAGAATCAACTGGGCCTCGCGCTGGGCGCCGCCCTTGATGTCGTCCACCATCTTCTGCGTGCTCATGAGGGTGTCGCGCAGGGTCTCGTCGCGCTGGCGGAATTCCTCCATGGAGGACTCCATGCGCTTGACCTTCTTGAGCAGGCCCTTGCGTTCCTCGGCCACGGCGCCAAGCATCTCGGCCACCTCGGCCATGAGCTGATCGACTTCCTCCGGGGCGTAGCCCCAGAGCTTCTTGGCGAACTTGCGGTTCAAGAGGTCGATCTTGGAAATGGTCACGTTCCTACCCCACCAGGATGGAAGACAAAGCGCCCATCATGCGGGCGCTCATGGCCATGTCGATGACCAGGCGGTCCAGCAAGGCGCTCAAGATCTGCACCGCCGCGATGACCAGGATGGGCGAAAGGTCGAAGCCTCCCACCACCACGAAGGGCATCCAGCGACGGATGCGCCAGTACACGGGCTCCGTGGCGTTGCGCAGAAAGCGCACAATGGGATTGTAAGGGTCGGGATTCACCCAGGAAAGCAGGGCGGAGACTATGACCACCCACATGTACAGCGTGAGCAGCGTGGAAGCCAACTGCACGATTTTCACCAGAATGATCATGAGATAGGACATCAAACCTCCACACAACAGGGCGGCGCCAAAAGCCGGGCACCCTGCATGTGCCTCCCTTTTGGCATACCAAAAGCGAAGAATCAAGCCCCTATGGCCGGACCTGCGGCGGGGGCGGAAGTTCCGGCCAGGCACGCTTCAGGGCGTCCAGCAGCGTGGGGAAGTCCGGCACCAGCAAATCGCTTGCCAGGTCGGGGTTCTTGAAGGCCCAGAACGTCACTCCTGCATTCCTCGCCGTGTCCATGTCCACGCTGGAATCGCCCAGGAAGGCCACGTCCTCGCGCTCCATCCCCCAGGCCTCCAGAATCTGCCGCACCCCGTCCGGGTTGGGCTTGGGCGCGGCCGTGTTGGCCACGGTCATGACCGGGCTGAAGTAGCCCTCCAGGTCCACGGCCTTGAACACCAGATGCACGGTGTCCATGCGGTTCGTGTCCACCCCGAGCAGGAATCCCGCCCCTTTCAGCCAGCCCAGGAGCTTGCGGATGCCTGGCTCGCGGGTCAGAAACGGCAGCATGTCGCGGTAGTCGATCTGCGAACGGTAGGCCAGGGCCGTCTCGTAGTGCTCTTCCGGCACGATGCGCCTGAGTGAGTCGTAGACGTTCTGGATGTGGGTGTACTGCTCGTCCTCCGGGCTCATGGGCGGCAGGCCGAAGTGGGTGCGGTACTTGTTGTAGTACACCACGTTGGCCTGCAGGGAGTCGATGAGCACCCCGTCGCAGTCGAAGATGAAGCCCTTGTACCGGCGAAGCACGGAAACGTCATAGGCGTCGTCGAGCAGCGTCATGGGCGGCACCGCCTAGGCCTTGGCCGGGGCGATGACGCCCAGGGTCAGCAGGGCGTCCAGCCAGGGCTTGCCTTCCGGCTGCCGCTCAAGTCCCATGAGCTTCCACGCCTGGGCCCGGAACACGCGGGCAGCGCCGGGCACGGCGTCGAGGGAAGCCTCGGGCACGCCCGCCTCGGCCAGGGCCGCGCCGATCTCGGCTTCCATGGTGCACAGGGTCTGCCCAGGCATGAGCACGGCAAAGCTTTCGAGCAGCTTGCGCCAGGGCATGCCCATGTCCGAGGCATCCGGCGGCGTGAGGCCGGAAAGCTCCCGGCCAAGGGCCAAGGCCTCCTGGTCGGCCTCGTCATCCACCACTTCTGCTCCCGCCGCGACGCTCTGGTCCAGGCGGTCCCAGGCGGATTTGAGCTTGTCCTCCACGCCGCGCAGATCAAGCAGGCGCTCCTCCAGGTTCCAGGCCAGAAGCAGCAGCATCTGGGCTTGGCGGCGCGCCAGTTCCTGGGCGTCCGCACCGGGCTGGGAGGAAGCGCCGCCCAAAAGGCTCTTCTCCACCTCGTCCTGCACGGCGCGGCTGCTCTCGGCCGAGAGCGCCCCGGCCTGCTCCACCAGGCTCTGGGCCAGCAGGTCGCGCGGGCTGGCCTGGGATTCGCCGAAGCGCAGGGTGTCGGCCAGCAGGGCCCGGGCGGTGCGGCCGTCAAAGGGCGCGCACTCGGAGCGCACATGCTGCGCGCTGGCCGCTGCGCCAAGGCCGGGGTCGAGAAAGCGGGTCTCCTCCGGCAGGGCCGCGCGGCGGCCTTCGGAAAGAAGTTCGGGGTGCATCAGCGGAAAGTGCAGGAACATGTGCGGACTCCAGTATCAGGCTTTGGTGTGCAGGCGATAGTTGACGCAATGGCCGGGGCATTCCGGCAGGCGCAGCAGGCAGATGTCCACGAACAGCTGGCGGCACTCCGGCAGGGTTTCCACCAGGGCCAGGACAAAGTCCGGGCAGTCCACGGGCTCCTCGGCCAGGCGCTCGAAACGCAGCCGCCACAGGCGCGCAAGTTCTGTCTCGTCCAGGCCGAAGTTCTCGGCCCGGTTCAGGAAGTCGTCGTACACGCGCTCCCAGCGGGCCTGCACGGTGCAGCGCCAGGCCGTGTTCAGGCCCGGGTTCAGCTGCTCCTCGTACAGGCAGCGGCCCTGATGGTAGGAGCGGCAGCCGAAGGCAGGCAGGCGCACGACGCCCGGCGCGGAAACTTTAGACATGCGGGCCACCCGCCGATGCTGCGAACATGAAGCCGCCTCCGGCGGCATGAATACGCTGTGGCCCTGGTGCTTGTAAAGTCGCACCCTTGCTGGCCGCCATTGACCCGGACAGGCCATGGGCATAGGATGGTGGTTTCAGGAGGCTACACAAATGGGCGGACTTACAGGTTTTTTGATCCTCATCATCGTGGTGCTCATCATTACCGGATTCAACAAGCTGCCGGATCTGGGCTCGGGCCTGGGCCGCAGCATCAAAAACTTCAAGCGCAGCCTGAGCGAACCGGATGAGATCGACGTGACGCCGGAATCCGAGCGCAAGAAGAAGGAACCCCGCCAGTAGACGGGGGCTTGCTTCCGGGACCGGCCTAGTGCTTGGCCTGCCCGTTCTCGATATGGGGGAACATGCGCAGGCCGACGATCAGGTAATAGGCCCCGCTCAAGGCTGTGAGGGCCGCCACCGTGTACACCAGCGCCAGCCGGAAGTCCGGATGGAAGCTCTGCATGCTGTGCTCAACCATGATGAGCAGCACCAGCGAAATCTGCGCCGTTGTCGCGCACTTGCTTATCCACACGGGCTTGATGCCGCGCTTCACGTCCACGCCGGAATAGTGCAGCAACGCAAGCCCCCCCACGATGAACATGTCGCGGCTGACCACCAGGATGGTCAGCCAGCCGGGAATCCAGTCCTGCAACGCCAGGCAGATGAAGCTCGTCACCAGCAGGATCTTGTCGGCCAGGGGGTCGAGCATGGCCCCGAAGCTGGAGCGCTGCTTCAGCACCCGCGCCAGGGTGCCGTCCAGGGCGTCCGTGAACCCGGCGATGGCGAAGAGGATCCAGGCCAGGTCGAAGCGACGGTCCACAAAGGCCATGACGAAACCCGGCGTGAGCATGATGCGCGACACCGTGAGCAGGTTCGGAATGGTCCAGTTGTTCTCGCGCAGGGGGGGCGTCATGGCGCGGCGGTCCCCACTTTGGCCACGCCGCTCTGCCCGGCCAGGGTGAGCTTGCGCTCCGACAAGGCCGGACGCAGGCGGGCGTCCAGGCGTTCCTGGCTGGTGACGCGGCAGATGATCTGCGCGCTCATGCCTTGGGCCGTAAAACCCACCACGCCGAGTTTGGCGTCCTGCAGGGCGTCGTCCCAGGAACTCAAGGCCTGGTAGAACTCCAGCACGGCGTCCACACCCGCGAAGCCGACGATGGTCAACCGCTGCACGCCCGGACCGGCCTGGCGCTCAAGCTCCGTGAAATACTTGCCCCATACGTCGAGCCACAGGGCGCCGAGTTCCGGGGCGTCCGCGGCCAGGGCCCTTGTCCCCTGGCGCAGCACGGCCTTGTGGTACCCCTGGGGCAGGCGCTCCAGGCTTACTTCCGGCGCGCCGGCGGATGGATTCTGCTGCCCCCGCGACAGACCCAGCAGCGCACTGAGTGGCTCCAGGCCCTTGGCGTCCTTTTCCGTAACGCCGGTGCCCAGGCGCAGCACAAAAACGCCGGGGTGCTGTCCCCCGGCGAAGAAGCCCAAACGGATGAGAGTCTGACGCAGGTAGACGCGGTTCACCTCCACGTCGAGCTCCAACTCGAAGGGCGCGGCCTGGGCCTTCTGAACGGCAGACGGCTGACCGGATGGAGGCTGAGGGGCCTGCTCCGCCTGCTGCTCGGCCGTGGGCTTGGCGACGATGATCTCGTGGTAGGATTGGACATAGTCCAGGGCGTGGGGGGCGAGGTGCTCGCGCAGGGCCTTGAGCCGTGCCTCCGCGGCCGGGGCGGGCAGCATGTTCCTGGCCTCGCGGGTCACCGCGTCCAGCAGGGCGCGGTCCAGGGCCTGCTGCCGGGCCTGGGTCTGGGAGAGGCCCGCGTCGGCGCTGGCGCTCACGCGGACGGCCTCGGCCCGGGCCTGCCCCACTGGGGCAAGCACTGCAAGGGCCAGGCACACGGCCAGCGCACGCAGGCCCAGCGGCGCAAAGCCAACCAGCGGCGCTGACAACGAATATTTCTTTCCTGCGGCCTGGGCCGTCCGGTCAACCGTTGCGATGGTCATACTTGGGGCTCCTACACCACATCCGCAGCGGGCACAATGCACCAAGCCCCCAAGAAAAGCTCCTGGAATCCTGAAATTTCCGGGGTTGCGGTGCGGGGTGCGATGGGCTAGGTGGGAGGAAACCGCTCGCCAACCTGGAGGGAGCCATGAATCTGTACCTCATGCAGCACGGCGCATGCCTGCCCCAGGAAGTAAAGGCCAACCAGCCGCTCACCCCCGTTGGCCACGACCAGATGGTCAGCGCGGCCCGCGCCATGCGCATCATGGGCCTATGGTTCGACGCCCTGCTGGCCAGCCCTTTCCATCCGGCCATGCAGACCGCCGGGATCATCGCCGAAGGCATGGGCTACGCGCTCTCCAGCGTCACCAGCTTCGAGGCCCTGCGCGGCGGCACTCCGCTCAAGACCTGCCTGGAGCACCTGCGCGAGTGCGAACGCTACCAGTCCGTGCTCTTGTGCGGCGAGTTGCCGCTTCTGGGCAATCTGGCCTCGCACCTGCTCACCTCCGGCCCCAAGCTTTCCCTGGCGCTGGAGGGCGGCGCGCTGCTGGCCCTGGGCGTGCCCCGGCTGGAAAGCCGCAACGGCACCCTGCGCTGGCTCTTGCAGGGCGGCCAGCTGCAGATGATCGCCGCGGGCTAGGCCCGGCCCCTAGCCCTCCACGCAGAGCAGCTCGTAGCTGTGGCCGGTGATGCACACCGCGCCTGATTCCGTGACCTCGAAGGTGTTCTCCACGCCGACCATGCCGAGGCCCGGGATGGCCTGCTTGGGCTCCAGCGCGAAGACCATGCCCTTCTCCACCGGACGGTCGAAGCCCTTGGCGATGGCCGGCCAGCCATCTATGGCCAGGCCGATGCCATGCCCCAGGAAGGGCACCTTGTTGGCCCCCAGGCCCATGAAGCCCTCGGCGAAGCCCGCCCTTTCCGCCCACTTCAGGCAATGCGCCCAGATGTCGCTGACCAGCGCCCCGGGCTTCAAATTCTCCGCCGCCCAGGCCTGCACGTCCACGCAGAAGTCGTGGGCGGCCTGGACCTCGGCCGGGACGCTGCCGGAAGCTCCGCCCCAATACAGCTGCGTCTTGTCCGTGTGGTAGCCCTCCATCTGGAAGCCGATGTCCAGCCCCAGGGGCTCGCCCTTCTGCCACAGCTTTCCCGCATAGCCCATGAGCGGCACGGCCGGGTGCTCGCCCCGCACGCCCAGCGGCCCATTGAAGCTGCTGGGGTAGATGCCGGAATCCCCCGCGGACACATGCCCCAGGAAGCACTCCTCGCCATTGGCGCTCATGCGCAGAATGCCCTGGTGCCCAAGTTCGAAGAACACGGCCCAGGCCGTATGCGCGATCTCGCGCTCGCTCATGCCGGGGCGGATGAGCTGGGGCAAAACATCGTGCAGGGCCAGGTGGTGCCTCTCGCCACAGGAACGCATGATGCCGAGTTCCCACTCGCTCTTGAGGGACTGGGCCACGGCCAGGGCGGTATCGCCGGAGACGAAGCGGTGGGCTGACAGACGCGAGCGCAGCATGTCGCCCAGCTGCCAGGTGAGGCCGCCCATGTCCACGGCGATGGTCTCGCTGAAGGGCACGCCCGCCTCGGCCGCCAGGCCGGGCAGATCCTTGTAGGAACGGTAGCTGGCCACGCGGGTGCTCGGAGCCTCCAGCGCGGCGCGGCCCTCGCCCTTGCGCAGCATCAGCAGGGGCTCGCCCTCGCGCGGGAGCCACAGACAGCCCATGCCCAGGGTGCCGCAGAGGTAGTAGATGGCCGGGCGCGCAAAGACCAGCAGACCGCCCGCCTCTGGGGCGAATTCGGCCAGCAGGGTGCGGATGCGCTCATGGCGCAGGGAAAGCTCCGAAGCGGGAATGGTGGCCAGGGCTTCAAACATGGGGGCTCCGTTGTCCGGGGGGTTGCGGGTCTAGGCAATGGCGCGGGATTGCGCTACACGTTTGAATCACGCCTCCGCGCGACGCGGAAAAGTTTCAGGCGCACAGGCCGAAGCACGCTTCGGCAGAAGGATCAGCATGCTGTACAGCGAAACAGAGCTAGCCGCCCTGCTTGCGCAGGTCAAGACCATCGCCATAGTGGGCGCCAAGGACAAGCCGGGCCAGCCCGTGGACCGCGTGGGCCGCTATCTGCTGGACGCGGGCTTCACCATTTATCCCGTGCACCCCAAGCGCGCCAGCGTGTGGGGCCTGACCGCCTACCCCACCCTGGCCGACGTGCCCGCGCCCATCGACCTCGTGGACCTGTTCCGCGTGGGCGAGGCCTGCCCGGCCCATGCCGAGGAAGTGCTGCGCCTGCCAAGCCGGCCGCGCTGCTTCTGGATGCAGTCGGGCATCTTCAGCCCGGAGGCGCGCTCGATTTTGAACGGCTCGGGCATCCTCGTGGTGGAGGACCGCTGCCTCATGGTGGACCACGCACGGCTCGCCCAAGGGGACCTGCATGTCTGAGGCCTTTGACTGCAAGCGCTGCGGCCACTGCTGCCAGGGCGAGGGCGGCATCGTGATGACCGCGCCCGACCGTGCGCGCCTGGCCGCGCACCTGGGCCTTTCCGTGCCGGACATGCTGGCCCGCTACGCCGAGAGTGCGGGCGACAAGCTGCGGCTGCGCGTGGGCGAGGACGGTTACTGCGTGTTTTTCCGGCCCGGAGTGGGCTGCGGCGTGCATCCCGGCCGCCCGGACATCTGCCGCGCCTGGCCCTATTTCCGCGGCAACCTGGTGGAC
>CAYUOW010000078.1:0-12872 GCA_964446455.1 uncultured Desulfocurvus sp.
GAGCCTGGGCGTGCCCGGCACCGTGGCCGTGGCCAGCAACATGTGCCACAAGTTCCCCAAGGCCCTGGTGGGCGCCATCAAGCGCTTCCGCTACGGCCAGGTGGACATCAAGCTCGGCCTGGTCATGGCCGCCAGCGCCGGCGTCGGCGTGCAGGTGGGCATCAAGATCCAGAACCACATCCTGGAGATGTGGGGCCAGGCGGGCTCCAACCTGTACGTCAGCCTGTCCTTCGTGGCCGTGCTCGTCATCGTGGGCAGCTACGTGTTCTACGACGCCATGAAGTCCAGCAAGGCCGGGCACACGGAAGAGGTGGCCCCCCTGGCCCTGCGTCTGCAGAAGATCGAGCTCTGGCCCATGATCACCTTCAAGACGGCCAAGGTGCGCATCTCCCTGTGGTTCACCGTGCCCGTGGGCTTCGCCACCGGCATGCTGGCCGCCACCATCGCCGTGGGCGGGTTCATCGGCGTGCCGGGCATGATCTACGTGCTGGGCGCCACCGGCCTGGTGGCCTCGGCCTCGGAGCTGGTTATCGCCTTCGCCATGGGCCTGGGCGGCACCATCAACTGGGCCATGCACGGCATGGTCGACATCCGCCTGACGCTCATCATCCTGGCGGGCTCGCTTCTGGGCGTGCAGCTGGGCGCCATCGGCACCACCCTGGTGCGCGAGGTCATGATCAAGATCGTCATGGGCTCCATCATGCTCATCGTGGCCGTCTCCCGCGCCTTGGCCCTGCCCAAGTACCTGGCCCAGCTGGGCCTCATGGACATCGCCCCGGAGCGCGTGGCCTTCATGGACCAGGCCAGCTTCCTCATCATGTGCGCGGCGCTCACCCTGGGCGCGGTGATCATCCTGGGCGCCATGTTCAAGGCCCGCCGGGCCATGGCCAAGCAGGCCGCCCGGGAGGCATACGGCCAGGCCTAGCGAGAACCCGAAGCCTTCCTGACCTCTGGCCCGCACCGGCTCCCTGTGGAGCGGGCGCGGGCCTTTTTCATGGGCCCAGGCCCGGCGCGCAACGCTTTCCCACGCCCTTAACACAATCTTTACGCGCACCTCTGCATTCAATACACACCATTTATTCCAAACGCGCTATACCTCCACTCAAGAACCCGGCGCCCTGCCGGGAGGAGGCATACAACCATGGATTTCCTGACCACCCCCTCTGACCTCGTCACCGGCCTGCTGGCCCTGCTTGCGGTGGCGGCCACCCTTGGCCTGGTGCGGCTTGTGGGCCGCCTGCGGGAGATAGGCTCATGAGCGCCCTCACCATCCTTTCCGGCGTCGTTGTGCTGGCCTTGCTGGTCTACCTTGTTGTGGCCCTGCTGAACCCGGAGGCCTTTGAATGATGTCCGCCATCGACTTCGCGCAGCTCGGAATATTCCTGCTGCTCCTGCTGGGGCTGTCCTGGCCTTTGGGAAAACACATGGCTGCGGTGCTGGAGGGCCGAGACCACCCGCTGGCGCGCGTCTTCGGCTGGCTGGAGCGCGGCCTGTACCGGGTCTGCGGCGTGGACCCGGCCAGGGAGATGGACTGGAAAGGCTACGCCCTGGCCATGTTTCTGTTCAACGTGGCCGGGTTCGCCGCGCTGTATCTGCTCCTGCGCGTGCAGGGCTGGCTGCCGCTCAACCCGGACGGCCAGACGGGCATGGCCCCGGACCTGGCCTTCAACACGGCCATGAGCTTCACCACCAACACCAACTGGCAGGCCTATAGCGGCGAGTCAGGCGTAAGCCACCTGACCCAGATGCTGGGCCTGACCGTGCACAACTTCGTGTCCGCGGCCACGGGCATCGCCGTGCTGGCGGCGCTCATCCGTGGCCTTGTGCGGCGGGAAACCCGCGAAATCGGCAACTTCTGGGCCGACCTGGTGCGCTCGACGCTCTATATCCTGCTGCCCCTGTCCCTGGCGCTGGCCCTCGTCCTCGCCTGGCAGGGCGTGCCCCAGACCTTCCAGGGCACGGTGAACGCCACGCTTTCCGGGCCGCTGGCCTATGAGATTCCTCCCGGCGCGGACGACCTCAAGGCCGATCCGTCCCTGAAGCCGATACCGGCCGTGGCAACGGAGCAGGCCATCATGCGCGGGCCCATGGCCTCGCAGGAGGCCATCAAGGAGCTGGGCACCAACGGCGGCGGCTTCTTCAACGCCAACAGCGCGCATCCTTTCGAGAATCCGACGCCGCTGTCCAACCTTTTGGAGATGCTGGCCATTCTGCTCATCCCGGCGGGCCTGTGCCACGCCTTCGGTCGCATGGTGAACGACAGCCGCCAGGGATGGGTGCTTCTCGGCGCCATGGGCGTCCTGTTCCTGGGCTTTTTTGCCCTGTGCTGGTGGGCCGAGGCCTCGGGCGTGCCCCAGGTGTCGGCCATCACCGGCGGCCAGTTCTTCGGCAACATGGAAGGCAAGGAGCTGCGCTTCGGCGTCATGAACTCCGCGTTGTTCGCCACCGTCACCACGGCCACCTCCTGCGGCGCGGTGAACGCCATGCACGACTCCTTCACGCCCCTTGGCGGCCTGGTGCCCATGGTGCTCATGCAGCTGGGCGAGGTGGTGTTCGGCGGCGTGGGCAGCGGCCTGTACGGCATGCTCGTGTTCGCCATCATCGTGGTGTTCATCGGCGGGCTCATGGTGGGCCGCACGCCGGAATACCTGGGCAAGAAGATAGAGGCCTTTGAGACCAAGATGTGCTCCATCGTCATCATGGTGCCGCTCTTCGGCGTGCTGCTGGGCGCGGCCTGGGCGGTGCTGACGGAGATGGGCCGCGGAGCCGTGGCCAATCCGGGCGCGCACGGCTTCAGCGAGATCCTCTACGCCTTCTCCAGCATGGCCAACAACAACGGCAGCGCCTTCGCCGGGCTGTCGGCCAACAACGCGCTCTACAACCTGCTGGGCGGCATCGTCATGTTCAGCGGCCGGTTCTGGGCGGCCATCCCTGTGCTGGCCCTGGCGGGCAGCCTGGCGGGCAAGAAGACCGTGCCGGCGGGCGCGGGCACCCTGCCCACGCATACGCCGCTGTTCTGCGGTCTGCTGGTGTCAGTCGTCCTCGTCGTGGGCGCGCTGACATTCATTCCGGCCCTGGCCCTTGGCCCCATTGTGGAACACCTGCAGATGCTCGGGCGCTAGCCCTGCCAAGGAGCATGAATCATATGACCACCAAGGCACAGAAATCCGCCGGGCGTCCTCTCTTTGACCCGGCCATCGTGCGGGCAGCTATGCTCGATTCCTTCCGCAAGCTCGATCCGCGCGTCCAGGTGCGCAACCCTGTCATGTTCACCGTGTTCATCGGCAGCATGCTGACCACCGTGCTGTTCTTGCAGGCCTTGTTCGGCAAGGGCGAGGCCGCGCCCGGGTTCATCCTGGCCATCTCGCTGTGGCTGTGGTTCACGGTGCTCTTCGCCAACTTCGCCGAAGCCATGGCCGAAGGGCGCGGCAAGGCCCAGGCGGCAACACTCCGCCAAGCCCGCGCCGAGACCCCGGCCCGCAGGCTTGCGGGCGAAGGCCGCGATTCCGCCAGCGAGTCCGTGTCGTCCACGGCCCTGCGCAAGGGCGACATCGTCCTCGTCCTGACAGGCGAGACCATCCCCTGCGACGGCGAGATCATCGACGGCGTGGCCTCCGTGGACGAAAGCGCCATCACCGGCGAGAGCGCACCCGTCATCCGCGAGGCCGGCGGCGACAGAAGCGCCGTCACCGGCGGCACGCGGGTGCTGTCCGACTCCATCGTCGTGCGCATCAGCGCCGATCCCGGCGAGACCTTCCTGGACCGCATGATCGGCATGGTGGAGGGGGCCAAGCGCCGCAAGACACCCAACGAGATCGCGTTGAACATCCTTTTGGCCGCGCTCACCATCATCTTCCTGCTGGTGTGCGCCACCCTGCTGCCTTTCTCCGTGTATGGCGTGGAAGCCGCGGGCAAGGGCACTGCCATCACCATCACGGTCCTGGCCGCCCTGTTCGTCTGCCTGGCGCCCACCACCATCGGCGGGCTTCTGTCCGCCATCGGCATCGCCGGCATGGACAGGCTCATCCAGGCCAATGTCATCGCCATGAGCGGCCGGGCCGTGGAGGCGGCCGGAGACGTGGACGTGCTGCTCCTGGACAAGACCGGCACCATTACCCTGGGCAACAGGCAGGCTGCGGCCTTCCTGCCCGCGCCGGGAGTCAGCGAACAGGAGCTGGCGGACGCGGCCCAGCTTTCCAGCCTGGTGGACGAAACCCCCGAGGGCCGCAGCATCGTGGTGCTGGCCAAGGAGAAGTTCGGCATCCGCCAGCGTGACCTGGGGAGCCTCGGCGCCACCTTCATTCCCTTCACCGCCCAGACGCGCATGAGCGGCGTGAACCTGCCGGGAGGCAAGAGCCTGCTGAAGGGCGCGCCCGACGCCATCGAGCGCCTTGTGGCCGACACGGGCGGAGCCTTCCCCGAGGCCGTGACCGGCTTCGTGCAGGACATCGCCGCCGAGGGCGGCACCCCGCTCCTGGTGGCGGAGAAGACGCAGGGCCGCGCGCGGGTTTTGGGAGCCGTCTGGCTCAAGGACATCGTCAAGGGCGGCATCAAGGAGAAGTTCGCCGAGCTCCGGCGCATGGGCATCAAGACGGTGATGGTCACCGGCGACAACCCGCTCACCGCCGCGGCCATCGCGGCCGAGGCCGGGGTGGACGACTTCCTGGCCGAGGCCAAGCCCGAGACCAAGCTCGCGCTCATCCGCAAGATACAGGCCGAGGGGCGGCTGGTGGCCATGACCGGCGACGGCACCAACGACGCGCCCGCGCTCGCCCAGGCCGACGTGGGCGTGGCCATGAACACCGGCACCCAGGCCGCCAAGGAGGCCGGGAACATGGTGGACCTGGACTCCAGCCCCACCAAGCTCATGGAGATCGTGCAGATCGGCAAGCAGCTCCTCATGACGCGCGGTTCGCTCACCACCTTCAGCATATCGAACGACATCGCCAAGTACTTCGCCATCATCCCGGCCGCCTTCGTGGGCACGTATCCGGCCCTGGGCGCGCTGAACGTCATGCACCTGGCCACCCCGCAGAGCGCCATTCTCTCGGCGGTGATCTTCAACGCGCTCATCATCGTGCTGCTGATTCCGCTGGCTCTGCGCGGCGTGGCCTACAAGGCCGCCGGAGCGGCCACAGTGCTGCGCGACAACCTCGTCCTCTACGGCGGCGGCGGTCTCATCGTGCCCTTCATCGGCATCAAGCTCATCGACATGGCCCTGGCCGCCTGCGGCCTGGCATAGGGAGACCATCATGATCCGCGACATTCTGCATACCCTGCGGCCCGCCTGCCTCATGGTCCTGGCCCTGTCCTTCCTCACCGGCCTGGCCTACCCGGCTGCGGTGACAGGCCTGGCCCAGGCGCTCTTCCCGCGCCAGGCGAACGGCAGCCTCATCGTCGAAAACGGCCATGTGGCCGGGTCGGCGCTCATCGGCCAGCAGTTCAGCAGCCCCGGCGAGTTCTGGGGGCGGCCCTCGGCCACCAGCCCGCAGCCGTACAACGCGGCCGCAAGCGGCGGCTCCAACCTCGGTCCCACCAACCCGGCGCAACTCAAGAACGTGGCGGAACGCGCCGAGGTCATGCGTCAGGCCCACGGAGACGGCCCGGTACCCCCGGAGCTCCTCGCGGCCTCGGCCTCTGGGCTTGATCCGCACATCAGCCCCAGGGCGGCAGAGTACCAAGCGTCCCGCGTGGCGCGGGAGCGTGGGCTGGACGAGGCGGCCGTCCGCGCGCTCATCGCGCGGCGCGTCGAGGGCCGGCAGCTGGGCCTGCTTGGCGAGGAACGTGTGAACGTTCTCCTGCTGAACCGTGACTTGGATGGACGGGAGCTTGATTCCCCGGCCGCAAAGGCCCAGAATGCGGGCAAGCCCTAAGCCCTGGAGCCGTACATGAACGAATGCGGAAACGGCGCACGCCGCCCAGACCCCGAAGCCTTGCTGGCCCTTGCCGAGCGCGAGGACAGGAAGCGCAGGCGCGGGCGGCTGCGCGTGTTCTTCGGCGCGGCGCCGGGCGTGGGCAAGACCTACGCCATGCTCACCGAGGGCTTCACCCAGCAGGCGGAAGGCCGCGACGTGCTGGCCGGGGTGGTGGAAACCCACGGCCGGGGCGAGACCGAGGCCCTGCTCGCCGGGCTGGAGATGCTGCCCCGGGTGAAGGTGGAATACAAGGGCCACGAGCTCTCGGAGTTCGACCTGGACGGGGCGCTGGCCCGCAGACCCGCCCTGGTGCTCGTGGACGAGCTGGCGCACACCAACGCCCCCGGCAGCCGCCACGAGAAGCGCTGGCAGGACGTGCTGGAGCTCCTCGACCACAACATCGACGTGTACACCACACTCAACGTGCAGCACGTGGAGAGCATCTCTGACGTGGTGGCGCAGATCACCGGCATTTCCGTGCGCGAGACCGTGCCCGATTCCGTGCTGGAGGAAGCCGAGGAACTGGTGCTGGTGGACCTGACGCCGGACGACCTCCTGAAGCGCCTGCGCGAGGGCAAGGTCTACATCCCGCGCCAGGCCGAGGCCGCGGAGAAGAACTTCTTCCGCACCGGCAACATCACCGCCCTGCGCGAACTGGCCCTGCGCGTGGTGGCCGACCGCGTGAACACCGAGGTCTGCGTGTACCGCCAGGGCCAAGCCATCGAGGTCACCTGGCCCACCTCGGGCAAGCTGCTCGTGTGTGTGGGCCCGAGCCCCACCTCGGCCCGGCTGGTGCGCGCGGCCAAGCGCATGGCCGCCAGCCAGCACGCCCAGTGGATAGCGGCCTACGTGGAGACCCAGCCGCTTTCCCCGTCCGATCCCCGCCACAACCAAGTGGTGCAGAATCTGCGCCTGGCCGAACAGCTCGGAGCTGAGGTCGTCACCCTCTCGGGCCGCGGCATCACCGAGGAAATCCTCACCCTGGCGAGGGCGAGGAACGTCTCCACCATCGTCATCGGCAAGCCCGTGCGGCAGAAGTTCCTCGACGTCCTCCTGGGCAGCCCGGTGGACGAGCTCATCCGCAAGAGTGCGGAGATCGACGTGCAGGTCATCCGCGGCGACGACCCCGAACGCCGGGAATCCGCGAGACCCAAGGCGGACAGGAGCGAAACCCCGGCCCAGGACCTGCGCGGCTACGCGTGGAGCGCCGCTGTGGTGGCCCTCTGCTCGGTGGCCTGCTTCGCCATGTACCCCTTCTTCGAGCTGGCCAACCTCATCATGGTCTACCTCGTGGGCACCATGTACGTGGCCAGCCGCCATGGCCAGGGGCCGGGCATCCTGTCCTCGGCGCTGGGCGTGCTTTGCTTCGACGTGTTCTTCGTGCCGCCGCGCTTCAGCCTGGCCGTGTCCGATACGCAGTACCTGTTCACCTTCGCCCTCATGTTCGTGGTGGCCCTGGTCATGAGCCGCATGGCCGCGCACATACGTCAGCAGGCCGAAGCCGCCCGCGCCCGCGAGGCCCGCACCCAGGTGATGCTCTCGCTCTCCCGCGAGCTGGCGGGCACGCGTGGCACCGAGAAGCTGCTGCACAGCGCCACCCGGCACATTGAAGAACTGTTCCATTGCCGAGCCCTGGCTTTCCTGCCGGATGTGGAGGGCCGCATCCGTGAGCATGTGGGCGACAAGGATGCCTTCCGCGTCACCCACAAGGGCGAGAGTGTGGCCGCGTGGGTGTTCGCCAACGGTCAGCCCGCCGGCCTGGGCACCAGCACCTTGCCCACCAGCGGCGCGCTTTACGTGCCCTTTGTGGGACTTAAAGGCACCCTGGGCGTGCTGGGCCTGCGGCCCGAGATCGAGGGCGCGCTCTTCTCCCCAGAGCAGACGCACATGATCGAGACCCTGGCCCGGCAGGTGGCCCTGGCGCTGGAGGTGGAGCGCCTGGAGACCGAGAGCCTGCACGCCCAGATGGAGGCCGAGACCGAGCGCCTCAAGACTTCGCTTCTGTCCTCCGTCACCCACGACCTGCAAACCCCGCTGGCGGCCATCATGGGCTCGGCGGACAGCCTGGCCGCCGTGGGCGATACCCTGGCCACGGCGCAGCGCCGCCAGCTTGCCGTGAACATCTATGACGAGGCCGAGCGCCTGTCCCGGCTCATCGGCAACCTGCTGCGCATGACCAAGCTCGAATCCGGCACCTTGAAGCCCGACCTCCAGCTCCAGTCCATCGAGGAGCCTCTGGGCGCGGCCCTCCGGCTGGTGGAAAAGCACTTGGCCGGGCGCGAGCTTCAGGTGGATGTCCCGGCGGACCTGCCCATGGTGGAGGTGGACGGGGTGCTCATGGAGCAGCTTCTGCTGAACCTCTTGGAGAACGCCGCCAAGTATACGCCGGAAGGCTCGCCGGTCTCCATCGCCGCGCGGGCCGACGCGGGAGGCCTGGAGATCGCCGTGGCGGACCGGGGACCGGGCCTGCGCGTCGGCGAGCTGGAAAAGGTCTTCGACCTGTTCTATCAGGGACAGGAGGCCGACGGCGCGACTGCCGGCGGCGGGGGCGGCCGCAAAGGCTACGGCATCGGCCTGGCCATCTGCCGGGCCATCGCGCTGGTGCACGGCGGGGCCATCCGGGCCGAAAACCGCGCGGACGGCGGGGCCGCGTTCATCGTGACGCTGCCGGCGCCCAGACGGCGGTCGGTCCCGCGCGATGACATGGGCAAGGACGAGGAGGCCCTGTGAGTTCAGACAAGACCACGGTCCTGGTCATCGAGGACGAAGCCCCCATCCGCTGCTTCCTGCGGGCCTATCTGGAGAGCCAAAGCTTTCGGCTCATCGAGGCCGAGAGCGGCGAGGAGGGCATCGGCCTTGCGGCCTCGCACCAGCCCGCCCTCATCCTGCTGGACCTGGGCCTGCCGGGCATGGACGGGCTGGAAGTCATCCGGCGCATCCGGGAGTGGACGGCCACGCCCATCCTGGTGCTTTCCGCGCGCGGCAAGGAGCAGGACAAGATTGACGCGCTGGACGCCGGGGCCGACGATTATCTCATCAAACCCTTTGGCGTGGGCGAGCTGTCCGCGCGCATGCGCGTGGCCTTGCGCCACTCCGCCTTGACCGGGAACGGCCCCGCCCCGGATCCCGTGTTCCGCTGCGGGGAGCTTGCGGTGGACTTGGCCGCGCGCCGCGTGCGCCTGGCGGGGCAGGAGGTTCACCTGACGCCCATCGAGTTCAAGCTGCTGGCCTTTTTGGTGCGCCACGCGGGCAAGGTGGTGACGCACCGCCAGCTTTTGAAGGAGGTTTGGGGCAGCGTGCGCGAGGACCAGGAGCACTACCCGCGCATCTACGTGCACCAGCTCCGGCACAAGATCGAGCCCGATTCGGCCCGGCCGCGCTTCCTGCGCACCGAGACCGGCGTGGGCTACCGCCTGGAAGAAGGCGAAACGGATTGACCGGCGCTGCCGGATAAACGAGGTACCAGCATGAATGCTACTCCCAGAAAGCCACTCTCCTTCTCCGGCCTGCCGTTGGCGCTGATCGTGCTGGTCGTGGTCGTGGCGGGTGGAGCCCTCTGGCTCACGGGCTCCCGTCAGAGCCTGGACAAGGTGTACGCCGCCACGGTGCGCAAGGCGCAGATTGTGGCGGACATGCGCGCTGACCTCTTTGCCGCCGCAGAAGCCGAGAAAAGCGCAGTGCTGGCCGACACGGACCAGGCATCGGTGGACTTCGCGCGCCAGGCCAGGGCATCGGTGGACAAGGTCGCCAGCGGGCTCAAGGCCTTCCAGGGCCTGGCGGAGTCCTCGCCGGAGCAGGAGCTCGCCAAGCGCTTCGAGGAGGCCTTTGCCGAATACCGCAAGGTGGACGAGGAGGTGCTGGGCCTGGCTGTGCAGAACACCAACCTCAAGGCTTTCGCGCTGTCCTTCGGCAAGGCTGCCGCGACCCTGGGCGAAATGGAATCGTCCCTGCGGCCCCTGCTCGACGGGCCAAACGACAAGCTCGCCCGGCAGGCCCAACGCGCCCTGGCCGAGGCCTTGCGCACCCAGAGCATGCAGGCCGCGCACATCATGGAGAAGACCGACCCGCGCATGGACGCCCTGGAAAAGGACATGGCCGTGGCCGACAAGGCCGCCCGCGCCGCCCTGGCCGCCTTGGGCAAGGATGGGGCCGGCGCCCTGGCGGTCTACGAACGCTATTGGAAGCTCAATGGCGAGATCGTGGGCCTGTCGCGCCAGAACACCAACGTGCGCTCACTGTCGCTGTCGCTGGAGCGCAAGACAAAGGTGCTGGCCGCCTGCGACGCGGCCCTGCGCGTGTTGGAGGAGAACATCCGGGAGCGCATGGCCACGAAGGCGACGCGCTGAGTCTTCCTGCTGCTGTCCGCAAGGAATGGACAGGAGTGGGACAAATTCCGCCCACAACGAAAAAGGCCTTACGAGTTTCCTCGTAAGGCCTTGATCTTTCTGGTGCCGAGGGAGAGAATTGAACTCCCCACACGGGGATTTTCAGTCCCCTGCTCTACCAACTGAGCTACCTCGGCGCGCGTGAGAAAGCTCAACTACCCGAAGTGCGCGCCTCTTGGCAAGTGAAATTTTCACCAGCCAGGCGCAAATGTCCACAGCGCTACAGATCGCGTACCAGCATGCTTGCCAGGGAGCGCGCCAGGTCGCGCACGTCCGGGCGGTACACTCCGTTGCGGATCTGGGTCTTGAGCCCATCGATGTATGCCAGGCGCTCGGTGTCGTCGGACGCGCGGCCTGGTGCCTCTGTGGGCGGCGGGCCGCTTAGGGGCCAGGCCGCATCGCACTTGTGCTCGGTCATGTGTCTCCTCCCGGTCTTGTCTCGCATCCGCGCGCGGGCAATGGTCGGTCGTGCCGGTTGCGCGCGGGAATAACGGGCGGGGGCGGAAACCCGCTTGACGTGGGCTTGCGCCCCCGCCCGAGAATCGGCGAAGTCCTTTTCGCCCGTCCAGGCGCCGTGATCCCTGGCGCCGAGCAGCCGGACCGGTCGGTCGGCCCTGCTGCTGGCGTCTTATCGGTCCGCCCGGTCCTCAAGATTAGTCCGTCCTACGCACAATTTGAATATCGTGGTATTTCCCAAAAAACTCGTGTAGATGCTGCTCATGCACAGGCCGCCCCGCGTCTGCCTTGTCCACGCCGTTGGCCCCCTGGGCCAAGCCCTTCAAGATCTCGGCTGCGAGGTCCTCGCCCTCTCGCCCGAAGAATCCGGCGTGTTCAACATGCCCGCGGAACTGAAGCGCCACGGGTTCGAGCCCGACATCCTCTTCCAGCGCGAGCGCCTGGGCCCGCGCCTGCTTCTGGCCGGGTTGGAGGACATCCCGGCGGTGCGCGTGTTCTGGGCCCTGGATCCGCATCTGAACGCCTTCTGGCACGCGCCCTACGCCCGGCTCTTCGATCTCGTGTTCTCCACCCAGCGCCGCTGGATGCCGCACCTGGGGGCCTGTGGCGCGCCACGCGTGCGCCACCTGCCCTGGCACGCGCCCGATGGACCCTTTGTGCCCTTTGCGGAGCGCCGCCACCTGGCGGGCTTCGTGGGCCGCCTGGGCCCCACCCGGCCCGTGCGCACCTGGCTCGCCGAACTCATGCGCGAACTGCTGCCCCAGGACTTCACCCTGGAGGACAACCTCGACTTTCCGGCCATGCTGGATTTCTACCGCCACACCCAGGCCGTGCCCAACGAGTCCATCACCGGCGAGGTGAACTTCCGGCTGTTCGAGGCCGCGGGCTGCGGCTGCGTGGTGCTGGCCCAGGACCTGGGCCCGGAGCAGGCCGAACTGTACGAGCCCGGCCGCGAGATGCTCGTCTGCGCCGACGCCCTGGAGCTGGCCGAGCACCTGAAGCTGCTGGCCAGAAGTCCCCGCCTGGCCGAGGCCCTGGGCCGCGCCGCCTGGGAGCGCTCCCAGGCCGAGCACCTGCCCCTGGCCCGCGCGCAAAGCATCCTGCGCGAGGCGGCGGATGCGCCGCGTCAGGGCGCCACAGCCCAGGACGCCCGGCTCTGGCTCACCCTTGCCCTGGCCGGACTGTGCGAGGCGGGACGGCTTTCCGGCGGGGAGGCCTCCGTGGCCGCCCAGCTGGCCGCGTTGCCCAGCGCCAGCCCGGACTTCAACGGCCACGGCGACGAAGTGTTCCTCACCATGAACGCCCGCCTGCGCCTGGCCCACGGCCAGGGACGCCAGGACGAGCTGGCCGCGCTCCTCGCCGCCATCGATGCCCGGTTCGCCCGCGACGCCGACATGCGCCTGCGCACTGGCCACGGTCTGGCCCTGGCCCTCACCTGCTCCATGAGTCTGCTGGGCATCGGCACGCCCGGCCAGCCTGCGCCCGACATGCCGGCCGCCTCGCGTTTCGCCGCCTGCGCCTGCGTCTCTCTGCCGGAGCCCGCGGCCGGCCCTGTACCGCTGCTGCTGGCCTGGGCGCAGCGTCTCGACGAAGCGGGCATCCCCGCGCGCGGCGGCTTCGCCTTCGACGCCGAGCAGCATCTGCCCGCCTGCGCCGCAGAGTGCCTGCACTGCGCCCTGCACCTGCAGCCCGGACAGGAGGACGCCCTGCGCGCCGCCACAAGCGGCCTGGCCCGCCTTCCCGGAGCCGAGGCCCTGCGTCTGGGACTGCTTTCCGACTTGAGCCTGCGTGTGCGCAACGACTGGCGCGTGAGCCTGGAACTCGGGCTCGTCAGCCTGCAGGCCTTCCGCCCGCAGCCCGGCCTGGAGGAGCTGCGCCTGGCCGCGCATTTGGCCGCTGGCCTTGGCGAAACCGAGGCCTTCACCCAGGCCCTGGCGCAAGCCGATGCCTCCGGGCGGCTCAGGCGCGCGCTGGCCGGGTAGGGGGGGGAGAGAACCAGGGGCGCCGGGTCCCCTGCACTCCGCTGGGGGCGCTGCCCCCAGGCCCCCGCCAGAGGGCACGAGGCCCTCTGGACTCCCGTTGCCGCGTGATGCCCAGCCCGCAAGGCCGGGCAGGA
>CAYUOW010000079.1:0-12554 GCA_964446455.1 uncultured Desulfocurvus sp.
CATCCAGGCTTTTCAGGATGAGCTGCTTTTCCATCTCGTGCAGGGGCATGACGGACAGGGCGTCCTTCAGCGTGGCCGGCGGCGCGGGGTGCCCCGGCACGGCATGCGCGGCTGGGGGCTCGTGGGTGTCGCCGCCAGGATGCCCCGTTGCAGCGGCGTGCGCGGCGTCATCGGCTGCTGCTGCGGCCTGGACGTCGGCCTCGGGCAGGTCGATGCCCCAGGTGTCGCCGTCCAGCAGGAAGTGCCGCTGCTGGATGGGCCCGCCCTGGGCCAGCAGCACGGCGCGCTCCATCAGGTTCTGCAGCTCGCGCACGTTGCCCGGCCAGTCGTAGGAGGCCAGCCAGGAGCGCGCGTCGTCGGCAAAGACCTGGGGGCCCATGCCGTAGGCCGCGGCGTACTTGCCCGCGAAATATTCGGCCAGGATGAGCACGTCGCCGCCGCGCTCGGAAAGGGCGGGCAGGCGCAGGGGAATGACGTTCAGGCGGTAGAACAGGTCCTGGCGGAACTTGCCCTCGCGCACGGTCTGCTCGATGTCGCGGTTGGTGGTGGCCAGCACGCGCACGTCCACGCTGATGGTCTCCACGCCGCCCACGCGGTCTATCTCGCCCTCCTGCAGCACGCGCAGCAGCTTGGCCTGCAGGGCCAGGTCCATTTCAGTGATTTCGTCGAGCAGGATGGTGCCGCCCTGGGCCAGCTCGAACTTGCCCAGCTTGCGGTTGATGGCTCCGGTGAAGGCGCCCTTCTCGTGGCCGAAGAGCTCCGATTCCAGCAGGTGTTCCGGCAGGGCGGCGCAGTTGATGGCCACGAAGGGCTCGCGGGCGCGGTCGGAATTGTGGTGGATGAAACGGGCGAACATTTCCTTGCCCGTGCCGCTGGGGCCGCTGATGAGCACCGTGGCCTTGCTGCGCGCCACCTGCCGGGCCAGGGCCAGCACGCGCTGCACGGCCGGGTGCCGGCCGATGATCTGGAAGCGCCCGGCGGGCGGGTCCTGCGGGGCGCTTGCGGTCTTGGACACGCCGCTGGCGGCGGCATTGGACATGAGCCGCGTGCCGTGGCCCGAGGCATTGGAGGCCGCGTTGGAGACCAGGCGCGTTGCGGCGGAGCCGGTGTGGCCGGAAGAATTGGACGCCAGGCGCGGCGAACCGGGCCGGGGCGCGTCGTCGTAGACCGGAGTGTCGTCGGGCGGGGGCAGCACCAGGTGGATTTTCTCCCAGGCCAGGGGCTCCAGCCAGTAGTCGCGCGCGCCGAGCTCCAGGTATTTCTGGGCTTCCTCCGCGCTGCCCGTGCGCGAGAAGATGATCACCGGCGGCTTGGGTTCGCCCGCGTCGCCCAGTTCGGCCAGGCGGGAGAGCAGGGCCAGGGCGTCGTAGCCGGGCATGTTCGGGCGGGAAAAGATCAACGCGGGCTGCGAGCGCTTGAGAAAGGTCAGGGCGGAGTTCAGACCGTCGGCCACGCCAGCCTGTACCCCGGCATCGCGCAGGGCGGGGAAGATGCCGCTGACGGATTGCGGCTCGGCGATGAAGAGTATCGTCCGCTCTGACATACCCTGCGCTTGTAGCCCCATCCGCAGAGATTATCAATAGAGGCCGAGCCATAGATGGCGCTGGGCAACACTTCGAAACACTTTCATTTTTCCGGCCGCCGCGCGCCGCTGGCGGCCCATGTTTGCGTGTCGGCGCGGCATCTGGTAGCAGGCTTGGGCAGGAGACATACGTGCCAACAAGCATCCCGGTCCTTTGCTACCACAATATCAGCGCTGTCGACGGCCACTCGCCCCGGCGTTTCGAGGAACACCTCGCGGCCATTCGGGACGCGGGTTTCCGCACCATTTCCTCCCGCGAACTGGTGGCCGGGCTCCGGGGTTTGGCTCCGTTGCCGAAGAAAGCCTGCGTGCTCACCTTCGACGACTGCCACCTGAGCAACTGGACCATGGCCGCGCCGCTTTTGGCCAAGTATGGCATGACGGCCACCTTCTTCTGCGTCACGGATTTCATCGGCCAGGGTGAAAAGCGCCCGCAGCTGGCCCCGGACCAGGGCGGCCCGGAACTTTTGAGCGCGCCGGACTCCTTCCGCCTCGTGCTCGGCGCGGACGACCGCTCCCAGTTCCTGAACGAGGCCGAGCTCAAGGCCATGATCGCGGACTTCGGCTTCGAGGTCTTCGGCCACAGCGCCCGGCACCAGGGAACCTTCCGCAGCCTGATCAAGACCGCCAATTTCGGCGATGCCCACGCCCACTGGAGCGCCACGGGCATCTACCCCGCTGACATGCGCTGCGCGCCCGGCGCAGATCAGCTTCCGCTGTTCGAGGCGGGCAGTTCTTACGTGTACAACGGCTACTGGCCCGTGCACGGCTGCGCCCAGGCAGGCGGCGGCGTGTACTACCGCCGCAGGACCGACGCCGAACGCCGGGCCCACTGCCTGGCGGACTTCCGCCGCTGCTACGAGCGCATCCGCGAGATCAACGGCTATGGTGACGAGCAGCACTTCTGCTGGCCGTGGGGCCAGTACGACGAACTTTCCGAGGCCTGCGCCAAGGAAGCCGGGTTCACCGCCGCCTACACCCTGGAGCGCAGCGCCAACAGCGAAGGCGCCGACCCCATGCGCATCTACCGGATCGGCGTGGGCAAAACCAAAGATGGCGCCTGGGTGAAAAGCCGCCTGAGCATGTACTCCGGCTCCCTCTCGGCCCGCCTTTTCTTCAAATTCCTGCGCAAACGGCCGGAAGTGAAGAGCGTGCTGTACATGACCGACTCGGACAAGCTTTCCGGCGGCAGCAGGCAGATGGTGAACAACATCCTGGGCATGCGCGAAAGCGGCTTGCGCGTCACGGCGGTGATCCCGCCCGGCTCGGAGATCCGCGCGGCGCTGGCCCCGTTGACCGGCGGCGAGAACCCCATCGAGCTGGTGGAATACGGCGGCTTCCGCCAGTACGTGCGCGCAGCCTCCTTTGTGGCCGAACTGGCCGAACGGGTGGAGGCCGACGTGGTGCACACCTTCCACGCGCGGGCCTACAAGAGCGCGGCCATCGCCAAGATGAAGGGCGCGCGCTTCAGCCTGTTCATCAACCGGGGCGTCATCTTCGCGCCCAACACCATCTTCGCGCTCTATTGCCTCATGGCCAAGGGCGTGACCGTGAACTCCCAGGTCTGCGCCGAGGTGCTGCGCAAATACCAGGTGCCGCAAAACCGTCTGCGCCTGGTGTACAACTCCTTCCTGCCGGAGAACGGCACGCTGCCGCCGGAGCGCCAGGCCCGCAAGAAACGCGGCTGCCGCGTGCTCTATGTGGGCAACGAGGGCCCGGCCAAGGGCTTTGACGTGTTCCTGCGCGTGGCGGCGGAGCTGGTGGAACGCGGCGTGCGCGACCTGGAGTTCGTGGGCGCGGGCGTGCGCGACATGCGCTCCTTCGAGGGCCTCGTCACCCCACAGCTGAAGAACCGCCTGGCCCTGCCCGGCCACCTGTCCCACGATGCCGTGCTGGCCGAGCTTGAGGCCGCGGACGTGCTCATCCTGCCCTCCCGGCAGGAAAGCCTGCCCAACGTGCTGCTTGAGGGCTTCGCCTGCTGCCTGCCCGTGGTCTGCACGGCCGTGGGCGGCATGCCGGAGCTGGTGCACGACGGGGTCAACGGCTTCCTGCGCCCGGCCGAGGACGTTTCCGGCCTGGCCGACGCCGTGGCCAAGCTGGCCGAGGACCCGGCCCTGCGCCTGCGCATGGGGCGCATCAACCGGCGGCTGGTGACGCGCCACCTGGGCAACGCGGCCAAGACCCTGACCCTTTTGCGCGCCTATTTCGGCGAAGCCCTGTTCGAGCCCCTGCCCATCGAAGCCCTGGCCAAACAGGTGGCTGCGGAGGAATCCCTGCAACCTTTGAGCGAGGCGCCGCCATGCCAACGCCATTAACCGCGTCGTGGTCCGCCCTGCCGGAAACCGTGCGCCAACGGCTGGCCCTGGCTTCCACGGGCTGGCGGCACCTGGCCCTCACCGGTGCGGAATGTCTGCGCCTGGCGCGCATGACGGATGACGCGGACGAGAAGTCCCGGCTGTACGCCCTGGCGGGCGATATCCTCCTGTGGTCCTTTGGCGAGAATCCCCTGTCCGGCCCGCTGGCGGCGGAGATTCTGGGCGCAGCCGACCTGCCCCTTGCCGAGTCCGCCCGCGCTGCGCTTTCCGCCGTGGCTGGCCTCTGGCGCGCGCCCGAGGCCAAGGAGGGCGGGCTGGCCTATTTCGAGCGCCTGGCCCAGAAACGCGACACGCAAAAGCTGGCAGACTTCCTGGCCGCGCAGGTGGACAAGGACCCGGGCGGCCTGTTCTGGCGCGAAAAGGCCCTGGCCCTGGCGCTCTACAGCGGCGAGGCCGAGCTTTCCCGCGCCCTGGAGGCCACGGCCCTTGCCGGGCTTTCCGCCATGCCCGGCCTGGCCCCGGCCGCGCGCATCCTTTCCGCCCAATCCGCCTTTCTGCGCGGGGACGCCGAATTCTGCCTGGACGAACTGGTGGGCGACCTGCAGCCCTTGCAGGAGGCCTACGGCCCGGCCTTTGCCGCCGCGCGCGCCGGCTTGGCGCTGCTCTCCGCCGGGGAAGACGCCGCCGCCCTGCCGCTCCTGCGCGACTGCCTGCGCGTGGCCCCCTGGCAGGCCGCCCTGGCCCAGGTGGCGGCCGACGCCGAGTCCGGCCTGCGCCATCAGCTCGCCCCGGTGCCCGGCCCGGCCCTTGTGCTGCTCTATTCCTGGAACAAGGCGGCCGACCTGGACGCCACCCTGGCCAGCCTGGCCGCGTCCGATCTTTCGACCGCAGAAGGCGGCCGCGCGCGCGTCATGGTGCTGGACAACGGCAGCACGGACGACACCGCCCAGGTGCTGGACGCCTGGGCTGCGCGCCTGGGCGACGCCTTCCTGCGCGTGGCCCTGCCGGTGAACATCGGCGCACCCGCGGCGAGGAACTGGCTGGCCGCCACACCGGAGGCCAAGGCTGCGGAAACGCTGGTCTACCTGGACGACGACGTGATGCTGCCGCCGGACTGGCTGCAGCGCCTTGGCGCGGCGCTCCAGACGCACCCGGACGCCGGGGTCGTGGGCTGCAAGGTGGCGGACCACCAGGCCCCGCATTTGCTGCAGAACGTGGCCGGGCACCTGGTCATCCCGCCCGATGCCGCAGACGACAGGCCGGACGTGGACTTCCGCAGCCTGACGCCCAATCCCTTCCGCCTGTGCGACGCGCACCTGCAGGGTCCGGACTGGGGCCTGTTCGACTTCGTCAGCCCCTGCGCCTCGGTGACGGGCTGCTGCCACCTGTTCCGGCGCGGGGCCTTCGACGCCGTGGGCGGGTTCTCCCTGGCGCTGGCCCCCTCGCAGTACGATGATTTCGAGCGCGACCTGCGCATGCTGGCCAAGGGCCGCGCGGCCGTGTGCCAGGGGCACCTGCGCGTGCGCCACCGCAAGCGCTCCGGCCTGGCGGCCCAGGGCTCGCAAGGACAGGCGGATGACGCCTCGTCGAATGCCCAGGGCAACCGCTACAAGATGCAGACCATGCACTCCCGCGAGGAAATCGCGGGCTTCATCGCAGCCCAGGCCCAGCGGCTTGGCGAGGCCGCGGCCGGGGCCTTCGCGCTCCTCGACCGGACCGGAGATCCCACATGACCCAGCCGGACGACGACAAGAGCCAGCAGTTCCTGAACGAGCACGAGGAGCTGGCCCCGGGCCAGGGCTTCCGCTTCGCCTGCCACGCCGGGGTAAGCTGCTTCGGGGCCTGCTGCTCCGCGCTCGACCTCATGCTCACCCCCTACGACGCCCTGCGCCTGCGCCGCAGCACGGGCCAAAGCTCCCGCGACTTCGTGCACGAGTACGCGGACATGACGGCCATGCCCGGCCTGGGCCTGCCCATGCTGCAGATGCACATGCAGGACACCCAGGCCAAGCGCTGCCCCTTCTCGCACAACAACGCCTGCGCGGTGTACGAGAACCGCCCCTCGGCCTGCCGCACCTATCCGCTGGGCCGGGCCACCCGCCCCGGGCCGGAGGGCGTGGTGGAGCAGGTCTTCGTGATGCGCGAGGGCCACTGCAAGGGCTTTGCCGAGGCCGCCCAGTGGAACACCGCCACCTGGATGACCGACCAGGGCCTGGACAGCTACAACTCCGCCAACGACCGCTTCATGACCCTGGCCTCGGACCTGCGCCAGTTCGAGCAGGAGACCGGGCGGCACCTGAACTCCCAGCAGTCCGGCATGAGCGGCCTGGCCCTGTACCAGCCGGACGACTTCCAGCGCTTCCTGGTGGGCTCGCACCTCATGGACCGCCTGGACATGACCGATGCCCGGCGCGAGGACGTGCTGCACGACGAGGAGGCCTGCCTCGACTTCGGCTACGACTGGCTGGAGCTGTCCCTCATGGGTCACACCGAGCACCTGCAACCCAAAAGCTAGGGGGACCGCGCCATGACCGCCCTCAGCCATCCGAAAATCCTGACCCTGCCGGAGTTCCTGGCCAAACGCGCCGCGCTGCCGCAGGACTACAAGCTGGTGTTCACCAACGGCTGCTACGACATCCTGCATCCGGGCCACGTGGACCTGCTGGCCCGCGCCCGCGCCCTGGGCGACGGCCTCATCCTGGGCCTCAACTCCGACGCCTCGGTGCGGCGCATAAAGGGCGAGCTGCCCGGCCCCAAGCGCCCGGTGAACAGCGAAGCCGAGCGCGCCTTCGTGTTGGCCGGGCTTTCCAGCGTGGACTTCATCGTGCTCTTTGACGAGGACACGCCCCTTGAACTCATCCGCGCCGTGCGGCCGCAGGTGCTGGTCAAGGGCGGCGACTGGGACGTGTCGCGCATCGTTGGCCGCGATCTTGTGGAGGCCGATGGCGGCCAGGTGGTGAGCCTGCCGCTTTTGCCCGGCTACTCGACCACGGGGCTCATCGAGCGCCTGACGCGCCAGGCCTGAGGCACACGGGGCGGCAAACCCGGCTTGACATTGAGCAGCATCAAGGCTATGCAGGTCTGCTCGGACGGATTTCGGGCCAATAGCTCAGTTGGTAGAGCCCCCGGCTCATAACCGGATGGTCCCAGGTTCGACCCCTGGTTGGCCCACCAGACAACACTGGCCGCCAGCCGGACGAACCCGGCCGGACGACGAAATAGTTCCCAAGCTCGACACCAAGGACGTACATTGACCAGACGCGCCGCAGCGAAGGCCGCCAAACTTACCGCCCGGACTTGTGCAGGCGAACGCAGATGCTCCCAGGGGGAAACCCTACGGGAGCATCTACGCTTTCTGGGGGATTAAATGAACGCAGACAAGGCTCTCAGCCGCATCCGCGCCCTTGCGCCGGAGGCCTACGCCGCCGACTGGGACAATTCCCGCGTGCAGATCCGCGGCGAACGCGCCGAGGTCAAGAAGCTCGCCGTGGCCCTGGACCCGGCGCCCGCGCAAATGCGCGACTGCCTGGACTGGGGCGCGGACCTGGTGCTGACCCATCACCCCCTGTATTTCAAGCCCCAGGCCCCCACCGCGCCGGGCCAGTACCTCGACGTGCTGCGCCAGTTCGTGGCGGCCGGGTCCTGGCTCTACGCCGCGCACACCAGCCTGGACTGCCGCCCGGACGGCCCGGCCTTCTGGCTGGGGCGCGAGCTTGGCCTGAAGGACTGCGCCAGCCTGGAACGCAGCCAGAGCTTCCCCGCGCGGGAGGTGTTCTTCCAGGCCCCGGCGCGCTTCACCGAGCGCGAGGCCCGTCCCCTGGTGGACGCGCCCGGCGTGCACGCCCTGTCGCAGAGCGCTGCGGGCGAGGTGCGCGTGGTGGCCGACGAACACGCCTGGCCCAATATTTATGAGGAGCTCAAGGGCGTCTTCTCCGGCAAGGACTTTGAGTGCTACGTGCGCCGCCTGGAGTCCCCGGAGATCAGCGTGGGCTACGGCCAGGTGGGCGAGCTGCCCAAGCCCCTGGACTTCGAGGCCTTTGCCAAGACCCTGGAGCGTGCGCTGTTCGCCAAGCAGAAGCCTTGTGCGGGCGGTCCGGCCGGTGTGGCCTGGGCCGAGTGCGGCCCCCGGCCGAAGGAAATCCGCCGCGTGGCCTATACCACGGGTTCCGGCGCGTCCCTCATCCCCGCGGCCTTCGCCGCCGGGGCGGACGTGTTCATCTGCGGCGACGTGAAGCACCACGCCGCCATGGAGACGCCGGGCCTGGTGCTCGATGTCGGGCATTTCATCCTGGAGGAGGAGATGATGCGTCTCTTCGCCCAGGAGTTGCAATCGGATCTTGGCCGCGAGGCCGAAGTCCGTTTTTTCGCGGGAAGAAGCCCCTTCAGCTTCCGGGTGCTGGCCTAGGGCCCGCACTCGGAAAAAGACGGGGCGAAGCAATATCTTTCCGGCGCGGGCTTTGGGCCCGGGCCGAATAAAGCGAGGTGCCGATGTATCAGAAGCAGATCGAGCAGTTGGTGGTCCTGCAGACCGTGGATGACGAGATCAAGATCCTGGAGGCCGAAGTGCGCGAGGCTCCCCTGGAGCTGACCGGGCTTGAGGGCAAGGTGGCCCAGCTGCGCGAGCGCCAGGCCCAGGTCCAGGAACGCCTCGACATCCTGAAGGGCCAGCAGAAGCGGCTCGAAGGCGAGATCGAGGACGACGGCCACAAGATCAAGAAGAGCAAGAACAAGCTCATGGCCGTTGGCAACTCCAAGGAATATCACGCCATGATGCGCGAGATGGATTCCATGGAGAAGCTGAACCGCCTGCGCGAGGAAGAGCGCATCGCGGTGATGGAAGAGCTGGAGCGCCAGAACAGCGCCATGCAGGAAATCGTCACCGAGATCGAAGGCCTCATGGAAGGCTACGACGCCAAGAAGGCCACCCTGGACGAGCGCATCGGCAAGGCCCAGGGCCGCCTGGACTCCCTGGCCAAGCGCCGCAACAAGGCCGGCAAGGTCGTGCCGCCCCCGATCCTGGGCCGCTACGAGTTCATCCGCTCGCGCATCGAGCACCCGGTCATCGTCCCCGTGAGCGAAGGCATCTGCGGCGGCTGCCACATCAAGATTCCGCCCCAGGCCTACAACGAGCTGCAGAAGGGCAAGCAGATCCTGGGCTGCCCCAACTGCCAGCGCATCGTGTACTGGGTGGAGCACACCCCCAATATCAGCGACGAGAAATAGCGAGTTCAAGCCGGAGTTGGACGGACCGTCGCCGCGCCCCGCAAGGGGCGGGGAGGAAAGTCCGGGCTCCAATGGGCAGGGCGCTGGGTAACTCCCAGGGGGGGCGACCCCCGGAAAGCGCAACAGAAAGCAGACCGCCAGGGGGCCTTCGGGCCCTCGGGTAAGGGTGAAACGGTGGTGTAAGAGACCACCAGCGGGCACGGCGACGCGCCCGGCTAGGCATACCCCGTCTGGAGCAAGACCAAATAGGGAGGCAGGCTGGCCCGGCTATTGCCTCCGGGTAGGTTGCTTGAGGTGGCCGGTAACGGCCATCCTAGAGGAATGACGGTCTCCCGCCCTCGGGCGGTGACAAAACCCGGCTTACAGTCCGACTCCGGCACTTTGAAGACGAACCTGGGGGGCAGGCTCCGCCTCCCCCCAGCCCCCCCACCGCCAAGGGCATGCGCCCTTGGAACCCGTTACGGGCTGATGCGGCCCGGCGCAGAAGCGTCGCCCCGCATCAGCCCGATAAAAGGGTCAAGGGGGCTTGTCCCCCTTGCGGGGGAGCCCGAGGGGGCCGGCCCCCTCGATTCATCCACTCGCACCGCACCATAAACATACAGGGGCTGCGTCAGACATGAGCGCAACGCATCCGCACACCGCCAACGCCTGGGCCGTCATCCTGGCCGCGGGCAGCGGCACGCGCCTGGCCGAGGCCCTCAAGCGGTCCGGCGGCCCGCAACGCAAACAATATTTGGAACTGGACGGCGCGCCCTTGTTCTGGAAAAGCGCCCGCACCTTCGCCCGCCTGCAGGACGTGCAGGGGCTGGTGTTCGTGTTTCCGCCGGAAGATCTGGAGCGCATGGCTCAGGTAGTGACCAGGCTGTATGATGGTGATCCGCTGGGTCTGCCGTGGAAGGCCTGCGCAGGTGGGGTGCGGCGGCAGGATTCCGTGCGCCTTGGACTTGCGCAGCTGCCGGAAGAAGTCGGGGCCGTGCTGGTGCACGACGCAGCGCGTCCCTTTGCCAGCGCGGCGCTTACCCGAAGCGTGCTGGAGGCCCTGGGAGAGAAAACCCCGGCGGCCATTCCCGGCCTTGCCGTGACCGACACCATCAAGCGCGTAGGCGCAAATGACATTGTTGTAGAAACGCCGCAGCGCGCCAGTTTGCGGGCCGTGCAGACCCCCCAGGGCTTTGTGCTTGCGCCGCTTTTGGCCGCGCACGCGCGGGCCGAGGCCGAAGGCTGGGAGGTCACGGACGACGCGGCCCTCATGGAGCGCGCCGGGCACCCGGTGGTCATCGTGCCGGGCGAGGAGGCCAACGTGAAGATCACCACTCCGGCGGACCTGGAGCTTTTGCGGCCCATGGCCGCGCCCGCCCCGCGCACGGGCTGGGGCTACGACGTCCATAAATATATGGCCGAGGGCGAGGACGACCCCAAGGTGCTGGCCAAGGCCCGGCCCATGATGCTGGGCGGCGTGGCCATAGCCGGGGCGCCCAAGGTGCTGGCCCACAGCGATGGCGACGTGCTGCTGCATGCGCTCACCGACGCGCTTCTGGGCATCGCCTGCGCGGGCGACATCGGCCAGCTGTTTCCGGACACGGACGCGGCCTTCGACAACATGCCCAGCGCGGTCTTCGTGGCCGAGGCGCTGAAGCGCGTGCGCCAGGCGGGCTACCGGCCCGTGCACGCGGACCTGACGGTCATCGCGCAGACGCCGAAACTCTCTCCCCACAAGGCGCGCATGGCAGCCCAGCTGGCGCAGCTCCTGGAACTCCCGGCGGATGCCGTAAACGTGAAAGCCACCACGGAAGAAGGACTGGGCTTCACGGGCGAGAAACGCGGCCTCAAGGCCGTGGCCGTGGTCACCGCCCTCCCGGGCTGACCTCACAATCGCAACAGCCTAATTTTAATAATACTTTAGGCAAAGCAAAACGCCGGACAGGAGCGACTCTCCTGCCCGGCGTTTTGCTTTGCAGAGCCTCCACGCAAACTTTACAATTGTGTACACCAATGTGCGCGGTTTACCACTTCCGGAATACGCCGCCCCCCAGATTCCGCCAAGCCGCTACAAATTAATCCAATCAATACAGCAGATGATTGCTTCTTGGCACTTTTGGCCCAGCTTTTGCTTTGTTTAAGGCATCGACCACGAAAACGCAGCTCAAATGACAAATTCGTGCTTGGATGCTCTTTACTCCCCTTAAGCCACCCTCGGAACACGACTTGAATGGGTTGCAGCAGGCCAAGTCTTAGAGAGAAACTGCGGGTTCAATTGTGTAGGCAAATTTTCACGTAATTGTTTAGGCGTTGCTCCGGTCCGGATGGGTGGACCACAGGCTGGGGTGATTTCTGGACCACAACGCACGGGAGGTTCCCTCAATGAACGCGGCGGATACTGCATTTGTGCTCATCAGCGCGGCCCTGGTCATGTTCATGACCCCTGGCCTGGCGCTCTTCTACGGCGGCATGGTGCGCAGCAAGAACGTGCTGGCCACCATCATGCAGAGCTTCATCCTGCTGGGCCTCGTATCCATCATCTGGGCCGTTGCCGGGTACACCCTGGCCTTCGGCAAAGACATGGGCGGCATCATCGGCGGCCTGGAGTACCTGTTCCTGAACGGCGTGGGCATGGAGGCCGGCCCGGCTTCCGAGACCATCCCCCACCTGGCCTTCATGATCTTCCAGTGCATGTTCGCCGTCATCACCCCCGCCCTCATCACCGGCGCCTTTGCCGAGCGCATGAAGTTCGGCGGCTTCCTGGTCTTCACCACCCTGTGGATCCTCGTGGTCTACGCGCCCATGGCCCACTGGGTGTGGGGCAAGGGCTGGATGGCCGAGATGGGCGCCCTTGACTTCGCCGGCGGCGCCGTGGTGCACATGAGCTCCGCCGCCGCCGCCCTGGCCGCCACCGTGGTCATGGGCAAGCGCAAGGGCCACGGCTCCACCGCCTTCATCCCCCACAACCTGCCCATGACCGTGCTTGGCGCGGGCATCCTGTGGTTCGGCTGGTTCGGCTTCAACGCCGGTTCCGCCCTGGCGGCCGACGGCTTCGCCGCCAACGCCTTCGTCACCACGCACATGGCCGCTGCTGCCGCCGCCCTGGCCTGGATTCTGATGGAGAAGCTGCACTCCGGCAAGGCCACCACCCTTGGCGCGGCCTCCGGCGCCGTCGCAGGCCTCGTGGCCATCACCCCGGCCGCCGGCTATGTCACCGTCATGCCCGCCATCCTCATCGGCCTTGGCGGCGGCGTGTTCTGCTTCCTCGGCATCCTGCTCAAGGGCAAGCTCGGCTACGACGACTCCCTGGACGTGGTCGGCGTGCACGGCGTGGGCGGCACCTGGGGCGCCATCGCCACCGGTCTCTTCGCCAGCATCAACAAGACCACCGGGCTTTTCTATGGCAATCCGTCCCAGCTTTGGATACAGTTGGCTTCCGTGGCCGCCACCTGGGC
>CAYUOW010000080.1:0-12119 GCA_964446455.1 uncultured Desulfocurvus sp.
TCTTACGGCAGCAGCTGCTTGCCCGCCAGGATGGCGTAGTCGAACAGCCCGCCCGGCACCAGGCCGAACACCAGCACCACGGCGGCCAGGATGCCCGCGCCGCAGACGCTGAAGGCGCTGTTGTCGGGCACGGGGACGTCCTCGCCCGCCTCGTGGGTGTAGGCGTGGCGCACCAGGCTCAGGTAGTAGTAGATGGCGATGGCGCTATTCAGCACCAGGGTGATGACGAGCCAGTTGTAGCCGTGGTCCCAGGCGGAGGCGATCAAAAAGAACTTGCCCATGAAGCCCATGGTGGGCGGCAGGCCGACCAGGGCGAAGGCGCCCACGCCGAGGGCGAAGGCCAGGCCCGGCGCGCGCTTGTACAGGCCGTTCAGGTCGTCCAGCTGCAGGTTGCGTCCGTCGGAGGCCACGCGCGACACCACCCAGAAGCAGAGCAGATTCATGGCCACGTAGGCCAGGGCGTAGAAGGCCGTGGCCGAGAGGCCCATGGCCGTGCCGGAAACCAAACCGACCATCATGTAGCCCGCATGGGCCACGGAGGAGAAGCCGAGCAGGCGCTTCACGTCCTTCTGGGCCAGGGCGCAGAGGTTGCCGTAGGTCATGGAGAGCGCGCCCAGAAGGGCCAAGAGCGTGGTGATCTCAAGGCCGGGCTTCAGAAGCGCGGCCAGGCGGATGAGCACCACCACCGCGCCCAGCTTGGGCAGGGTGGCCACGAAGCCGGCGGTCTCGTTGCTCGAGCCCTGGTAGACGTCCGGGCACCAGAAGTGGAAGGGGAACAGGGCCAGCTTGTAGAACATGCCGCCCATGAAGAGCGAGAGGCCAACCACGGCCATGGGCTGCCCGGACCAGGTCCAGTTGGCTTTGGCCAGCTGGGAGATGTAGCTGGTGTGCTGGCTGGCCAGGATGTAGGAGAAGCCGTACAGGGCGACGGCCGTGGCCACCGCGCCGAAGAGGATGTACTTGATGCCCGCCTCGGCCGCGCGGGGGTCGCCCTTGCCGCCGGTGTTGCGCAGGGGGATGACGGCGTAGAGGCTGTAGGAGCTGATCTCCAGGGCGATGTAGATGGTGATGAGCTCCACCGACGAGGACAGGATCATGAGCCCCCAGGCGGAGAGCGCCAGGAACATGAAGTAGTCCGGACGCTTCTTTTCCTCCAGGCTGGGCTGACGCGCGGCGTTCAGCACGGTCACGTAGAAGCCCGCGGCAATGGCCAGCTTGAAGAACTGCGAGAGCGCGTCAAGCTTGTAGGCCCCGCCGAAGATGAGCCCCTCGGCCCCCCAGGAGACGATGTTCACGAAGATGCCGAACCCGGCGAAGAACGGCAGCCAGCGCTCGGCGGGCGGGGTTTCGGACCCGTCCCCCAGGCTCTGGCAGAACAGGGCCACGATGAGCAGAAGCTGATACAGCTCCGGGACAATCTGGATGGGATTGAACTCCACGGCGACCACTCCCTAGTTATTGACCGGTTCGGCGGGGGTTTCGACTGCGGCGGCAGGCGCCTGGGCCACGGCGGCGACAGCGGCCGGAACCGGCTGCGCCGCGACCACCTGCTGTGCAGTGGTGCGCGCCTTCAGGTCGTTCACCAGCTTCTCCACGCTCGGATCGATGACATTGAAGAACAGCTTCGGCGCAAGGCCGATGTAGAACACGAACACCGCCGGGATGAGCAGGTAGGCCCATTCGCGGCTGTTCAGGTCACGCCAGGTCTTGGCCGTCGCGGGCCTGCCCCAGGCCATCTTGAGGCTCACGCGGAACATGTACGCCGCGCCCAGGAGCGCGCCGGGCACGATGAGCGCGCCGATGACGTAGCTCTTCTGGAAGGCGCCGGTGAACACCAGCATCTCGCCCACGAAGCCGTTGGTGCCCGGGAAGCCGAAGCTGGCCAGGGCGTACAGGCCCCAGAAGCCCATGAAGGCCGGCAGATACTTGCCCAGGCCCATGTTGTCGCAAATGGCGCGGCTGTGGCTGCGCTCGTACACGCAGCCGATCATCATAAACAGCGCGCCGGTGATGATGCCGTGATTGAGCATCTGGAAGAGCGCGCCTTCAACCCCGCGCAGGTTGAACAGGAAGATGCCCAAGGTCACGAAGCCCATGTGGCCGACGGACGAATAGGCCACCAGCTTCTTGATGTCCTCCTGCCCCAGGGCGATGGCCCCGCCATACAGGATGCTGGCGATGGACACGGCGATCATCAGCGGGGCGAAGTACACGCTGGCGTCGGGCGTCAGCGGCAGGCAGAAGCGCAGGAAGCCGTAGGTGCCCATCTTGAGCAGCACGGCGGCCAGGATGACCGAGCCGGCGCTGGGCGCCTGCACGTGGGCCGCGGGCAGCCAGGTGTGGAACGGGAACATGGGCACCTTGATGGCAAAGGCGAGCGCCATGGCGAGGAAAGCCCAGTACTGGAAGCGGAAGCTGAAGTTCATCTGCATCAGCTCGGGGATTGAGAAGGTGCCCCCGGTGATGCGGAAGGCCACGATGGCGGCGAGTAACAGCGTGCTGCCCGCCAGCGTGAACAGGAAGAACTTGAGCGAGGCGTACCGGCGCTGGTCGCCGCCCCAGACGGCGATCAAGAGGTACATGGGAATGAGCATGGCCTCCCAGAACACATAGAACAGCACCAAGTCCATGGCGGCGAACACACCCACGCAGGCGGCCGTCATGAACAGCAGGCAGAAGTGGAATTCCTTCACCCGCTTGCTGATGTAGGTCCAGGAGCACATGACGCACAGGGGCAGGATGGCCAGCGTCAGCATGACCATGAGGTAGCTGATGCCGTCCACCGCGAGGTGGTACTCGAGGCCCCACTGCGGCACCCAGTGCGCCTTTTCGACGAACTGGAAGTCTGAGTTGAATTTGAAGAACAGCAGCGGCAGTCCCAGGATGAGCTCCAGGATGCTTGCGCCCATGGTGTAGGCGCGCGCAACCTGCGGGCTTTTGATGAGGAACAGCCCCGCCGCGGCCAGAAGCGGGAACACGATCAGGCTTGTTAAAACCGGGTATCCGAAGTCCAAGGCTCGCTCTCCGTCTCGTTGCGGGGTTTAGGCAAGGTACCAGACAAGGGCGAAGATGCCGATGGCCAGGGCGGCCGCCAGTCCCAGGTATTCCTGGAGCCTGCCGGTCTGCACCTTGGCGCTCAGCACGCCCACGTTCTGCACCGTATACGCCGAGCCATCCACCACGGTGTCGATTCCCTTGGTGTCGAACCAGACAGTACCCCGCGCGAGGGTCAAGAGGCCGCCCAGGCCGACGGCCCGGTAGGCCTCGGTCCAGCGGTCGTCGATCCACGCCAGGGGCTTAGAGACCAGGGCGAGCGCGCCCCGGCCGATGAGCCGGTAGAAGAAGTCGAAGTCCAGGTTGGTCTTGGCGTGCGGGGTGATGATCTCCCGCGTGATGTAGAAGGCCAGACCCGAGAAGCCCAGCAGCAGAAGCGCCTGCAACACGTGCCAGGTGGTCCAGGGATGGTACATCTCTTCCATCTCAAAGGGCAGGTAGCGGTACAGCATGTCGGGGTACAGGCCCTGGGCGATGCAGAGCACCGCGCCCATGGCCATGCCGATGTACATGTTCACCGGGATGGGCTTGAGCACCATCTTGTCGTTGGCCGGCTTGGCCCAGAAGGCGAAGTACGGCAGCTTGATGCCCACTGAGAGGAAGGTGCCCACCGCGGCCACCTCCATGCCGATGGCCAGCCAGGTGCGGTGTGCTTCCGCCGCGCCGGTGATGGTCATGGTCTTTGAGATGAAGCCGTTGAACAGCGGCATGCCCGAGATGGACAGCGCCGCCACCATGTACAGCACCATGACCCAGGGCAGCCGGTGCACCAGCCCGCCCAGTTCGTTCAGCTTGGTGGTGCCCGCGGCGTAGAGCAGGCAGCCGGTGCCCATGAACAAGAGGCCCTTGTACAGGATGTGCGCGTAGGCGTGGGCCACCGCGCCGTTCATGGTCATTGCCGTGCCGATGCCGATGCCCGCCACCATGTACCCCACCTGGGACACGATGTGGTAGGACAGGATGCGCCGGGCGTTGTTCTCTATGCACGCGTACAGCACGCCGTACACGCACATCACCGTTCCGGCGATGGCCAGGGCCTCCACCCCGTGGAAGCCGCGCAACAGAACGTACACGGCCGTCTTGGTGGTGAAGGCGCACATGAACACCGAGCCGGTGACCGTGCCTTCGGGGTAGGCGTCGGGCAGCCAGGCGTGCAGGGGCACGACGGCCGCGTTGACGCAGAAGCCCAAGAGGATCATCCAGTCGTACAGGTGCATCTGCGCGGGCATCACGTGGTCGAACTCGAAGTTGCCCACGGCCTTGTAGCGCAGGAGCAGGCCAATCAAAAGGAACAGCCCGCCGATGGTGTGGTACAGGAAGTAGCGGAAACCCGCCTTGGTGCTGCGCTCGTTCCGGGCCAGCCAGATGAGGAAGGTGGAGCCGATGCTCATGAGCTCCCAGAAGACGAACAGGGAGAGGAAGTCTCCGGCGAAGGTGCAGCCGAAGGCCCCGCCCACGTACACGCAGGCCATGATGTGCTGGAGCTTGTCGTCCACGTGCAGGGCGTAGACCATGCCGATCAGGCTCATGACCGCGAACACCTGCGCGAAGATGAGCGAGAGCTTGTCCACGCGGCCAAGGAGCATGGTCTGCCCCAGCCAGCTGGCCTGCCCGTAGAGGCCCGGCTCGATGGTCATGACGCTCCAGATGGCCACGATGGGCGGGATCAGGAGCAGCCATCTCCACGCCTTGCCGGGCAAAAACGGCAAGGCCAGCGCCAGGGCGTAGAAGCCCACGGTGGGGTGAACGAAACCGCTAGCTATTGCGCTCATAATAGTCATCTCCCCGGCTGATCATGGGCTGGACGATCTTTTTCATGATGATGACCATGGCCAGGCCGCCGACCAGCCCGAACAGGGACCAGAAGCCCGGATACACGTCGAACACGTACTCGGCCTCGTGGGGGCGGACGAAGACGTTCGCCACCACCAGCCCCGCAAGCCCCAGGAAGAACAGGACGGCCAGAACGCACGTCTTGCTCCTCAGCCAATTGAGCAACATTCCGAACAGGCTCATGCTTTTGCCCCCTAGAACTTGCCGAACACGCGGACGAAATCCATGAACAGCGCCGGGTAGAAGCCCAGCAGCACCGAGATGGCGCCCGTTGCGCACAGCGGAATCACCATGGTAAGCGGCGCTTCCTTGTAATGATGGAAGTGCGGGTCGGGTCCGGGCTCCTTGAAGAAGGCCCGGTAGATGACCGGCACGAAGTAGCCCGCGTTCAGGATGGTGGAGAGCATGAAGGCCAGGAAGATGACGATCTGCCCGGCCTGCAGCGCCCCGTTCACGATGTACCATTTGGAGACAAAGCCGCACACCGGCGGCATGCCGATCATGGACAGGGCCCCGATGGAAAACGCCCCGAAGGTCCAGGGCATCTTGCGGCCCAGGCCGTCCATGAGGCTGATCTTCTTCAGGTGCGTGGCCACGTAGATTGCGCCGGCCGCGAAGAAGAGGGTGATCTTGGAGAAGGCGTGGTGGGCGATGTGGGCCATGCCGCCCTGCACCGCCATGGGGGTCAAAAGCGCCACGCCCGCCACGACGTAGCTGAGCTGGGCCACGGTGGAGTAGGCCAGCCGGGCTTTCAGGTCGTCCTTGGTGAGCGCGATGAAGCTGGCCGCGGTCAGGGTGAAGGCGGCCACGCAGGCGGTGGGGATGCCCAGGCCCAGCTGGTCCATCACCGTGACGCCGAAGCCGGAGAGGATGATGCGGCAGACGCAGAACACGCCCGCCTTGACCACGGCCACCGCGTGCAGCAGGGCCGAGACCGGGGTGGGCGCCACCATGGCCGAGGGCAGCCAGTTGTGGAACGGCATGAGCGCCGCCTTGCCGATGCCCGCGATGAACAGCACATAGGTGATGGTCACCGCCATGGGGTGCGCGGCCACTATCTCGGGGGTGAACATGCCCGTGGTCACGTCGCCCAGGGCGAAGTCCAGGTTGCCCACCAGCACGTAGGTCATGACCATGGCGGGCAGGAGGAAGAGCTTCGAGGTGCCCATCAAGTACACGATGTACTTGCGCGCGCCGGTGAAGGCCTCGTCGTCCTGGTGGTGGGCGACCAGCGGGTACGTGAACACGGTGATGACCTCGTAGAAGAGGTACAGGGTGAACACGTTGGCGGAAAGGGCCACGCCCTCGGCTCCGAAGATGGCCACGGCGAAGCAGATGTAGTAGCGCGTCTGCGCGTGCTCATCCAGGCTGCGCATGTAGCCGATGTTGTAGCTGGTGGCGAACATCCATAGGAAGCTTGCCACCAGGCCGAAGATGAGCGAGAGCCCGTCGGCGCTGAAGGTCACCGTGATGCCGGGCATGATGTCGAACAGTGTGTATTTCCAGATGTTCCCGGCCAAAACCGCGGGCGCCAGGGAGAGGACCGAGGCGAAGGTCAGGCCGCCGGCGATGAAGCTGACCGCCTCACGCCGGTTCTGGTTGGCCCGGTTGAGCCAGATGAACAGCGGCGCCACCAGGGTGATGGCCACCGGCAGGAGCACGCGTGCGCTTTCGATGATCCCTGTCATGGCTTGCTCATCCCTTCAGAGTCGAAACGACGCTGGTTTTGGTGCTGCCGAACCGCCGGGCGATGACCACGATGATGGCCAGGACCAGGGTTGCCTCCGCCGCCGCAAGGCCCATGACGAAGAGCGTGCCCAGCTGCCCCAGCATGGCGTTGGCCGGGGTGAGCTGCGCCGCCGCCACGATGGACAGGCCCGCGCCGTTGAGCATGAGCTCCACGCAGATGAGCATGCCCACCAGGGTCTTGCGCTGCGTGATGCCGAAAAGCCCTGCCAGAAGCAGAATCAGGGCCACCAGCTGGTACATGGTAAGCGTGCTCATTTGCCGTTCCTCCTCTCCCAGGCCAGGAGCACCGCCCCGGCCATCGAAACCAAGAGCACCACCGAAATCAGCTCGAAAGCGAGTCCGTAAGGTCCAAGCAGGCCCAGGCCCAGCTTCTCGATGGTCACCTCCACCGGCACGCCGGTGGTGGCCAGGGGCCGGGTCAGGATCAGCCAGGAGAGCACTCCGCCCGTAACCAGCACGGCAAGCAGGGCCAGCACGTTCTGGTAGATGGGCGAACTCTCGGCCTCCTCGCCGGCGGGGTCGGCGCGGGTGAGCATGATGGCAAAGAAGATGAGCACGCAGACCGCGCCCACGTAGATGAGGATCTGCATCAGCGCCATGAAGGTGCTGTTCAGCAGCATGTACATGCCGGCAACGCCCAGCAGGGTGGCGATGAGCCCCACCATGGCCCGCACGAGGCTTTTGGCCCCCACGGCCAGCAGGCTGCCGCCGAGGATGATGAGCGTGTAGAGCCCGAAGGCCACTTTGGCCATGTCTTCCATGTTTGGCATGTTAGGCCTCGCTCGTGGCTGCGGGGGCTTCCGCAGGCTCGGCGGGGGCGGCGCTGTCGGACTCCCTGAGCTTCACCACCAGGTCGAAGAGGAAGTCGTTGCGCGAGTAGCCCGCCATGTAGATGTTCTTGGAGAAGCGAAGCGCACCGGCCGGACAGTTCTCCATGCAGGTGCCGCACAGGCTGCACAGGCTGTAGTCGTACACGAACTTTTCCGGATCCTTTGGCGTCTTGTCCTTGGTCTTTTCGCCGTTGGCCTTGGCCTCGGCCAGGGCCTTCTCTTCCTCGGGCGTGGGCTTGGGGGCCTTCTTCTTCACCACGGTGATGCAGTTCGAAGGGCAGGCCAGGGCGCACATGCCGCAGGAGATGCAGCGAGGTTTGAAGGGGTCCTTGCTGCCGCCGCCCACAAGCTCCAGGTGGCCCTTGTAGGTTTCGGTGTTGGACAGGGCCTTCCAGGGGTAGCGCACGGTGCGCTGCGGCTCCAGGAAATATTTCCCGGTGACACGCAGGCCCACCATGAGGCTCCACAGGTCGGAGACGGTCTTGAATGCTTCCTTGATGGCGTTCATACGGCTTCCTTCATCTACCAGCGCACTTCAGTGAACTGGGCCAGCTTCACGAAGAAGCTGGTGGCGAGCAGATTGAGCACGGCCAGGGGCATGAGCCACTTCCAGTTGATGTTCAGCAACTGGTCGAAACGCACGCGCGGGTACGTCCAGCGGAAGAACACCATGAGCAGCATCAAAAGCGAGACCTTGAGCACGAACCACACCGGGCCGGGCAGCACCGGGCCCTGCCAGCCGCCCAGGAAGAGCGCCGTGGCCACCGAGCAGACGACCACCATGTTCGCGTACTCGGCCAGGAAGAACAGGCCGAAGCCCATGCCGGAGTATTCCGTGTGGAAGCCGGCGGTGAGCTCGCTTTCGGCCTCGGGCAGGTCGAAGGGGGCGCGGTTGGTCTCGCCCAGGGCGCTTACTATGTAGATGAGGAAGGCCAGGGGCTGGGTCATGATGTTCCAGTTCCAGGGCCAGGTGCCCTGCCCCTTGACCACCGTGGCCAGGTCCAGGCTGCCGGCCACGAAGGCCACGGCCAGCACCGAGAGCAGCAGCGGAATCTCGTAGGCCACGGACTGCGCCACCGCGCGGGCCGCGCCGAGCAGGCCGTACTTGTTGTTGGAGGCCCAGCCGCCCAGAAGCAGCGCAAGCACCGCCAGGCCGGAGAAGGCCAGAATCAGCAACAGGCCCAGGTTGATGTTCAGCGTCATGAGGCCGTCGCCCACGGGCAGCGGCAGGAAGAGCAGCAGCACCGGGAGGAACGACAGCACCGGGGCCAGCCAGTACAGGATGGGGTCCGCGCCGTCGGGCATGAAGAGCTGCTTGCCCACCAGCTTGAGGGCGTCGGCCAGGGGCTGCAAGAGCCCGTTGGGACCGACCTCGTAGGGGCCGGGCCGGCGCTGGATGTGGCCGGCCACTTTGCGCTCCACCCAGACCATCACCAGGCCGATGAGACCCACGCTGACGGCCACGGCCACAAGGCCGATGAGGATGCGTATGAATTCTGCGGGCATCGCGTTCTCCTACCTGTCGATTTCCGGGATGATCAGATCGAGGCTGCCCAGGATGGCCACCGCGTCCGCCAGGATGGTGCCCTGCGAAACCTCGGCGAAGAGGCTCAAGTTGCAGTAGCCCGGCGCGCGCAGCTTGCAGCGGTACAGGGTCTTGCCGCCGTCGGAGGCCAGGTACACGCCGATCTTGCCGCGCGCCCCTTCCACCGCGAAGTAGGCCTCGCCCTTGGGGGCCTTCCAGCTGGGCTTGGGCGCGCCCTTCACCAGCACGTCGCCCTCGGGCATCATGTCCAGGCACTGCTCGATGATGCGCAGGCTCTGCTCGAACTCGGCGATGCGCACGTCGTAACGGCCGCGCGCGTCCATGAGCTGCGACGTGGGGATCTCGAAGTCCAGCTTGGGGTAGACGGAGTACGGGTCGCTCTTGCGCACGTCGTAGGCGATGCCCGAGCCGCGGATGATGGGGCCGGTGGCCCCAAAGCGGCGGCACACCTCGGGCTCGATGACGCCGATGCCCTCGATGCGCTTTCTCAGGATGATGTTGTCGCTGACGAGATCCTTGTACATGGGCAGGCGCGAGCGCATCCAGGGGATGAACTCGCGGATGCGGCGGATGCAGTCCTCGTTCAGGTCCTGCGCCACGCCGCCCACGCGGAAGTAGCTGTAGGTGAGCCGCGAGCCCGTGGGAATCTGCAAAATGTCCAGGATCTTTTCGCGGTCATCAAAGGCGTACATGATGGGCGTGAAGGCCCCGAGGTCCAGCAGGTATGCGCCCCACCAGAGCAGGTGCGAGGAGAGGCGGTTCAGCTCGCAGGTGATGGTGCGCACGTACTCGGCGCGCTCCGGCACCTCGATGCCGGCCAGCTTTTCCACCGCGCCCACAAAGGCCCAGTTCCAGCCCAGGGCGTGGCCATAGTCCACGCGGCCCATGTTCGGAATGAACTGGGCGGCGGTCTTCACCTCGGCCATCTTCTCGTGCATGCGGTGCAGGTAGCCCAGCACCGGCTCCGCGCGGAGGATGTACTCGCCGTCCATCTCCACCACCACCCGAAGCACGCCGTGGGTGGACGGGTGCTGCGGACCGAGGTTCAGGATGAGGGAGCCTTCCTTTGCGGTCTTGGCGAAATTGTTGGTGTAGAAGTCGCCGGCGACCTGTTCGGGATTTGCGTAGTGTGTCATAGGGGTGCCGCTTTCCTTGTTATGCCGTGGCTTTGGCGCCGGCGGCAGCCTCCGCCGCGGCTTCGGCCGGGGCTTCGGGCGTCATCAGGTCAAAGCCGGGCGCGCAGAAGCGCACCTCCCCGGCCTCCAGAAGGTCGCGCATCCGCGCGCGGGACTTCTCGTCCTTGCGCAGGGGGAAGCAGTCGGCCATGTCCGGGTCGATCAGGAGCGGGATGAAGTTCGGATTGCCCGTGAACAGCACGCCATGGAAGTCGCGCGTCTCGCGTTCGTGCCATTCCGCGCCCTGGAAGATGCGGGCGATGGAGGGCACGCTGGGCGCGTCGTGCGGGGCGAGGACCCGCAGGGCCGTGCGGCCCGGCTTGTGGAAGTGGGCGAAGTGGTAGGTCACCACATAGCCTTCCACGCAGTCCAGCGCGCTTATGTCCTCAAGAAAATAGTCGGCGGCCAGCAGGCGCTCGGCCGCGGGCACCAGGGAGGCCGTGGGCAGGATGACCTGCCAGGTCTTGCCGGTCTTCTGGAAGTCGCAGGCGGCCAGGTAGTGCAGGGGCAGGCCCTTCAGCAGCGCGTCCATCTACTTGCCCTCCACGTCGAAGGGACCGTCGAGGGGCGGATTGGGCCAGAAGCGCTTGCCGGTGATCTTTTCCTGCAGCTTGAACAGGCCTTCCAGCAGTCCTTCGGGTCTCGGCGGGCAGCCGGGCACATACACGTCCACGGGGATGAGCTTGTCCACGCCCTCGACCATGCCGTACTGGCCCTTGAACTTGAAGGGGCCGCCGGAGATGGCGCAGTTGCCCATGGCGATGACCCAGCGGGGCGCGGGCATCTGTTCGTACAGGCGCACCACGGCCGGGGCCATCTTCTTGCTCACGGTGCCGGCCACGATCATCAAATCGCTCTGGCGGGGCGAGGGGCGGAAGACCTCGGCGCCGAATCGGGCGATGTCCCAGCGGGCCATGCCCACGGCCATCATCTCAATGGCGCAGCAGGCCAGACCGAAGGTCATGGGCCACAGCGACATGGAGCGGCAGATGTCCATGATCTGCTGCGCCGGGCCGATGTTCAGCAGCGGATCGGCGACGATGACGTCGGGTTTCTGCGCTACGAGATTTTGCGCGGCCATGTGAACACCCCTTTCGCCCAGAAGTAGATGATTGCGAGAACCAAGACTGCGAGGAAGATGACCATTTCCAGGAAGGGCAGCCAGCCCTCGGTGACGCGGTACACGGAGGCCACCGGGAACAGGTAGAGCACGTCCACATCGAAGGCCAGGAACAACAGCGCGTAAACGTAGTAGTTTATGCCGAAGCTCGTCCAGGCGCCGCCGTAGGGACGCATGCCGCACTCATACGGCATGCCCATGTCGCCGCCGCGGGCGCGCGGGGCAACCAGATAAGACAAAACGAGCGGACCGCCGGCAAACAGCAACCCGCCCATCAGGAACAGGATGATGGCTAGATGGAGCCAGCTAAAGACCATACCCCTCCCCCTCTTGCACGGAAGAAAATTCGGCCCGGAAAATCGGGCCTTTCGCCAAACCCTTTGGACTATTATCTCGTCTATTGCCCCGAGTCGTCGAAGACGTCAACCCCCGGTTTGGAAAAACGCGGCCTCTCCGTGTTTTTCGCCTTTGCCATCCCCCCATAACCAGCGGGGATTTTTGCTAATAAATTTTACTAGTTTAATTTTTCACAATATATAAGCATGTTAGATAACGCGTAGACAAATCGAACAATCGTCGCGTAAGTGTTTGCTGCAGCTAAACTTCTTTTTTGTAGGCGCAGCGCGCAACCAAGCCCCCCTCCCAAACCCCATTTCAAACTTTGGCACCCGTACCGCATTTTTCCGCCCTTGGGTAGCACAAAATTACATTTCATATCCCGACAATGTGATTACGCCGCGAATCCACACCCGCAGGGCGGCCTTGTGCCCCGCCGGGATTCGGCTTATTGAGCCCCTACGCTCCACTAAACG
>CAYUOW010000081.1:0-11960 GCA_964446455.1 uncultured Desulfocurvus sp.
GCGTGGCGGGCGGCGGCATCAACGCCCTGCGCGGCGAGCCCAACGTGCAGGGCTCAACCGACCACGCCCTGCTCTACGGCTACATCCCCGGCTACCACAACGCGCCCTACGCCAACTGGAAGACCCTGGACGAGTACCTGAAGGGCAACACGCCCAAGACGGCCGACCCCATGAGCGTCAACTGGTGGGGCAACCGTCCCAAGTACATCGTCAGCCTCTTGAAGGGCTGGTTCGGCGAGAACGCCACCAAGGAAAACGACTTCTGCTACGGCCTGCTGCCCAAGCTCGACGTGGGCATGGACTGCTCGCACCTGTACCTGTTCGACCGCATGTACCAGGGCAAGATCAAGGGCGGCTTCATCTTCGGCCACAACCCCTGCCAGAGCTTCCCCAACTCGAACAAGGTCCGCAAGGCCTTCGACAAGCTGGACTGGCTGGTGGTGGGCGAGGTGTTCCACAACGAGACCAGCGACAACTTCCGCCGCCCCGGCGCGGACGTGAAAAAGTGCAAGACCGAGATCTTCCTGCTGCCCTCCGCCTACCGCGCGGAGAAGGAAGGAACCATCTCCAATTCCGGCCGCTGGCACATGTGGCACTACAAGGCCATCGAGCCCGTCGGGCAGTGCAAGAGCATGGGCTGGATGTTCGTGGAGATCATGAAGCGCGTGCGCGCGCTGTATGCCAAGGAGGGCGGCGCCCTGCCCGAGGCCGTGCTCAAGCACGACCTCCCGTCCGAGTTCAACGCCGAGGAGATGACCAAGCGCATCAACGGCCACTTCACCCGCGACGTGGAGATCGGCGGCAAGCAGTACAAGAAGGGCCAGCTGGTTCCCGGCTTCCCGACCCTGCAGGCCGACGGCAGCACCACCAGCCTGTGCTGGGTGTACTGCGGCGGCTACACCGAGGCCGAGGGCAACCTCTCCAAGCGCCGCGACCTGACCCAGACCCCCATGCAGGCCAAGATCGGGCTGTACCCGAAATTCGCCTGGGCCTGGCCCATGAACCGCCGCGTGCTGTACAACCGCGCCAGCGTTGACAAGAACGGCAAGCCCTACAATCCGGCCAAGGCCGTCATCGAGTGGGACGGCAAGGGCTGGCAGGGCGACGTGCCCGACGGCGGCCAGCCGCCCATGGCCATGAAGGGCGGCGTGTATCCGTTCATCATGACCACGGACGGCATGGGCCAGCTGTACGGCCCGGGACGCGAGGACGGCCCCCTGCCGGAGCACTACGAGCCGGCGGAAACCCCGCTGACCAAGAACCCGTTCTCCGCGCAGATGAACAACCCCTGCATGAAGCAGGTGCACGGCAGCGAGTACGACGTTCTGTGCAAGAACGGCGATCCTCGCTTCCCCATCGTGCTCACCACCTACTCCATGACGGAACACTGGTGCTCCGGCTCGGAGACGAGAAACGGCAACGGCCTGCTTGAGGCCGAGCCCCAGCAGTACATCGAGATGAGCCCGCAGCTTGCTGCGGAGAAGGGCATCAAGAACGGCGACGTGGTCGTGGTGGAAAGCCTGCGCGGAAAGGTCGAGGCCGTGGCAATGGTCACCATCCGCATCAAGCCCTTCCAGATCATGGGCAAGACCGTGCACCTGGTCGGCATGCCCTTCGCCTTCGGCTGGACCAAGCCCAAATGCGGCGATGCGACGAACAGGCTGACCACCTCGGTTGGTGACCCGAACACCACCATTCCGGAGTACAAGGCCTGTCTGGTGAATGTGAAGAAGGCCACCAAGGTGACCGAGCTGTAAACCAGAGTCGCAACCGGGCGGGCGCGCCGCCTAAACTCCGGCGCGCCCCCTGAACCAGCAAGGAGCGAAAAACCATGCCCAAGGCGATACTGATAGACACCACCAAGTGCACCGCCTGCCGCGGCTGCCAGGTGGGCTGCAAGGAATGGAAGAACTACCCCGCTGTGGCCACCAAACAGCGCGGCACCCACCAGAACCCCCCGGACCTCGGTCCGTACAACGTCAAGCTGGTGCGCTTCTCCGAGCATCAGGACGGCGACACCGTGAAGTGGTACTTCTTCCCGGACGCCTGCCGCCACTGCCTGGAGGCCCCGTGCAAATCCGGCGCGGAGCTTGAGGATTCCATCGTCATCGACAAGGAGACCGGGGCCGTCCTCTACACCGAGAAGACCGCCAAGGAGAACTTCGAGACCATCAAGTCCTCGTGCCCGTACGACATTCCGCGTCTTGACCCCAAGACCAAGCGCATCATCAAGTGCGACATGTGCATCGACCGCGTGAAGAAGAACCTGCTGCCCATGTGCGTGAAAAGCTGCGCCATGGGGGCCATGACCTTCGGCGAGCGGTCCGAGATCCTGAAGCAGGCCGCCGACCGCCTGGTGGCCGTGCAGAAGGAGTTCCCCAAGGCGTCCCTGTGCGACATGGAGAACGTGAGCGTCATCTACCTGGTGACCGACGCGCCCTCCAAATACCACAAGTTCGCCGTGGCCGACGCCTCCGACTCGCTGAAGGGCGCGCCGGGCATGACGCGCCAGCAGATGCTGGCCGGCATGTTCGGCCCTCTGCGCAAGGCGGCCGGGTCGGCGCAGGGCTAGCCTGCATTACGTGACGAGACGCTGAACCCGCGGGGCCGTCCGGTACTCCAGAACCGGGCGGTCCCGCATCATGGTTCCAAGGCAATGTTCAAGGAGCAGCAGATGCAGACCGCAGCCGACCAGAATTCCCCGCGCGTGCGCGCCATTGAAACCGCCCTTTCCCGGGCCCAGACCGAGCTGCCCGCCCTGCAGCCGCTGCTCGACGCCTTCGGCCCGCTGCTGGCCGCCCAGGCGCGTATTTTTGAAACCGCCCCGGGCTGGCAGGGCACGCCCCCGGCCGTGGACCAGGAGCGCTTCTGCCAGGGGGTGTTCCTCCTGGCAGACACGGGCTTTGAGGACATGAGCGCGCAGCTGCCCGCCGCGGCCAAGGAGCTGCTGCCCGTCATGGCCGCGGCGTTCCCGGCCCTGGCGCAGGAGTTTGCGGCACTGCAGGCGGCCCTGGACTCGGGCGCCCTTGCGCCCGCCGCCCTTGCCGCCGCGGCCTTCGGCCAGGAGCTTTCCCTGCCCGGCGTGGACGCCGGAACCACGGCCTTCGCCGCGGCGGAGCTGGCCCGGCCCTTCCTGCGCCGCCAGGCCGAGGACCTGCTGGGGCTGGTGAAGGGGCTGCCCTGGCAGCAGAATTACTGCCCCGTGTGCGGCGCCGCGCCCAATATGAGCGAACTGCGCCGCGTGGACGAGGACAACGAGTTCATCAAGGCCCACGGCGGCCGCCGCTTCCTGCGCTGCTCCTGCTGCGCCTCGGAGTGGACGCACAAGCGCGTGGCCTGCCCGGCCTGCGGCTGCGTGGAGCCCGAGGACCTGGTGGTGCTGCGCGACCCCGAGCGCCCCTTTGAACGCGCCGACGCCTGCAACCGCTGCAAGGCCTTCGTGCTCTGCCTGGACTCCGGCGAACTGGTGGACATCCCCAGCCCGGACGTGGCGGCCCTGACCATGCTGCCCCTGGAGTTCCAGGCGCGGGAGCAGGGCTTTGTGCCCCTCGGCCTGCACCCCTGGAGCGACCTCTAGCAACGCCTCCACGGTACACACGCTCCCACCGGGGCACGGGGCGCGCAGGCGTTCCGTGCCCTGCCTTTTTCCGGGCGCGCAGGCCCTCGCTCCAGAAAAACCACAAACATACCCCAATGTAAGCAGTCACTGTTTGACTTGCTATGCCATTTCTGACACAAAAAGTGACAGTGGAGTAAAGATCCGTCAGTCTCAAGCTTCTCGACACCCTGCTGGACAGGCCGCCTGCTCTTCCTGGCGGCAAGAGGGCTGCGTATGGGCTGGTCGACTCGCATGCGGGAACTCCCCGTCGCGGATGCCATCGGCACCGTGCTCTGTCACGACATCACCCAGATCATTCCCGGCAATGGGCCGGACCGCTGCAAGGGCGCACTGTTCAAAAAGGGCCACGTCGTGCGCCCGGAGGACGTGGAGCGCCTGCGGAACGTGGGCAAGGAGCACCTCTACGTCTTCGACCTGGCCGAGGGCCTGGTGCACGAGGAGGAGGCCGCCCTGCGCGTGGCCCGCGCGGCGAGCGGCCCGGGCATCCTGCTGGGCGCGCCGGGCGAGGGCAAGGTGACGCTCTCCGCCGGGTTCGACGGCCTGCTCAAGGTGGACGCCAGCCGCCTGCGCGAACTGAACGGCCTGGACGACATGGTGCTGGCCACCCTGCACGGCAACCAGCCCGTGAAAAAAGGCCAGAACCTGGCCGGCGTGCACATCACCCCCCTGGTCATCGAGGAAGACGCGGTCCGCCGGGCCGAGGAACTCTGCCGCTCCGCCCCGATCCTTGAAGTCCGCCCCTTCCTGCCGCGCAAGGTGGGCATGGTGACCACCGGCAGCGAGGTCTTCAAGGGCCGCGTGAAGGACGGCTTCGGCCCGGTGCTGCGCGAGAAGTTCGCGCGCCTGGGCAGCCAGGTGCTGCGCCAGCTCCTGGTGTCCGACGACGAGGACATGACCGCGCGCGCCATCGAGGCCCTGCTGGCCATCGGAGCGGACTTCATCGTGGTCACCGGCGGCATGAGCGTGGACCCGGACGACCGCACGCCCGCGGCCATCCGCAGGGCCGGGGCGAGAATAGAGTGCTACGGCGCGCCGGTGCTGCCGGGAGCCATGTTCCTTTTGGGCTACATCGGCAGTGTGCCCGTGCTCGGCCTGCCCGGTTGCGTCATGTATTTCAAGTCCAGCATCTTCGATCTTGTGGTGCCCCGGCTCCTGGCCGGAGACCGCCTCTCCCGACAGGACATAGCGGCACTGGGCCACGGCGGATACTGCTCCGCGTGCGCCGAGTGCCGGTTCCCGGTCTGCCCGTTCGGCAAGGGAGCCTAAGCCCCGCCGCGCGCGGAGCTCTGGCCTCCTGCCCATGTCTGCGTCTGAAAACGCCAAACACGGCAAGGAGGATGGTCATGCTCAAGATGGTGCTCAACGTGAACGGGATTCCCCGCCCGCTGGTGGTGGACCCGGAAGACACCCTGGCCGACGTGCTGCGCGGCCAGCTTCTGCTCACCGGGGTCAAGGTGGGCTGCGGCCAGGGCCAGTGCGGCGCGTGCAGCGTCATCCTGGACGGCAAGGTGGTGCGCTCCTGCGCCACCAAGATGAAGCGCGTGGAGGACGGCGCCAGCGTGACGACCATCGAGGGCATCGGCACGCCGGATGCCCTGCACCCCATCCAGGTGGCCTGGATGGTCCACGGCGGCGCCCAGTGCGGCTTCTGCTCGCCGGGCTTTATCGTCTCGGCCAAGGCCCTCTTGGACGCCAACAAGAACCCCACGCGGGAGGACGTGCGCGAGTGGTTCCAGAAGCACAGGAACGCCTGCCGCTGTACCGGCTACAAGCCCCTGACCGACGCGGTGATGGACGCCGCCCGCGTGCTGCGCGGCGAGATCAAGGTTTCGGACCTCCACTTCAAGCTCCCGGCCGACGGACGCATTTGGGGCACCAGCTACCCGCGTCCCAGCGCCATCGCCAAGGTCACCGGCACCTGGGACTTCGGCGCGGACCTGGCCCACAAGATGCCCCCCAGCACCCTGCACCTGGCGCTCGTCCAGGCCAAGGTCTCCCACGCCAACCTGAAGGGCATCGACGCCAGCGAAGCCTTGAAGATGCCCGGCGTGCACAGCGTGCTGACCCACAAGGACGTGAAGGGCAAGAACCGCATCACCGGGCTCATCACCTTCCCCACCAACAAGGGCGACGGCTGGGACCGCCCCATACTCGCCGATGAAAAAATCTTCCAGTTCGGCGACGCCATCGCCATCGTCTGCGCGGACAGCGAAAAGAACGCCCGCGCCGCGGCCGAGAAGGTCAAGGTCGACCTGGAGGAGCTGCCCGCCTACATGAGCGCGCCCGCGGCCATGGCCGACGACGCCATCGAGATCCACCCCGGCACGCCCAACGTCTACTACACCCAGGCCATCGCCAAGGGCGCGGACACGGCCCCCATCTTCGCCCGGGCCGACGTGGTGACGGTGGCGGACGACTTCTACACCCAGCGCCAGCCGCACCTGCCCATCGAGCCGGACGTGGGCTTCGCCTACCAGGACGAGGAAGGCCGGCTGGTCATCCACTCAAAGTCCATCGGCCTGCACCTGCACCTGTACATGATCGCCCCGGGCCTGGGCGTTGAGCCGGAGAAGCTCGTGATGGTGCAGAACCCCACGGGCGGCACCTTCGGCTACAAGTTCAGCCCCACCATGGAGGCCCTTGTGGGCGTGGCCGCCCTGGCCACGGGCCGGCCGGTGCACCTGCGCTACAACTACCAGCAGCAGCAGAACTACACGGGCAAGCGCTCGCCCTTCTGGACCAGCCTGAAGTACGCGGCCGACAAGAGCGGCAAGCTGCTGGCCATGGAGAGCGACTGGTCCTGCGACCACGGCCCGTACTCCGAGTTCGGCGACCTGCTGACCCTGCGCGGCGCGCAGTTCGCGGGCGCGGGCTACGACATCCCGAACATCCGGGGCGAGGGCCGCACCGTGTGCACCAACCACGCCTGGGGCTCGGCCTTCCGCGGCTACGGCGCGCCGGAGATCGAGTTCCCGTCCGAAGTGCTCATGGACGAGCTGGCGGAGAAGCTGGGCATGGATCCCTTCGAGCTGCGCTACAAGAACGTCTACCGCAAGGGAGCCACCACCCCCACCGGCCAGGAGCCGGAGGTGCTGAGCCTGCCGCAGATGATGGACCTGGCCCGGCCCAAGTACGAGGAAGCCAAGAAGCGCGCCAAGGCGAACAGCTCCGCCGCCACCAAGCGCGGTGTGGGCGTGGCCATCGGCGTGTACGGCTCCGGGCTCGACGGCCCGGACTCCTCCGAGGCCGACGCCGAGCTGATGCCCGACGGCACCGTGACCATCTACGACTGCTGGGAAGACCATGGCCAGGGCGCCGACGCGGGCACCCTGGGCACGGCGCACGAGGCCCTGCTGCCCCTTGGCCTTCCGCCGGAGAAGATCAACCTGGTGCTGAACGACACGAGCAAGGCCCCGAACTCCGGTCCTGCGGGCGGCAGCCGCTCCCAGGTGGTCACCGGCCAGGCCGTGAAGACGGCCTGCGAAAACCTCCTGGCGGCCATGCGGAAGCCCGACGGCAGCTTCCGCAGCTATGACGAGATGAGGGACGCCAAGCTCGAGACCAAGGTGCGCGGCAAGTGGACCGCCCCGGCCAAGGAATGCGACGCCAGCGGCCAGGGACGCCCCTTCTGCTGCTACATGTACGGCGTCTACGTCATCGAGGTGGCGGTGGACGTGCCCTCGGGCAGGGTGACGGTGGAGAAGATCGCCATCGTGGCCGACATCGGCAAGGTGAACAACAAGCTGGTGACCGACGGCCAGATCTACGGCGGCCTGGCCCAGGGCGTGGGCCTCGCCCTCACCGAGGACTACGAGGACCTGAAGAAGCACGCCACCATCGCCGGGGCGGGCATTCCGTACATCAAGGACATCCCCGACGCCATGGAGATCATCTACGTGGAGACCCCGCGCCCGGACGGGCCCTTCGGCGCCTCCGGCGTGGGCGAGATGCCCCTGGCCGCCCCCCACGCGGCGGTCATCAACGCCATCTACAACGCCTGCGGCGTGCGCATCACCCATCTTCCGGCCCTGCCGGAAAAGGTGCTGGCCGGTCTCAAGGCCAAGGGAGTTTAACCTGCTGAACCATTGACCAAAACAGGGCGGACGTGGGATGAAGGTTCCGCGTCCGCCCTGTAATTCCCAGGCACCCCCCAGCCAGGAGAACGGCATGGATCAGCAGGCCTTACGGCAGTGGGAAAACCGCTGCATCCAGGAAGAACCTCCCTTCTGCCAGGCCGCCTGCCCCTTGCGGGTGGACGGCCGCGCCTTTGTGGGCCTGCTCGCCAAGGGCGACGCAAACGGCGCGCGCAAGATCCTGGAGCGCACCCTGCCACTGCCCGGCGTGCTGGGCCGCGTGTGCGAGGCCCCGTGCGAGGCGGCCTGCAAGCGCAAGGAGGCCGGGGAGGCCATCGCCATCGGGGCCCTTGAGCGCTTCGCCGTCGTGCACGGCACGCCCGGCCCACGGCCCATGCGCCTGCCCGGCCGAGGCCAGGGCGCCCTGGTGCTGGGCCGCGGTCTGGCCGCCCTCACCTGCGCCTGGGATCTGCTCAAAAAAGGCCACGGCGTCACCCTGCGCAGCCTGGGCGCTCCCCTGGGCGGCGCGCTGCTTGCCCTGCCGCCACAGCTGCTGCCCCCGGACGTCCTGGCCGCCGAACTGGCCACGCTGAAGGCCCTGGGCCTGGTCATCGACGACATTCCGGGCAAGGGCACGGCCATCCTCGACATGGCCTTGGCCAAAGGGCAGGCCGTGTTCCTGGAGCACGGCTTTTCTCCGGAGACCGACGCCGCCTATCCGCCCCGCGCCGCCGTGGACCCCGTGACCCTGGCCGCTCCCGCCGCCCTGACTGCCGGAAGGCCCGGCCTGTTCCTGGGCGGCTGGCCGGATGAGGAAGGAACAACGCGCTGCATCGCCGCCGCAACCGATGGACGCCGGGCGGCAAGCTCGCTGGACCGGCAGCTCACGGGCGCGTCCCTCACGGCCGCGCGCGACAAGGAAGGCCCCACCCAGACGCGGCTGTACACCAGCCTTGCGGGCGTGCCCCCGTTGCCGCGCTTCACGCCAAACGGCGAACGCGATGGCGCGGACTACACTGCGGACGGGGCCCGGACCGAGGCCGAGCGCTGCCTGGACTGCCAGTGCCTGGAGTGCGTGCGCGTGTGCGACTACCTGGAGAAGCACAAGGCCTACCCCAAGACCTACGCGCGGCAGATCTACAACAACGCAGCCATCGTCAAGGGCCAGCACCTGGCCAACAAGCTGGTGAACTCCTGCAGCCTGTGCGGCCTGTGCGCCAAGGTCTGCCCGGAGGACTTCGCCATGGCCGAGCTGTGCCTCACCGCCCGGCAGGACATGGTGGCGCGCGGCGTCATGCCGCAGTCGGCCCACGAGTTCGCCCTGGAGGACATGGCCGCGGCAAACGGCCCGGACTTCGCCCTGTGCCTGCCCGACCCCGCGACCGGAGCGGCCTCGGCCCTGTTCTTCCCCGGCTGCCAGCTTTCGGCCTCGCACCCGCACCACGTGGAGAGCGTCTACGCCTACCTGCGCAAGTACCTGACCAACGAGATGGGAAGCGCCGGCGTGGGCCTCATGCTCGGCTGCTGCGGCATCCCGGCGCACTGGGCCGGGCAGGAGAGACTCTTTTGCGAAGCCGTGGAGGCCTTCGCGCGCAAGTGGGAGGAGCTGGGCAAGCCGCACATCATCGCCGCCTGCTCCGGCTGCCTTTCGGTGTTCCGCCAGCCCGCGTTCCGGCTGGCCGCGCCGGGCCTTGCCGCCGTGTCCCTCTGGGAGGTGCTGAACGCCCTGCCCTTGCCGGGCAATGGCATCCTGCCCCGGCCCTTTCTGGCCCTGCACGACCCCTGCACCGCGCGCGACGACCCGGCCTTCCGCCAGGCCGTGCGCTCCCTGGCCGACCGCCTGGGCATTCCCTGGAAGGAGCTGCCCCTTTCCGGCGAGCTGACGGAATGCTGCGGCTTCGGCGGGCTCATGTCCCAGGTGGACCCGGAGCTTGGGCGCACGGTAGCCGCCCGGCGCGCGGCCGAGAGCAGGCGCGACTATCTGGCCGCCTGCGCCATGTGCCGCGACAGGCTTTTCAAAGCGGGCAAGCGCACGTGGCACCTGCTGGACCTGGTGTTCCCCTGCACGGACTGCGACCCGGCGGGGCGGCCCGGTCCCGGCTGGTCCGAGCGGCAGGAGGCCCGCGCGGCCCTCAAGGCCCGGCTGCTGCACAACGTCTGGGACCGCGAGCCGGAACAGCGGCCCGTGCCCTTCGAGCTGCGGACCACGCAGGAAGTGCGCGCGCGGCTGGAGGAGCGGCGCATCCTGATGTCCGACCTGCGCCAAACCATCACCGAGGCCGTGACAGCGGGCCGGGTGCTCGTCGACAAGTCGGGCGCCGATTCCGGGCGGCTTTTGGCCTCCTTCCGGCCCCGGCGCGTCACCTTCTGGGTGGAGTTTTTGCCCGAGGGCGAAGGCTACCGCGTGCTGAACGCCTGGAGCCACCGCATGGTCGTGCCCGGCGCGGGCGGCGTGGAGGAGGCCCCGCAGACCAGCGGCGAGGTGGTCAACCGTACGGACCAGACCTATGTGCCGCCCTCGGGCAGATGGTCCTGCGTGTCCTGCGGGCAGGAGCTTGCGCCCTCGCCGGTGGTGGTGAGCTACCTTGGCAGCGTGTTCACCATTTCGCTTCTTTCCTGCCCGGCCTGCGGCCAGACCCTGGTGCCGGAGGCCCTGGCCCTGGGCCGCATGGCCGAGGTGGAGCAGCTGCTGGAGGACAAGTGACAAACGCCTGCGCGCAACCGTCCTGCTCCGGCGCGGAACCCGGCCCGCTCTTCGAGCGCGAGGACTTCCGCCGCGTGGCGGGCGAGACCCTGCGCCCCGGCGGCCTGGACCTGACCCGGCGGGCCCTGGATTTGTGCCCAGGCCTCGGAGCAGCTCTCGGGCCCGGCGCGCTGGCTCTAGACCTGGGCTGCGGACCCGGCGCAACGGCGCGGCTGCTCGCCTCGCGGGGTGTGCGCGTGCTGGCCCTGGATTCCTCTCCCGCCATGCTGGAAGCAGCGGCCCAGGCCGCAGGGCCGGGCGTGCTGCCCCTGCAGGGCCGGGCCGAGGCCCTGCCCCTGCCCCCGGCCTGCCTGGACGCGGTGTTCTGCGAATGCGCGCTCTCGGCCACGGGCAAAACGGACGCCGTGCTGGCCGAGGCGGCGCGGACCCTCAAGCCAAGCGGGCTGCTGGCGCTGAGCGACCTGTACCTGCGCGGACCGTCTGCTGCCTCGGCTGGCGCGGCCCAGGCCAAGGGCGGGGACTGCCTGTCCGGTGCGCTGCCGGAAGCCGCTCTGCGCAAGGCCCTGGACGCGGCCGGACTCGACGTGCTGATTTTCGAGGACCATTCCCGCCTGCTGGCCGAACTGGCCGGGCGGCTGATCTTTGCCGGAGTGTCGGCCTGCGGCCTGGGCGGCGCACGCGCCCCGGGCAACGGCGCCCGGCCCGGCTATTTCCTGTGCCTGGCCCGCAGGCGCCAAGGCTGAAGGAGGACCCGTGGACGACACCCTCATGGAGATCGCGCCCCTGGCGGCGCAAGGTTACTGCTGCAGCCAGATCCTGGGCCTCTTGGCCCTGCGCGCGCAAGGCCGGGAGAATCCGGAGCTGGTGCGTTCGCTCAGCGGCCTGTGCCGGGGCCTGGGGGCCTGCCGTGAGACCGGCTGCGGAACCTGCGGGATCCTCACCGGCGGGGCCTGCGTTCTGGCGCTCTACTTTGGCAAGGGCAGGCCGGAGGAATTGCCCGTGGAGCGCGCGGACCTGGCCCAGGCGGAGTTCGTGGACTGGTTCGTGGAGCGCACGCAGCGCCAGTATGGCGGCAGCGCCTGCGCCGACATCCTGGGCGACGATTCCGGCACGCCGGACATGGCCCGCTGCGGCGTGCTCCTGGCCGAGGCCTGGGCCAAGCTGGTGCAGACCCTGGCCGAGAACGGCCAGGACGTCACCGTTGGGCGCGATGGCTAAGCCCCTGCCAGCAGCGCCGGAAACGGTCCTCTCCTCCACGCAGGCCCTGTGCCCCGTGTGCCTGCGCCGCCTGCCCGCCCTGCGCGTCATGCGCGGCGGCACTGTCTGGCTCACGCGGAGCTGCCCGGAGCACGGCCCGCAGGAGGCCGTCATCTGGCGTGGGGAGCCGAGCTTCGACCATTGGCGGCGGCCCAAGACGCCTTCGGTCCCGCCGAAGGTCCGCACGGGGCAGGACTGGGGCTGTCCCTTTGACTGCGGCCTGTGCCCGGAGCATGGCCAGCACACCTGCACCGCGGTGGTGGAGGTGACCCTGCGTTGCGACCTGCGCTGCCCGGTGTGCTACGCG
>CAYUOW010000082.1:0-3413 GCA_964446455.1 uncultured Desulfocurvus sp.
GACATCCGCAAGCTCGGCATCCGCCTGCTGGAGAACCTGAACAGGGACATCGCGGGGGAGCGCTGATGTCCCTGCGCCTCAAGACCATCCTGGGCATCGCGATCATCGAGGCCCTGCTCTTGTGCTTCATCGTCTGGAGCGGCCTGAACTACCTGGCCGAATCGAACACCACCCAGCTGGACAAGCGCACGCGCGCCGTGGCCGAACTCTTCGCCGCCGCCAACAAGGCGGAGATCATCGCCCTTGACCTGGCCACCCTGCAAAGCTCCATGGAGGTTCTGGCCAAGGAGCCGGGCATGGTCTACGCCGTGATCGCCAGCGCCTCGCGCGGGGTGCTGGCGCAGCATGGTGAAAGGCCAGAGGCGGACCAGGGCGTGCGCACCGCCCGCACAGACATCTCGGTGCAGGGAGTTCCCCTGGGGTGGGTGGAAGTCGGCCTCACCGACGACTCCATAGCCGAGACCGTGCAGCTGGCCCGGCGCAACGCCCTGGCCATGAGCGCCGCGGGCATCCTGGCCTCGGCCCTCTTTTCCACCGTGCTCGGCTTCTACCTGACCCGCCAGCTCTCCAGGCTCAGCCAGGCCTCGGAGGAGATCGCCGCCGGCAATCTGGGCCACCGCATTCCCGTGCACGGCAATGACGAGCTGGCCAAGGTTTCCCAGGCCTTCAACCGCATGACCGAGGAACTGGACCGCAGCCACGAGCAGATGGAGGAACGCATCCGCGCACGGACCGAAGAACTGGCGCAATCCAACGAAAGCCTGACCGTGGAGATGGCCGAGCGCAAACTGGCCCACCGCGACATCAGCCAGATCCTGAGCGCCGTGTCGGCCATGCTCCTCAGCCTGGACGTGGACGGCCGCATACGCCGCATGAACCACGCGGCGGAGCAGGCCTTCGGTCTCGTCGGCGCGCAGGCGCTGGGCCGCCCCTTGGCCGAGCTGGCGCTGCCCTGGGAGGAGGCCAAGGTGCAGGCGGCGCTGGAACGTTGCCACGAGGAACGCGCCCCAGTGAAGGCTGGCCCCATAAGCTACACCCAGCCGGACGGCCGCAAGGGCTTTCTCATGCTCTCGGCCAGCCCCCTTTTGGACGAATCCGCGCAGGCGCGGCTGGAGGGCGTGCTGCTGCTGCTCGACGACATCACCGACATGCGCACGCTGGAGGCGCAGCTCTCCCACGCCCAGAAGCTCGAGTCCATTGGCCAACTGGCCGCGGGCATAGCCCACGAGATCAACACCCCCACGCAGTACGTGGGCGATTCCGTCGTGTTCCTGAAGAACGCCTTCGCCGATCTCCTGGCCGTGATCAACGAATACAGCGCCCTGGCCCGCGAGGACACCTGCGCCACGCAGGAGGAATTCGCGGCGCGCAAGGCGGCCGTGCTCAAGGCGCTGGAAGAGCTGGACTACGAGTTCCTCATGGAGGAGGTGCCCAAGACCTTCGACATGATCCAGGACGGCATTGAGCGCGTGCGCAGCATCGTGCTGGCCATGCGCCGCTTCGCGCATCCGGGCGATGGAACCAGGAAGGCCGTGGACATCAACCAGGCCATCGAGAACACCGTGACCGTCTCGCGCAACGAATGGAAGCACGTGGCCGACCTGGTGACGGACCTCGACCCGGGCCTGCCCATGGTGGTCTGCCAGCCGGGAGAGATCAACCAGGTGCTCCTGGGACTCGTGGTCAACGCGGCCCACGCCATCGGCGACGTGGTCGCCGGCACCCAGTCCAAGGGGCAGATCACCGTGCGCACCCGCCTGGAGGACGGCACGGCCGTGGTATCCATCGTCGACACGGGCACGGGGATTCCCGAGGCCGTGCGGCCGCGCATCTTCGACCCCTTCTTCACCACCAAGGAAGTGGGGCGCGGCACGGGCCAGGGCCTCACCATCGCCTACGACATCGTGGTGAACAAGCACGGCGGGAGCATCGACTTCGACACGGAAGCGGGCCGGGGCACCGCCTTTCACGTCCGCCTGCCGGTGAGCAGCGGCTGAGCCGACCCGCCGCAGGGCGCAAAAAAAGCCCGCCGGGGAAATCCTGGCGGGCGTATTTTTTGTGGAGCCCATGAACGGAATTGAACCGTTGACCTCTTCCTTACCAAGGAAGTGCTCTACCGACTGAGCTACATGGGCGCTGCGCGGGCGAAGCCGACGCAAGGGCCTATCCTGGCAGGGGCTTCGAGGTCAAGAAAAGAATGCCAGATGCCGGGAAGAATCCTTCGCCACGGCGGCAGGAGGCGACCAGCGCGCAACGGCGAACGGCCGCTTCTCGGGCGCATGGTTCCGCCAGCGGCCCCACCCAACGAAAAAGGCTCCAGGGCAAGATGCCTTGGAGCCTTACTCATTGGCTGGTCGGGGCGACATGATTTGAACATGCGACATCCTGCTCCCAAAGCAGGCGCGCTACCGAGCTGCGCTACGCCCCGAAATCAAGGCCCACCCTCTACGGCAAAAACCGTGGGCCAGCAAGGCCAGACGGCCGGGCAAAGGCGGCTAGCCCTTTTCCGGCTGGCTCCCGGTCCACTTGGCCAGGGGCGCGGCCTCCTCGGCCAGCATCACCGGAATCTCCTCGCGCACGGGGTAGACCACGGCGCAGGCGGCGCACAGAAGCCCGTCCCGCCCGGGCAGGAGCACAAGCCCGCCATGGCACTTGGGACAGGCCAGAAGTCCCAGCAGTTCAACATTCAATGCCATGCGCACCTCCGCGTAAAAGACTGGCCCCCCTATACCCGACAGCGCCCGCGCGCACAAGCGGGACTAGTTGACATGCACCCCGCGGCGGGTACAATCCGCTCATATATTGTTCGCATGATTTTACACTCACACACGTCCCAGAGTCTATTCCTATGGGGCATAAGCAAGGAAATCCGATGGGAATCACGTCACCGGTTGCCGACCTCATTCTATTTATACACAAGAACAGGCCGCTTGGTCCTGACATGCTATCTCTTGGAAGACAAACAATTACATTCGACGAGAACGCATACCACAAGATCGCACAAAAGCACGGCATCGATCTTGCCGACATAAAATACGAATACGACACAAAAACAGTACAAGCATCAATTTCTGGAGAAAGCGTTCGATATATCACGGATACAAGCTTCTGGTCCGCGATGGGGATTAAAAATTATGACGCCGTAGACGTCAGCGATTACGAAGGCGCCACAATCGTGCATGACATGTGTACAGAATTGCCAGATAACATTACAAAAAAATTCGACTTCATTTTTAACGGCAGCGTGTTTGACAACATTTTTGATCCCGCTGCAGCACTACGCAACACTTCAAAACTTCTCAAGAACAACGGAACGATCATACACCTGGAGATGTCGAGCAACCTTGCATATGAATATCTTATGTTCTCACCAGATTGGTTTTATGACTACTATGCACTAAACAACTTCTCAG
>CAYUOW010000082.1:3423-11948 GCA_964446455.1 uncultured Desulfocurvus sp.
CGACGGACCATGGGATGTTCATTGCTTTATGCCAGGAGAAGACGGGAAAAGCATGCCGGTTCCATCACTCGGATATAAATATTCCTTGCTTTTCGTCGTCGCCCGCAAGGGAGACGACAGCACAGTAGACAAGATCCCGGTACAGTGGTGCTACCGCAGCGAAGCTCAAAACAAGGCAATTCTTGATACGCGCCAGAGGTTTATTTCCTCACCCCTTCCCTATTATGGAATTACGGCAAAGCAATTCATCGAAGAAGGATGGAGCGGCTTCCTGCACTGCGGAAAGCTGGGCTAGCGAAGAGACAAAGGGCGGGACCGGGATAGGCAGCCCCAAACACCGCACTGTGTACAGTGTCGCAAAGGCCCCCCATGCATCAGCGCATAGACCTGCACACCCACTCCACCGTCTCCGACGGCACCCTGAGCCCCGCGGAGCTCATGCGTGCGGCCAAGGCCGCAGGGCTCTCGGCCATCGCCCTAACCGACCACGACACCTTCGAGGGCCTGCCAGAGGCCCGCGAGGAGGCGCTGAAACAGGGCGTGGAGCTGGTGCCCGGCTGCGAGCTTTCCCTTGATTATGGCGGCCTGCCCACGCACCTTCTGGCGCTGTTTGTGGATGAGCGCCCGGGCCACGTGGTGAACGAACTGACCCGCGTGCGCAAGGCCCGCGCCACCAGAAACGAGACCATGCTGGAGAAGCTGAAGGCCGTGGGCGTGCACCTGAAGCGCGAGGACGTGGAACGCCACGCCACCGGCGTGGTGGGACGCCCGCACATGGCCCAGGCCATGCTTGCCGCCGGGGTGGTGCGCACCTTCGAGGAGGCTTTCACGAGGTTTTTGGGCATCGGGGGCCTGGCCTACGTGCCCAAGGCCAAGCTCACCCCCACCGAGGCCATCGGGGCCATCCATGCCGACGGCGGCCTGGCCGTGCTGGCCCACCCCTATCTGCTCTCGCAGCAACCCCGGCAGATCGAGGCCATGCTGACGGAGCTCAAGGGCCTGGGCCTCGACGGGGTGGAGACCTACTACACCGAGCATTCCGACAAATACACGGCGCTCATCGCCTCCCTGGCGGAGCGCCTGGGCCTGCTCATGAGCGGCGGATCCGACTTCCACGGCGCCGTGAAGCCCGGCGTGGCCCTTGGCCGGGGCCGGGGCGGGCTCTTCGTGCGCGGGGAGTTGCTGGAAAAAATGAAGCAGGCTTTGCGATACTCACAGTAGAAGTCCTATTACCCTCTTGCCACACGCCATCGTTATTGGCTATAGTTGCGCATCGCATCTGGCAGGCTCAATCCGGGCCCCCTTGGCCAGATGCAACGTACGGAGCAGCCGACGATGGACGTTCAGACCGAAGCAGGCCAGATCCCCGGCAATGGCCAGGCGGTCATAGAAAACCACGAAGCCAGCCGCCGCGTGGAGCGCCTGCCCGGGGTGCACCTGAAGCTCAAGGTCGGCAACCAGCTGTTCCTGCGCCTTTCGTGCGTGGACCAGCGCTACGAGGGCAAGGTGGTGGGGCTTGAGCCCTATGCCTACAGCATCGTGCAGGTGCGCCTGCCCCAGGACACCCTCTCCCGCCTGAGCCTGGACCCCGGCGTGGTGGCCCAACTGAACGCGGGCGGTACGCTCTTCGGCTTCCGCACCGAGGTGGTGAACCGCGTAAGCACCCCGGCCCCGCTGCTGTTCCTCTCCCCCCCGGATACGGTGGAGCGCCTGGTGCTGCGCCGCACGGAACGCGTGGACGTGACCCTTCCGGGCACCATCCACGGCTCCTTCGGCGATCATGACGTGATGCTTTTGGACCTTGCGCCTTCCGGGTGCAGCTTCGCCGCGCGCTCCAGCCTCAAGAGCCCCCTGCGCCAAGCCCAGCGCGGCGAGCGCGTCGTGCTGCGCTTCGATGTGGGCTGCGGCCAGCCCCTCATGACTCCCCTCACCCTGCGCAGGGTGGAGGAGCAGAAGGGGCGCATCACCATGGGCGGCCAGTTCGTGGATGTGAGCGAGGACAACTCACGCCTGCTGGAGGACTACCTGCAGCGCATGCGCAACCTGCTGGGCGGCGACTAGCCCCCTACAGTCCCTTCTGTTCGATATACCGCAGCAGCAGCACCCCGCCGACGACACAGGCGGCGATGACCGGCCAATGCCACAGGCCAAGCAGCCCCGGCAGGGTCAGCTTGCCGTAGTCGCCCCAGGTGAGCACGCTGGCCTTCAGCGCCGGGTAGGCCTCGGCATAGGCCGCCGCGCCAAACAGCATGCCCGCCATGCCCGCCAGGGCATCCACGCGGCCCTCTCCCAGGGCCGCAGCCGCGGTGCCCGGGCAGTAGCCCAGAAGCGCCCAGCCCAGGCCGAAGATCAACCCGCCCAGCACATTGCCGCCCAGGATCAGCGGCTTGAGCGAGAGCTTGGCCAGGCCCAGGTCCACCAGCAGATACACCCCGACCATGCCCACCAGGATGGTGGAGAGCATGAACTTGACGATGGTCATGTCCTTCAAAAGCAGCGCGCCTATCTGGCGGTCGAAGCGGATGACCTCCGCCCGCTGCAAAAGCACGCCGAAACCGATGCCGGTGAGAAGTCCGTACCAGAGTTCCATGGCTTACCTCCCTGCCCTGCGGCCATACACCAGCCGCGCCATCACAAGTCCGCCGGCGAAGAAGCCGATGAGGGACACAAAGCCGCTGACGGCCAGTTGCAACGAGCCGGACAAGCCGTGCCCGCTGGGGCAGCCATCGGCCAGGCGCGCGCCGAACATGGCCACCGCCCCGCCGATGAAGGCCAGCAGAAAACGCAAATTCCTGGCCTGGCCAAAACGCTCGGCAAAGCGCTCCGGCACGGCCTGGATGCGGAAGGTGTTGCTCAAGAGCGCCGCCGCCAGCGCGCCCAGGCCGATGCCCACGACGAACAGGAACTGCCAGTCGATCTTTGGCGCTTCCTTGATGAAATAGGCCATGGCCGAGACGCGCTCGGCGTCCACCACGCTTTCCACCATGCCGGCCGCGCGCACATAGGTGGTGGAGGCGCCGAAGTACTTGCCCGAGACGTACACGGACAGGACCAGCAAAAGCCCGGCCAGCGCGCCCGCGATGTAGGGGTTCCAGGGACGGGAAGGGATCTTTGCTTCCATGGGAATTCCTCCTGCTCAAGTGTGCATACCCACCAGGGGTATGCGTTAAAATACGCATTCCCGCGAGCGCGTCAAGCCAAGCGTGAGGAAAAACGCGCCGCAACCGGAACGACTTGCTTTTTCCCGGAATTACGTGCAAAAAAATGGGTATCGTTCACACCAATGTGCCATCAACTGCAGTCGAGGTCGCCATGCCCGCCAAGAAGACTTCCGCAGCTCCAAAAAGCGCAGCCAAAACAGCTTCCAAGCCTGCGGCAAAGCCCGCGCCGAAGGCCCAACAGAAACCCGGAAACGGCGAGCCCGTCATCCCGCCCGCGCAGTGCACCCCGGTTGAGAACCTGAAGGAAGACATCCGCAGGCACATGTTCGCCTTCCTGGGCAAGGACATCACCCGCGCCAGCATCCACGACTACTACAAAGCCGTGGCCTACACCATGCGCGAAAAGATGGCCGAGCACTGGATCCGCACCCAGCGCTCCTACTACGACGAAAGCGCCAAGCGCGTGTACTACCTTTCCCTGGAATTCCTCGTGGGGCGCTCCCTCAAGAACAACGTCCTCTGCCTCGGCATGGAGGACCAGGTGCGCGAGGCCCTGACCCAGATGGGCCAGGACTACGAGGAGATCAGCGAGACCGAGTGGGATGCGGGCCTGGGCAACGGCGGCCTGGGGCGCCTGGCCTCCTGCTACCTGGACTCGTTCGCAACGCTCAACATTCCGGCCTACGGCTACGGCATCCGCTACGAGTACGGCATCTTCCACCAAAGCATCCAGGACGGCTGGCAGGTGGAGCGGCCGGACAACTGGCTGCGCTTCGGCAACCCGTGGGAGTACGACCGCGCGGGCTACCTGTACCCGGTGCAGTTCGGCGGCGAGGTGCGCACCTACACCGACGACCAGAACCGCCTGCGCGCCGTGTGGGAAGGCGGCGAGAAGGTCATGGCCATGGCCTACGACATGATGGTGCCCGGTTATGAGAACGGCAACGTCATCAACATGCGCCTGTGGAGCGCCAAGTCAAGCCGCGACTTCGACCTTGAGTTCTTCAACTCCGGCGCGTACCTGCGCGCCATCGAGGACAAGGCCAAAAGCGAAAACATCTCCAAGGTGCTCTACCCGACCGACAACTTCGTGGAAGGCCAGGAGCTGCGCCTGAAGCAGCAGTACTTCTTCGTGGCCGCCACCTTCCAGGACATCACCCGCCGCCACCTGAAGCACCACCAGGGCTTCGAGGACCTGCCCAGGCTGGTGGCTGTGCAGCTGAACGACACGCACCCGGCCATCGCCATCCCGGAGCTCATGCGCATCCTTTTGGACGACCACCTGCTGCCCTGGGACAAGGCCTGGGAGATCTGCGTGGGCACCTTCGCCTACACCAACCACACCGTCATGCCCGAGGCCCTGGAGCACTGGCCCGTGGACCTCATGGCCCGCGTGCTGCCCCGGCACATGCAGATCATCTTCGAGATCAACCGCCGCTTCCTGGACGAGGTGCGCAAGCTCTACCCCGGTGACGACGCCCGCCTCTCGCGCCTGTCCCTCATCGGCGAGGACTTCGGCAAGCGCGTGCGCATGGCCAACCTGGCCGTGCTGGGCTCGCATTCGGTGAACGGCGTTTCGGCCCTGCACTCCGAAATCCTGAAGGCCAGCACCTTCCGCGACTTCGCCGAGCTGTTCCCGGAGCGCTTCAACAACAAGACCAACGGCATCACGCCCCGGCGCTGGCTCAGGCAGTGCAATCCGGGCTTGACCGAGCTCATCTCCGAGGCCATCGGCAAGGGCTTCGTCACCAAGCTGGAGCGGCTGGAAGAGCTGAAGCCCTTTGCCAAGGACTCCGAGTTCCGCGCCCGCTGGGCCAAGGTGAAGCACCGCAACAAGCAGCGCCTGTCCGAGTACGTGCTGCACAAGATCGACCGCAAGCTCGACCCGGACAGCCTGTTCGACGTGCAGGTGAAGCGCATCCACGAGTACAAGCGCCAGCTGCTGAACGTGCTGCACGTGGTGAGCCTGTACGACGACCTGCGCTCCGGCAAGATGGGGCACGACATCGTGCCGCGCACGGTGATCTTCGGCGGCAAGGCCGCCCCCGGCTACCGCATGGCCAAGCTCATCATCCGGCTCATCCACGCCGTCTCCGACACCGTGGCGCGCGAGCCCAAGTGCGAGGGCCTTCTGACCGTGGCCTTCTTGCAGAACTACTGCGTCTCCAACGCGGAAAAGATCATCCCCGGAACCGAGCTCTCGGAGCAGATCTCCCTGGCCGGCACCGAGGCCAGCGGCACGGGCAACATGAAGTTCGCCCTGAACGGAGCGCTGACCATCGGCACCCTGGACGGCGCGAACATCGAGATCCGCGAGCGCGTGGGCGCGGACAATTTCTTCCTCTTCGGCATGACCACGCCGGAGGTGAACGAGCTGAAGGCGCGCGGCTACAACCCCTGGGAGTTCTACAAGAAGGACGAGTCGCTGCACCGCGTGCTCGACCTCATCGCCTCCGGGCACTTCTCGCCGCTGCAGCCCGACCTCTTCCGGCCCATCGTGGACAGCCTGCTTAACGACGGCGACCGCTGGATGCTCCTGGCCGACTTCCGCTCCTACGTGAACGCGCAGAAGGAAGTGGCCAGGCTCTACCGCAGCAGCGACCTCTGGGTGGAGAAGTCCATTTTGAACACCGCGGGCATGGGCTACTTCTCCTCCGACCGCGCCATCGCCGAATACGCCCGCGACATCTGGGGCGTTGAGGTGTAGGCTGGGGTGACGATGCAGCACATTCCGGACAACGCCCATTTCGCCCTGGTGGTCCTGGCCGGGGCCGTCTCGTCGTATCTCATCTACCGTGCGCGCCACAGGCGCGAACACACCCTGGACATCGGCCAGCGCAACCTGCTGGCCACCAACTTCGGCTTTTTCACCACCCTGTACACCTTCTTCCTGGGCTTTGCCGTGTACACCCTGTGGCAGAACTACAGCGACGTGGAGACCAGGCTGGCCGAGGAGACGGACCTGCTGGTGGTGGAATACCGCCTGTCCCACAGCCTGAAGAACACGGACACCCTGCGGCTGCTGCTGCAGGAATACGTCTCCGTGGTGGCCCAGGACGAATGGCCCGCCATGCACCGGGGGGAAAGCAGCGCCAGCGCGGCGGACATCTACGAGCGCATCTGGCGCGAGGTGAGCAGGCTGAAGCCCGGGGAAAAGGAGAACTACTCCGTGCACTCCATCATGCTGGGCAAGATGGTGGAGCTGAACAAGCTGCGCCACGCGCGCCTGCTGCAAATCGACGGCAACCTGTACTATCCCATCTGGATCATTCTCTACCTGGGCGTCGGGTTCACCATCCTCGGCTTCTACTTTTCCAACGTGCACGACAAATTCGCCGACGCCATCTACATGACCACCATCCTGGTCATGATCTTCGCCAACATCTACCTGGTCATCGAGCTGGACCGCCCCTTCGGCGGCTCGCTGACCCTCGGGCCGGAGCGCTTTCAGGACGCGCTCAAGACCATGCACGCCATAACGGCCAGCGCCCTGTAACCCCAAAACCGCCTGGAGCAGCCATGAAGCTCAAACACCTCGCCCTTTCCCTGGCCCTCGTCGTGCTGGCCGCCACCTCCGCCTTTGCAGGCAAGGTCACCGTGCACTTCTTCGTCATCCCCGCCGCCACGCCCGCCCCGCAGATAAACGCCCTGAACGACTACCTCATCCACACCGCGGGCGGGTTCACGGCCTCGCGCAGCTTTGGCGCCGCCCTGAACAGCGTGGGCAAGGACTACGCCCCGGACAACCTGAGCTACACCGTGTCCGCGCCCAAGAACCTCGCCAAGGAGATCGGCGGCTACCTGAAGAAGGACCTGGGCCTGAAGAACGTGTTCCTGCTCACCTGGCCGGCCGAGCGCCTGGACGACTAGCCCAACCCACGCGCAGAATCCCGAAGGGGCGGCCCTGCGCCGCCCCTTTGCTTTCGGGCGAGCTTCGGCTACTCTCGCGCCCACACATTTCGCGCGCCCAAAAGTTTCCGCGCGCCGCAAAGCAAGGAGTTCCCCCATGCAGATCCTTTCCAGCCAGGTCAAAAGCTACATGGACCGCTCGTCCTGGATCCGCCGCATGTTCGAGGCGGGCATCGAGCTCAAGAAACAGTACGGCGAGGACCAGGTGTGCGACTTCAGCCTGGGCAACCCCGACCTGCCGCCCCCGGCCTGCGTGTGCCAGGGCCTGCGCGACATCGCCGACGAGGCCGACCAGCCCTTCGCCTTCGGCTACATGCCCAACTTCGGCTACCCCTACGTGCGCGAGGCGCTGGCCAAGAGCGTCTCCGCCGAGCAGGGCGTGGCCGTCACCCCGGACTGCCTGGTCATCACCTGCGGCGCGGCCGGGGCCATCAACGCCTTCTACCGCGCGGTCATCGAGCCCGGCGACGAGGTGCTCTGCCCCGCGCCCTACTTCGTGGAGTACGGCTTCTACATCGAGAACCACGGAGGCACGCTCAAGACCGCGCCCGCCAAGCCCGGCACCTTCGACCTGGACGTGGCCGCCCTCGAAGCCGCCATCACCGACAAGACCCGCGTGCTGCTCATCAACTCGCCCAACAACCCCACGGGCGTCGTCTACCCGCGCGAGACCCTGGTCGAACTGGCCGCCATGCTCACCCGCAAGAACCAGGGCCGCCAGCGCCCCATCTTCCTCCTGGCCGACGAGCCATACCGCTTCCTGGCCTTCGACGGCGTGGAGGTGCCCTCGCTCCTGCCCCTGTACCCGTACACCGTCGTGGTCAGCTCCTTCTCCAAGAATCTCTCCCTGGCCGGCGCGCGCGTGGGCTACGCCCTGGTGAACCCGGCCATGCCCGGCAAAGAGGAGCTTGTGGCGGGCATCATCCTGGCCAACCGCATCCTGGGCTTCGTCAACGCCCCCGCCCTGGCGCAAAAGCTGCTCGCCAAGGCCCTGGGCTCCCAGGTGGACGCCGCCATCTACGCCCGCAGGCGCGACGCCATGAAGCAGGTGCTGGACGCCGCAGGCTACAAGTACCCGCTGCCGCGCGGAGCCTTCTACTTCTTCCCCGAGGCGCCCGGCGGCGACGACGTGGCCTTTGTGAGCCTGCTGGTGGAGGAACGCATCCTGGCCGTGCCGGGCAAGGGCTTCGGCTGCCCTGGGCACTTCCGCCTGGCCTTCTGCGTGGGCGAGGACGTCATCAAGCGCTCGGCCGAGGGCTTCAAAAGGGCCATGGAAAAGGCGAAGAAGTAAGAGAAGAGAATATGCTCCGCAGGCCAGGGGGTATGCACCCCCTGGACCCGCAGGCCAATGACCGAGGGCCGGGACGCGCTAGCGCGTCCCGGCCCGCGGTCAATTGTGTGGCCGGGGCAAGACAGGCGAGGCAAAGGAAACGTCCATTACACCTTACCCACCAC
>CAYUOW010000083.1:0-11236 GCA_964446455.1 uncultured Desulfocurvus sp.
CGGGAGGCTTACGCCCTGGGGCTCCTACTGGCCGCGGCTCTCGCCGGCAACCAGAAGAACACTATCCAGAATGCTGCTGTTCAAAAAACACCTCTTGGAAAAAAGGATGCGCTTGGCGAGAGATACCCAGCAGGCTGTCGAGCGTCAAGGGCGGCCGGCGGCCTAGTCTTCGCGCGCGGCCTCGGCCTGGGCCAGCAGCCCGGCCAGCTCCGCCTCGGGCAGGGGGGGATGGAAGTAGAAGCCCTGCACGGCCTCGCAGCCCAGGGCCACCAGGAGGTCCAGCTGTTCGCGGGTCTCCACGCCCTCGGCCACCATGCTCAGGCGCAGGCTGCCCGCCAAGGCGGCGATGGCCCGCACCAGGGCGCGGCTGTCCGCGTCCTCACGCGGCAGGTCGCGCACGAAGGAACGGTCGATCTTGAGCAGGTCCACGGGGAAGCGCTGCAGGTAGGCCAGGGAGGAGTAGCCGGTGCCGAAGTCGTCGATGGCCAGCGACACGCCCAGGGCTTTCAGCCTGCGCATGGCCGAGAGCGCGCTTTCCGGGTCGCCCATGAGGGTGGACTCCGTGAGTTCGAGCTTGAGCAGGGCCGGGGGCAGGCCGGTTTCCCGCAGCACCTGGCGCACGGTGTCCACGATGTCCGGCTGGGTGAACTGCCGGGCCGAAAGGTTCACGGCCAGGCTGATGCGCCGCGCGGCGGGATAACGCGCGCGCAGGGCGGTCATTTCCCGGCAGGCTCGGCGCAGCACCTGTTCGCCCAGGGGCACGATGAGTCCGGATTCCTCCGCATGGGCGATGAAGGCGTGCGGGGTCACCAGCCCGCGGGTGGGGCTTTGCCAGCGGGCCAGCGCCTCCACGCCCAGCATGCGCGCTCCGTCGGCGCTCATGATGGGCTGGTAGTACACGATGAATTCGTCCCGCTCCAGGCCGCGGCGCATGTCAGCGTCCAGGGCCATCAGTTCCTGGGCGCGGCGCAGCATGCCCGGGTGGAACAGCCGCACGCGGTCCCGGCCGGTGTCCTTGGCGCGGTGCATGGCCAGGTCGGCATTCTGCAGCACGTGCTCGGCGGCGATGTCTTCCTCTACCGGGCCCAGCACCACGCCCACGCTGGCGGTCAGGCGCACCTCCTGGCCCTCCACGTTCATGGGCAGGGAAAGTGCCTCCAGCGCGGCGGTGAGGGCCGCCTGGGCATCGTCGGCGTCCTCGGCCCGGTCCACCAGGAGCACGAACTCGTCGCCGCCGAAGCGGCATACGCCGCCCTTGCCACCCAGGCCCCGCACCAGCCTGCGCGCGGCCTTCACCAGCACCTGGTCGCCAAAGGAGTGGCCCAGACTGTCGTTCAGCATCTTGAAGCGGTCCAGATCCGCGAAGGCCACGGCAAAGGGCAGGTCGTCGCGGCGGGAGCGGTCCAGGGCCTGCTGGATGCGCTCCAGGCACAGGGCGCGGTTGGGCAGCCCGGTGAGGGAATCGTGCAGGGCCTTGAACACCAGCTGGTTCTCCATGCGCTTGCGCGCGCTGATGTCGGCCATGACCATGATGCCGGCCATGATGCTGCCATCGGCCGCGCGCACGGGGCTGGCGTTGGCCAGCAGCCAGCGCTCCGGTCCCCCGGAGAGGAAGAAGCGCACCTCCTGGTCGCGGGTGCACTCGCCCGTCACCAGGGCGCGGGAAAGGGGCGTATCGCCCGGGGTCACCACGGCCCCGCCTTCGTCCTCGAAGCGCCAGATGGGCAGGTGTCCGTTCACGTCCATGCCCACCAGGATTTCCGGCTCCACCCCGAGCATGCCCGCAGCGGCGTTGTTGGCAATGCTCACCCGGCCCGTGGCCGCGTCGCCGATGACGATGCCCCAGGGCGCCTGCTCCAGCGAGGCCCGGAACAGGGCGCGGGTGCGCTCCAGTTCTCGCTCCAGGCGCTTCTTCTCGGTGATGTCGCGTCCGAAGGCGCAGTTGTATTCCTCGTCGCCGAAGCGCATGTAGAAGGCCTTGATCTCCTTCAGCACGGGCCTGCCGTCGCGGGTGTACTGCACGGTCTCGTAGGTCTGCGGCTCCAGGCGCACGCGCTGGTACAGGCGGAAGGCCTCGTCCGGGGTGTAGGCCGGGTCGATGTGGCTCATGGGGACGTCGATGAGCTCGTGGCGCGGGTAGCCCAGGCTGCGGGCCACGGCCTCGTTGACATAGGCCACGGTGCCGTTGGGCCGGCAGAGGTAGATCTCCTCCACGCCGGCGTCGATGAAGAACTTGAAGCGGGCCAGTTCACGCTCGGCCTGGCGCGAGCTGGTGGTGTCCTGGAACACGGCCACCCCGGCGCGCACCTGGCCCTGGCCATCGCGCACGGGGGCGGCGTTGGCCACGGCCCAGCGTTCGGTCCCATCGGGAAAAACCAGGCGGAATTCCGCGCCGGAGGTCACCTCGCCCCGGCGCACGGCGGCCACCAGGGGCTGGTCGTCAAAGGGCGTGAAACGGCCGGTGGCGGAATACATGCGCCAGGGCGTGCCCTTGATCAATTCCTCCACCGTGGGCACGCTCTCGAAACCCAGGATGCGCAGGGCCTCGGAGTTGAACACCAGGGGCTTGGACCTGTCCTCGTTGGCGATGATGATGCCCACGGGCGACTGCTCGATGGCCAGGGCCAGCAGGTCCTGGGTCTTGCGGTGGCGGCCCATCTCGGCCAGCAGGTTCTCCTTCAGCAGGTCCATCTCGCGGCTGCGCGCCTCGGCGGTGCGGCGCATGCCGCGCGCGCGGGACAACACCAGCAGGCTGGCGGCCAGAAGCACGAGGCCCGCGGCCACTCCGGCCAGCCAGGGAGGCAGGGCGAAGGGCCCCCGGCCGTGGCGCCGCTCCAGTGCGCGGACCTCCTCCGGGTCCAGGGTCTCTAACCCGGCGTTCAGCCGGGCCAGGAGGGCCTGGTCGTCCTTGCGCACGGCGGCGCGCAGGGCGCCGCCCGGAAAACGGCGCAGCAGGGTGAAGCGCTCCGGCTCGCCCAGGCTCCACAAGCGGTGCTGCAGGCCCGGCACCGGCCCCACGGCCAGACGCACCTGGCCCAGGGCCAGGGCCGCGGCCAGGCTGTCCAGGTCCGGGTACTCGCGCTGGCGCAAGCTGGGGAACGAGGCGGCGAGGAAGCTCGCCGAGGAATTGCCCGCCACCAGCCCGGCCACGGACTGGGCCGTCTCCAGCCGCTCGGCCGCGCCCGGGGCCAGCAGCGCGGCCTGCTCCGTCCTGGCAAAAATGCCTATGCCCTGGTCCAGCAGGGGACGCGTCCAGGCGAAGCGCTCCACCGGCCCGGCCTCGCTCCGGGAATCCGGGGTCTCGGCCAAGGCCAGCCCAGCGTGGACATCGGCCCGGCCCTGCTCGACCATGCGCAGGGCCTCGGCCCCGGGGGCCAGGCGCAGGTCCACGCGCTGGCCGGTGCTGCGGGCGAAGAGGCGCCAGAACTCCGGCAGAATGCCCGCCGCCTCGTCCTGCGCGTCACGATAGCTGTACGGGGGGGCGTCCTCCGGGCAGGCCACCACCAGGACAGGCGCGTCCTGGCTCTGCGCCTGGGCGCAGGGTGCCCCGACCGACAGGAGACATATCAGAAAAAACAGGGCGCGAAATAGAACGGCCAATGGCGGAAGCGACAGGGCCGCCCGCAGCGGGGACATCATCGTCCCGCCGCAGGCGGCCCTTCCCGGACGCAACTGGGGGTGTGCGCCCTTTCCCAGCACTCGTCGCTACTTGGTCGCCTTGACCACGTCTGTGGCGGCGTCCTGCAGCAGGTACTGCAGGGTGGAGGAAAGCACCTTCTGCGCCGCGTCCACATAGGTCAGGCCCAGGTTTTCGCGCTCGCCGGTGTAGATCTGCTCGACCACGAACTGGCCGTCCTTTTCCACCTTCATGCGGATGCGCAGCTTGGCCTTGGCCATGAGGGTGGCGCCGCTGTCCACGTTGACGGTGTCGAACGAGCCGGACACGACATAGCCCTTGCTGGGCGCGGTGTCGGTCTTCTCGCGGTACTTCACGTCGCAGCCGCGGGCCTTGAGCTCCTCGAACATGGCCCAGCTCACCCACTCGGCCACGTCGTTCTCGGCGTAGAAACGCTTGCCTTCGCTCAGGGTGCCGATGGTGATGGTATCGGCGCGCTTGTCGGCAAAGGGCAACAGGGTGATGGTCTGCGAGCAGGTGGGTGCGCCCTGCGGCGTGGAAGGCTGGTAACGCAGCGGAACCACGGTGTTTGCGGAACAGGCGGCCAAAACGGCCAGGGCGGCCATGAGGCCCATGATGGTCAAAGCTTTTCGAACAGTATGAATGACGGTCATGCGAACGTCCCTCCGGGTGCAAGAATGCGCGCACCAATGCTTTTCGTGCGTCGGGGGGCAAGATAGGCCAAAACCCTGGGACGCGCAAGGGCGGACGGACGGGCATCCATGGCGGGCAGGCGTGGCGGATGGCCGCCCCGTGGGCCCCCTGCGGGCATTTGCCCGCAAGACTACAAAAAATCTAGACTACCAGGTGCATTTGTGCTTGGGTGACGCAAACCGCCGTGCGGGGCGCGCAACAAACCCTGCGCCCCAAACCGGCCGCCGGAGCCGCCATGCGCCGCCATTTCCCGTCCACCTGCACGTCCTTGCTGCTCGCCGGCTTCATCGCCGCAGCCTCATTTTCTCCCCTGGCCACGGTTCCCTCGGCCCTGGCCGCGCAGGCCAAAAAGACCGCCGCCGTAGCCGACCCCCTGCCCGCGGGCGATCCGGTGGAGATCTCCGGCCGCGTGGCCGTGGGCCTGGACAAGGTCTTCATCAAGGACGCCCAAGGCTACTGCCTAGTGCAGGGCCTGGACCTGACCCCGTACGCGGGCAGGCACATCGTCGCAAAAGGACTTGTCATCCGCCAGGACCAGGAGTACCGCGTTGTCCGCCTGCTCGATTACCGCATCGTGAGCCCGGACGACGAGTCTCCCGGCGCGGCGGGCGCGGCAAAGGCCCCTGGAGCTGAAAAGAAGAAGAAGTGACCTGAAACCCCGAACAGGACGCAACGCCATGGACACAGCCCTTTTGGAAACGGGCGAACCGGAGCCTCCGGATTGCGGCGCCAAAGGCCGCGAGACCCCCACAGACCCCGAAGAGCCCCCCTCACGACTCTCCTCCTTCCCCACTTCCCCGGAAGCCCCAAGCGACTCCCACCCGACTCCCCTGCGCGCATTCCTGCACCGCCACTTCCCCGGCGCCACCCGGCGCGACTGGGACGACTGGCACTGGCAGCTTGCCCATCGCATCACCAGCCTTGAGGACGCCGCCCGGCTGCTGGAGCTCTCCCCGGCGGAGACCAGCGCCATCGGCCTGGCGCGCGCCACCCTGCCCCTGGCGGTGACGCCCTACTACGCCCGGCTGCTGGACCCGAAGAATCCCGCCCAGCCCCTGCGGCGCATGGTGCTGCCCTCCTGCTGGGAGGCCGTGCGCGCCCCGGGCGAGGCCGACGACCCGCTCGGCGAGGACGGCCACTCCCCGGTGCCCGGCCTGGTGCACCGCTACCCCAACCGCGTGCTGTTCCTGGCCACGGACTTCTGCTCCACCTACTGCCGCTACTGCACGCGCTCGCGCGGCATGGGCGGTGCGGGAAACATGGCCAGCCTGCGCCAGCGCTGGCAGCAGGGGCTCGACTACATCGCCCGCACCCCGGCGGTGCAGGACGTGCTGCTCTCCGGCGGCGACCCGTTGACCATGCCCGACGAGGCCCTGGACTGGCTGCTCACCCGGCTCAGGGCCATCAAGCATGTGCAGATCGTGCGCATCGGCACCAAGGTGCCCGCGGTGCTGCCCATGCGCGTCACCCCGGCGCTGGCAAAAATGCTCAAGAAACACCATCCCCTGTGGATGAGCCTGCACTTCGCCCATCCGGACGAGCTGACGGACGAAACCAGGCGAGCCTGCGCCCGCCTGGCCGATGCGGGCATCCCCCTGGGCAGCCAGACCGTGCTGCTCTCCGGCGTCAACGACGACCCGGCGGTCATGGGGCGGCTGTTCCAGGGCCTGCTGGGCTTTCGCGTCCGGCCCTACTACCTGTACCAGTGCGACCCCATCAGCGGCTCGGCCCACTTCCGCACGCCGGCCGCGCGCGGGGTGGAGATCCTGCGCGCCCTGCGGGGCAGGCTCTCCGGCTACGCCCTGCCGACCTTCGTCATCGATGCCCCCGGCGGCGGCGGCAAGATACCCCTGGCGCCCGACTACACCCTGGGCTATTCTGGCAATGACTTGCTACTCCGGAATTATGCGGGCCAAACGTTCCGCTATCCGGACCCGGCCGGGGGCGCCTGCACCCCGGCGCAACCCGCTACGGGCAAGGGGGCGGCATGAACGTCGGACTGGTCTACGACCTGCGCTCCGAATACCTCGCCGAAGGCTACAGCGAGGAGGAGACCGCGGAATTCGACAAGGAAGACACCATCGAGGCCCTGCGCCTGGGCCTCATGGCCCTGGGCTTCGAGGTGGAGGCCATCGGCTCGGCCAAGTCCCTGGTGGCCGCCCTGGCCAAGGGCCGCCGCTGGGATCTGGTGTTCAACATAGCCGAGGGCCTGCACGGGCCCGGACGCGAGGCGCTGGTGCCCGCGCTGCTCGACGCGTACCAGATTCCCTACACCTTCTCCGATCCGCTGGTCATGGCCCTGTGCCTGGACAAGGCCGCCTGCAAGCGCCAGGTGCGCGACCTGGGCCTGCCCACGCCGGACTTTGCCCTGGTGCGCACGGAAAAGGACGTGGCCAGCGTGCGCCTGCCCTACCCCGTGTTCGCCAAGCCCGTGGCCGAGGGCACGGGCAAGGGCATCTGCGCGGCCTCCAAGGCCTCGGACCGCAAGGAGCTGGCGGCCGTGTGCCGGGTGCTCCTCAAGCGCTTCAAGCAGCCCGTGCTGGTGGAGGAATACCTGCCCGGCCGGGAGTTCACCGTGGGCATAGCGGGCACGGGCGAGCTGGCACGGCCGCTGGGCGTCATGGAGGTGGCCCTTTCCCGCCAGGCCGAACCCGGCGCGTACTCGTACAGCAACAAGGCCAACTTCGAGACCCTGGTGGAATACCTGCCAGTGGAAGGACCCGAGGCCGCCGAGGCCGCACAGCTGGCCCTCGACGTCTGGCGGGGGCTTAATTGCCGCGACGGCGGCCGGGTGGACATACGCCTGGATGCCGAAGGCCAAGCCAGCTTCCTTGAGGTGAACCCCCTGGCGGGCCTGAACCCCAAGATCTCGGACCTGCCCATCCTGTGCAGCATGAACGGCGTAAGCTACCAGGATCTCTTGCGCATGATCGTGCAATCGGCCCTGGAGCGCCTGCCGCTTGACCCGGACAAGGAGCGCAAGGCCCGACGCTAAGACGGACGCCGAGACGGGCGCAGGAGCATCTTGCCAAGGGCGACGCGAACGGGTATTTTTACGACTTGCCCGAAGAGGGTGGCAGGCGCGAGTGCCAGCCGCCCTATTCGGGTTTGCCCCTGCAACGGCGGCCCGTTCCTCTGGACACGGGGCCTCACGGGCGGAGGATCATTCACAAAAAACGCGCCATCACGGCGCAAAACGGAGCGAACATGAGCGAAAAGGCCCCCGAAAGCTACCAGCTGGTCCTCATCAACGGCAAGAAAGAGGAAGTGCTGTTCTCCTCGCCCAAGCTTCTGGACGTGGAGCTCAAGCGCGAGCAGCACATCCGGTCCATCACCACCGGCCACGTGGAAATCCGCAAGGTCTAGGCCGCGGCTCCGGGGCGGCAGGACAAAAGCCGCCGCCCCGGAGAGCGGATATCGCTGCAGTGCGCGCGGAGGCGCTTCATGACCCAGGACAAGCGCGAGGCGCGGCACGGCGGCACACCGCCACACACAAAGCGCTGCGGCGGGTTCACCCTCATTGAGGTGATCACCGTCATCCTGATCATCGGCATCCTCGCCGCATTCCTCTCCACCCGGGGCGGCAGCCTGAACGCCGACCTCGCCGCCCGCATGAGCGAAGTGCGCGCCCAGTTGCGCTACCTGCAGCTCATGGCCATGAAGTCCGGCGACGCCAATTATCTCATCCTGCGCTGCGATGGCACCAACTACTGGGCTTACAACAGCGCCAACGCCAGCAAATACCTGTCCCTGCCGGGAGAAAGCTCCACGGCCATCCCCCTGGCGGGCAAGGATATGACCATGGGCGCCTTCGCCCTCGGTTTCGACCGCTTCGGCATCCCCTACAGCGGCACCACCCCGGTGAAGCTTACGAACAACGCCACCATCACCATCACGATCACTTCGAGCGGGCAGCAAGGCACCCTCACCGTGACGCCGGAAACCGGCTTCGTGCCCTAGGAGACGCGCGTGCATGCACTGAACCCATCCAGGCAGGGCCGCCAGCAGGGCTTCACCCTTGTGGAAGTCATCGTCATCATCATGGTGGCGGGCATTCTCGGGGTACTGGTGGTAAGCCTCATGAGCACCCAGCTGGTGCGCAGCGGCACGCCGCTCATGGCGGCCAAGAACGCCGCCCAGGCCGAGGCCACCTTGGAGACCGTCACGGCCTACTACACCCGGTGCGTGAACAACAGCACCAGCGGCGCGCTGGACGCCGTGGCGGCGCGGTACCCCAGCAACGCCACCCTGACCATGACCCGCAACGCCAGCTTCAACGGCGTGGATGCGCTCATCGTCACCGTGACCGAGGGCGGCATAAGCCTGACCACCGTGCTGACCCAGGAACGGACCAGCAGCGCGGACAGCGCCACAAATTTCTAGGGGCCGCGAATGCGCAGACAAGCGGGCTTCACCCTCATCGAACTCATCGCCGTGATGGTCATTCTGGGCCTCATCGGCGTGTTCGCGGGGTTTTTCATCTCCACCGGCGCACGCGGCAACCTGGCCGCCATGCAGGCGGAACAGAACGCCCAGCGCGGCCAGCTCGCCCTGGAACGCATCGCCCTGGAGCTGCGCGACGTGAACGGCGGCACAAGCGCGGGCACCGCACCCCTCGTCACCGCAACGAGCATCCGGTACACCAGCAGCCAGGCCCTGCTCACGAACGCGCGCACCCTGGCCTACGACGCGGCCGCCAAGCGCATCACCCTGACCCCCGCGAGCGGCGGCACCCCGCAGACGCTGGTGGACGGCGTGGAAACCTGCACCATGAGCACCAGCGGCACCAGCGCCAACTACAACATCACCTTCACCGTCACCTTCACCCTGACCGGCACGGCCGCGCCCTTCACCATCACCGTGAAGCCGCGCAACACCATCCTGACCCCCGTGGCGAGCTAGGAGCCCCATATGCCCATGCCAAGCACCCGGCACGACGCCCCCTCCTCCTCCGGCCAGCGCGGCAGCATCGCGGTCTACCTGGCCCTGGCCCTGGTGGCCTTCGGCGTGCTGGCCATGGCCGGGATGGGACGCTTCAGCTCGGTGGTCAGCAGCGTGCTTGCGCCCAACTGCGCCACCTCCGCCCGGTACATGGCCGAAAGCGGCCTGCGTTACGCCATGGCCCGCCTACGGGCCGCCGACGACAACGCCACCCTCACCTCCGAGGCCGCCGCGATCAATTCGCATGGGGAGTACACAGTGGACGCGGCCAAGGGCCTGGCCTTCACCCTGGCCGTGACCTACGACGCGGCCAACTATTCCGCCACGGTGACCAGCACGGGCAAAAGCTGCGCCAACATCACCGCTGCCACCGCGACCCAGACCGCCACCGTGAACCTGCCAAAACTGAAGGATATCATCGACTTCTCAGACCTCGCCAACAACTTCTTCACCACCACCGACCTGCGGGGCACAAGCCCCATCACCGTCGATGCGGCCGCGGGCACCATCAGCTTCGGCAACCTGAGCGTGACCAAGGAGGCCGCGGCCATCTGGTACGGGGGCAACGCCACCACCGGCTGCGTGAACGGCAACTGCACCATGACCAATGGTTTCAACGCCTACTTCGACGTGCAGTGGAACTCGGCCTCCAAGGCCGACGGCCTAGTGTTCGGAGCCATCAGCGCCGAGACCAACACCCTGAACGCCGTGGGCGGCACCACCACCCAGGGCGAGCTCATGGGCTGGGCCGGGCCGGGCAGCTCCGGCCTGGGCATCAGGTCGCCCAAGGTCGGCCTGGAATTCGACACATATTACAACGAGTGCAAAGCCACGCTTACGGCGGCAGGCTCGCGCTGCGACCCCAATCCCCGCGCGGACCAGGATCATCTGGCCTATGTGTTCTGGGGCACCACCGGAACCCTGTACGACGACAACCGCCACGGCGCGGGGTCGGGCGACTCCACGGAGCCCGTGTCCTCAAACGACCCGGACGACGACGGCAACGGGCTCTTCGGCACCTATTACAAAAGCACGGCGAACTGGCTGCGCGGCGGCACCAAGTACTTCGTGCGCCACGAGCTGACGCGGCTCACCACGCCCAGCCCGACCGCTTCCACCAGTTCCGCCACGGCACAGTACTGCTACCTGCTCAAGACATGGATCATAAGCGCCACGCCGAGCACGGCCTTCAGGACCGTGACCACGGACTACGACGCCGTGGCCAATCCCCCCACCTTGCAGCAGGTGATCTTCCTGAACGCGGACAACCACGCCAAGCTGAACAAGATATTCTTTGGCTGGTCGGAAGCCACGGGCGACTTCGCCCAGAACATCACCGTGGGCAACTTCAACCTAGCCTTCAAGAAGGCCCAGCCCACCTACGGCACGGCCCCCAGCGGCTACACCGTGTACTGGCCCATGCACAACAACGTCGGCACCAGCGTCTCCGACGCCAGCGGCAACGGCGTCACCGGCACCATCAACGGCACGGCGCGCTGGGTGCCGGGCATCATGAACAACAACGGCGCCGCACTTTATTTCAACGGAAACACGTACGTGAGCGCCGCAAGCAACGCGGCCACCCAGCTGACGACCGTGGGCGGCGTTTCCCTGTGGTTCAACATGACCAGCGCCCAGACCGGCGTATGGCTGTTGCACAAGGGCGATACGGGCCGCACCAGCGAATGCTATGGCCTGTATATCGACAGCAACGGCTACCTGCGCTTCCGGCTGCGCTACGGCACCGGCAACAACAACTACACGGAGGTCGTCTCCACGACCCGGCCGTCGGCGGGCGCCTGGTACCATGTGGCGGTCACCTGGCAAAACGCCTCCACGCCGCTGGCCATCTATGTCAACGGCACCAAGGAAGCCAGCGTGGCGGCGAACACGGCCCAAAGCACAGCCACCAACCTTTACCTGGGCGCTGGCAGCGCAAGCTCCACGGAGTTCCAGGGGCTCATC
>CAYUOW010000084.1:0-11059 GCA_964446455.1 uncultured Desulfocurvus sp.
GGCGGATGCGGTCCATGTTGGCCACATCGCGGCAGAAGGCGCGCACCTTTTCGGCGTCGGCGTAGCCCTCGATGAGCTTCTCCACCAGCGGGTGCTCGGCGGCCAGGCTCATGAAGGTGGCGCCGCACAGGGTGTCGGGCCGGGTGGTGAAGACATCGACGCTTACGTCCATGCCCTTGACCTGGAAGGTGAGCTGCGCGCCCACGCTCTTGCCGATCCAGTTCTGCTGCATGGTGACCACGCGGTCGGGCCAGCTGCCCTCAAGCAGTTTCAGGTCGTCCAGCAGCTGGTCGGCGTAGGCCGTGATCTTGAAGAACCACTGCTCCAGCTGCTTCTGCTCCACCTCGCCGTCGCAGCGCCAGCATTTGCCTTCCTCCACCTGCTCGTTGGCCAGCACGGTGTTGCAGTTCTCGCACCAGTTCACGGGCGAGTTCTTGCGGTAGGCCAGGCCCTTTTCCAGCATCTGGATGAAGAAGCGCTGCTCCCACTTGTAGTATTCCGGGCGGCAGGTGGCGATCTCGCGCCGCCAGTCGTAGGAATAGCCCAGGCGCTTGAGCTGCGTGCGCATGTCGGCGATGTTCGAGTAGGTCCAGGCCGCCGGGTGGGTCTTGTTCTTGATGGCGGCGTTTTCCGCGGGCAGGCCGAAGGCGTCCCAGCCCATGGGGTGCAGCACGTTGAAGCCGCGCATGCGCTTGTAGCGGGCCACAACGTCGCCGATGGAGTAGTTGCGCACGTGCCCCATGTGGATCTTGCCGGAGGGGTAGGGGAACATCTCAAGCACGTAGTACTTGGGGCGGGCGGCGTCGGCCTCCACCTCGAAACAGCGGGTCTCGTTCCAGTTGTCCTGCCACTTCTGCTCAACCTGCTGCGGATCGTACTTGCCGAAACCCATCGTGCGTATGCCTCCCCTAGATGCGCGTTGCTGCGCGTGTGCTATTTGGCGGTGCCGGACTTTTTCGCCGCCGTCTTCCCGGCGGGCGCGTCGGCCTTCTTGTCGGTGCTGCTCTCAATCTTCTTGTCGATCTTCTTGTCCACGTCGCCAAAGCGGCCCTGGTCCACGGCGCGGGCCACGGCGTCCAGGATGCCGTTGACGAAGGCGCGGGAATTCTCGTCGCCAAAGCCCTTGGCCAGCTCGATGGCCTCGTTGATGGCCACCTTGAGCGGGATATCCTGGCGGTGCAGGATCTCGTAGAGGGAGAGGCGCAGGATGGCCAGCTCCACCTTGCCGATGCGGCCGATCTTCCAGTGGTCGGAATGCTTGCCGATGACCTTGTCGATGTCGGCCATGTGCTCGCAGGCGCCCATGACCAGCTGGGAGGCGAAGCTCACCGCCTCCTCGGACTCGCAGGTCTCCACGGCCGGGTTGCGGGCAAAGGCGCGCCGAAGCGCCCCCTGTTCCTCCTGGGGATCGAAGCCCAGGCCGAAGATGACCTGGAAAGCCAGGGTGCGGCCCTGGCGGCGTGAACCTTTGCTCTTGTCGGGTGCTGCCACCGAATACTCCTGCCGGGCCCCCGTGCGGGGTCCGGTAAAGCCCGCCTATCCGGCGGGCATGCTGTGCGCGATTTAGATCTGGGCGGCCACGCGGGCGGTCTCAAGCATGGCCATGGCGGCGTCCACGCCCTTGTTGCCGGCCTTGCTTCCCGCGCGCTCGATGGCCTGCTCAAGGTTGTCCGTGGTCAAAACGCCGAAGCCCAGCGGCATGCCGTACTCCATGCTCACCGCGGCCAGACCCTTGGCGCATTCGTTCACCACCACGTCGAAGTGGGGGGTGGCGCCGCGGATGACCGCGCCCACGCAGACGATGCCGTCGTACTTGCCGCTGGCGGCCAGCTTCTTGGCGATGACCGGCATCTCGAAGGCGCCGGGGATCTTGACCAGGACCAGGTCCTCGCGGCTGGCCCCGTGGCGCACCAGGGCGTCCACCGCGCCGCCGATGAGCTTGTCCACGATGAAGTCGTTGAAGCGGCTGGCGACGATGGCCACCTTGAGCCCCTTGGCGTCCAGCTGTCCTTCGATGGTTTTGATGTGCGACATTGCGTCCTCCGTTTCGGAAGTGGTGTGGCTATTTCTCGGGCGTGCTGAAGGTCAGCATGTGGCCCATCTTGTCTTTCTTGGTGTGCAGGTAGCGCTCGTTCACGGAGCAGGCGGCCATCTCGATGGGCACGCGCTCCACCACCTTCAGGCCGTAGCCCTCAAGGCCCACGATCTTCTTGGGGTTGTTGGTCATGAGCTTCATCTGGCACACGCCGAGCGACACCAGGATCTGCGCGCCGGTGCCGTACTCGCGCAGGTCGGGCTTGAAGCCCAGCTTCACGTTGGCCTCGACCGTGTCGTAGCCCTCGTCCTGCAGGTGGTAGGCGCGGATCTTGTTGCCCAGGCCGATTCCCCGGCCCTCCTGGCGCATGTACAGAAGCACGCCGGCTCCCTCGTTCTCGATCATGCACATGGCCGCGGCCAGCTGGTCGCCGCAGTCGCAGCGCATGGAGCCGAACACGTCGCCGGTGAGGCATTCGCTGTGCACGCGCACCAGCACCGGCTTGTCCGGGGCGATGTCGCCCTTGTACAGGGCGATGTGCGTGCGGCCGTCGGCCTCGGAGTGGAAGGCCGCGGTCTTGAACTGGCCCCAGCGGGTGGGCAGCTCTGCGTCGGCGATCTTGGTGATGGCCTTGCCGCCGAACTTCATGCGGTGCTTGATGAGGTCGGACACGGAGCAGATCTTGAGGCCGTGCTCCGCCGCGAAGACTTCCAGGTCCGGCATGCGGGCCATCTGGCCATCGTCGCGCATGATCTCGCAGATGACGCCCGCGGGCTTGCAGCCGGCAAGGCGGGCGATGTCCACGCTGCCCTCGGTCTGGCCGGCGCGCACCAGAACGCCGCCGCTGCGGGCGCGAAGCGGAAACACGTGGCCGGGGGTCACGACGTCGCCGGCCTTCACGCCGTCGGCCACGGCGGTGAGGATGGTGTGGCTGCGGTCAAAGGCGCTGATGCCGGTGGTGACGCCTTCGCGCGCCTCGATGGAGACGGTGAAGTTGGTGCCGAATTTGGACTGGTTCGACTGGGCCATGAGCGGCAGCTCAAGGCGGTCGATCATCGCCGGCTCCATGGCCAGGCAGATGAGTCCGCGGCCGAACTTGGCCATGAAATTGATGATTTCGGGGGTGGTCTTCTCGGCCGCGACGACAAGGTCGCCCTCGTTCTCGCGGTCTTCGTCGTCGACCATGATGACCATCCGGCCCTGCCGGATATCCTCGATGGCTTCCTCTATGGTGCACAGGGGCATGGATGAACCTCTCTCTTAGGGGGCTGCGGCGGCGCGAAGCCTGCCGGGCCGGATTCTCAAACAACGGAACCTGCTCGTTTATCCCAAAAAGCGGCGGCTGGGAAGAACGAATTTGTTGCTGTAAATCCGGCCTGTTGCCCAAGGGCTACGACGCCTTGCCCGCGCCCCCCGGCAGTGCCTTGGAGGACTCGGCGCCTCCGCAGGCCGCGTCGCGCTCATGTTCACACTTGAGGCTCTCAATGATCTGCCCCAGTTCGCCGGTCCTCGCGGCCAGCTCCTGCAGCGCCTTTTCGGCGTCCTCCATGCCGCCCAGGGTGTTGGACGAGACCTGCTGGATCTCGCGCAGGGCCTCGCTGATGTTGCCGCTCAAGGAAGCCTGGTCGCTGGCCAGGGCGGCGATGGCCGCTATCTGCTCCTCGGTGCGCCCGACGATCTGGACGATCTCCTGCAGGGCCTGGCCGGAGCGACCGGCCAGGTCGCGGCTGCTGCCGATGGCCCTGCCGGCCTCGCCGGTGCTGGCGATGTTCTCGGTGATGCCGCGCTGAATGGCGGTGATGGCCTCGGTCACGTCGCGGGTGGCGGCCATGGTCTTTTCGGCCAGTTTGCGCACCTCGTCGGCCACCACGGCGAAGCCGCGTCCGGCATCGCCCGCGCGGGCGGCCTCGATGGCGGCATTCAGGGCCAGCAGGTTCGTCTGGTCGGCAATGTCCTGGATGACGGTGATGATGCCGCCGATCTGCCCGGCCTGGGCCCCCAGGTTTTCCATGGCCTGGGCCAGGCCCTTGGCCAGGGCGTCCACCTCGTGGATGGAGCGGGTGACGTCCTGCACCGAGGTTTCGCCGTCCCGGGCCTGGCGGATGGCCTCGGTGGCTTCGTCGGTCACGGCCTGGGCGCGTTGGGCCACCTCGCGCACCTTGCTGTCCAGGCCCTGGGTGGACTGGGCCGTGTCGTCCACCTTGCCGCCCTGATAGTGGGCGTCGCGGGTGGTGCTTTCCACCTGCCTGCGCAGATCAACCGTGGTCTGCGCCACCATCTGCGCAATGCCTTCGGCCTGTTCCGCAAGGCCGCGCATGGTCTCGCGCTGCTTGGCCAGCTGCGCCTCCTGCGAGCGCATCAGGGTGAGGTCGTAGTAGAAGCTGAACAGGCCCAAGGGCTGCTCGTCAAAGCCGGAGATGGGGTTCGCGCTCACCAGGATGGACTTCGGGTTGCCCTTGCGCGTGGTGTACTGCATCTCGTTGCGTATGGCCTGGCGCTCCCTGGCCGCCCGGGCGGAACGGGTGTCCTTGCCGGGCTCGTCGTAGAAGAACTGGCCCGGGGTCTGGCCGTGGTAGTCCGTGGGCTTGCCGCCCATTTCCAAGAGGTCGAGCATGAGCTGGTTCACATGGGTGAGCCGCCCGTCCTTGTCCAGCACCAGGTAGGGGAAGGTGTCGGCGATGGCGCCGAGCACGCCCTCGGCAAAGCCGAACTTGGTCTTGAGGTCGAGCAGCATCTTTTCCAGCGATTGCTGGAGCGCGCCCAGCTCCGCATGGCAGACACCCTCGACGCAGGTGTGCAGATCGCCCGTGCCGATGCGCTCGGCGAAGCCGATGAGCCGCTGCAGGGGTTCAAGGATGTTGCGCCGGGTGCTCCACACCAAGGCCAAAGCCAGGCCCAGGGCCAGCACAGCCAGAACCGCCTGGGTCAGCAGCAGCGCGCCCACGCGGCCTTCGCTCTCGCGCTGCAGCAGGCTCACGGCCTTGTCCATTTCCAGGTTGATGGTCTCGCTGGCCTGCAAGAGGGCGGCAGGGTCCGAGCCGGGCTTCTCGCGCCAGGCGGCAAGGCGCGCGCGGTAGTCGGCCCACAGGGCCTCCACCTTGCCGAGCTGCGCCGTGGTTTCCGCGTTGGCCGCGGGCAGGGGGCGCTTGGGCCCGTTGGGGTCCAGGGTTACGGGGGCCGGGCCGGAACGCGCCAGGGCGGCCAGGGTGACCTCGAACACGCGCATGGTGGCGTCGATCTTGGCCTCGAGCTTTTGGGCGTCCTGCCCGGCTTCCTTCACGGCGGCGAGCAGCAGGGTCTCCTTGGCCATCTTTTGGCTCAACATGCGCTGCCTGCCCGCGAGGTTGACCACCAGGGCGTCGTCCTTCTGGGCGCTGGAGACGTACCAGGTGGCCAGGAACATGCACACCACGAGGGAGAAGAGCAGCCCGGCGGGCATGTAGATGCGAAGCTTCAGGGTCATGGGCGCCTCTGCTGGTTTGAGCGCGCAACCGCACCTCGCGGCATGCCCCTGGGGGGAGGGGGCGCGCAAACCGCCGGAAAACGCGGCGGAAGGCTCCTCATGCCGTTACACAAGCTGCGCTTTCATGACAAGGAGAGGGCGCGATTTTTCTATGTGTCCGCGACGCATGGCACAGGGCGGGAAGCCGCCGGGACGCCCGGGCTCGAGGACGTGAGCGGGGCGCCCCGGCGGGGCGGGCTGTCGGCAGGGCTGGCGGGCATGCCGCCCGGTCCCCCCATACGGGGTTTCCAAAGGGAATCATTCCCTTTGGCGGGGGTGCAGGGGGCAGCGCCCCCTGACTTCCCTTGCCTGCCCAAACTATTGGCAGGCCCGAACTATTGGCACGCGCGATCCAGCGCCGCCAGGGACGACGCCAGGCTGGACAACCCGGACGACCTGGCGAACAGCACGGGTTTCATGCTGCTTTTGCACATGCGCTTGACCATTGCGCAGGCGTCGTGGCTCACGCAGTCCACGGGGCAGACCACGGCGTCGGCCTTGGAAAGCAGCTGCTGCAGGTGCTGGGGCGACTGCTCCACGCCGCCGTCGTGGTGCAGCACCTCGCAGCCGAAGCGCTCGCCCAGCAGGCGGTACTGGCCCTTCAAGCCGCTTCTGCCGCCCACGTAGAGCACGCACTTGCCGCGCAGGTGCGGGCAGGGGCAGGCGGCCGGGTTGTCGCAGGCCGCGCCGCAGGGGGGCTTGGGCTGCAAGCCTTGCAGCAGGGCCAGCTCCAGGGCCTCCACCTCGCGGTCGCGCTCGGCCAGCTGGCTGCGCAGAAGGGATTCCTCGCGGTAGTTGCCCTCGATGATCATGGTCTGGCGGCGGGCCTCGGCCTCGGAGAGCACCAGGCGGTCCTGCAGCTGCTCCATCTGCGCGGAGAGGGCCTCGCGGTCGCGTTCCAGCTCGGCCATGCTGCGCGATTCAAGCAGCTCGCGCAGGGAAATGCGTTCGCGTTCGATCTTCTCACGCCGGGCGCGCTCGGCCGTCAGTTCGCGTTCCAGCTCCAGGGTGCGGCGCTTCCATACGGCGACGGCGTCGCGCAGCACGGTCTTGCGTTCGGCCAGCACACCCGTGAGCTGCTCCACCTTGGCCTGGGCCTCGGAGAGTCTGCGCAGGTCGGCCCGGGTGCTGGCGCCCACCAGGTGAGAGAGCATGTGCACCTCGCCGTAGATCTGGGCCAGCAGCTTCTCGCTGGCGCCCTGGTGACGCATGACGGCCCAGAAGGCGCCGGGAATGTCGCCCGCGTCGGCCATTTCGGTCCACAGGGACCAGAGCGCCTCGTCGCCCTCGGCCTTGGCGAAGCGTTTCATCTGGCGCAGGAATTTGCGGTCCAGGAACTTCTGCACGATCTTGGCGGGCCGCTCCGGCCGCTTGGCCAGGGTGACGAAGCAGCCGTGCAGCTCGTAGTCCGAGGCGTTTGGGGGCAGCACCAGCTGCACGCGCGCGGCCAGCTTGCGCAGCTCGGCCGTGGTCAGGCAGGTGCCGATGATGGGGCAGTGGTAGTCCTCGTGGTCCCACATGTTGCGTTTGAACGTCATGGCTCCTCCTTGGGGGGAGTGTGTCCCGGCCGCGAAAGGGCGGGTCCGGACTGTTTGTTGGTGCGGGGAAATTCAGGCTCGTCAAGCATGGGACCCTGTCTAAATGAAAATGAAGTTCAATGTCAAGTGGTATCGAAACGCTTTGCCGTACAATAATTCAGAGTGGAGGGCGCGCTCGACCAGGAGGGTGTCCTAGGGAGATTCCACGCATTGGCCTGCGGGCGAAATGGTGATAGGGGAACCCGCACCGGAAGCACGAAAAACCGAAGTGAGGCATGGGCATGAGCGACGCGCTGGTCATCATCGACATCCAGAACGACTATTTCCCGGGCGGAGCCATGGAGCTCGTGGGGGCCGAGGCCGCGGGGCGCGTGGCCGCCGGGCTCTTGGAGCGCTTCCGCGCGGCCGGGCTGCCCGTGGTCCACGTGCGGCACGAGAGCATCCGCCCCGGCTCCACCTTCTTCATCCCCGGCACGCCGGGTGCGGAGATCCACCCCCTGGTGGCCCCGCGGGCGGGGGAGGCCGTGGTGACCAAGCACTTCCCCAACTCCTTCCGCGACACGGACCTGCTGGAGATTCTGCGCGGTTTTTCCGCCACGCGGTTGACCATCTGCGGCATGATGACGCATATGTGTGTGGATACCGGGGTGCGCGCGGCCTTTGACCTGGGCTTCGCCTGCCGCCTGGCCTCGGACGCCTGCGCCACGCGCGACCTCTCCTTCGGCGGGCGCAGCGTTGCCGCGGCCGATGTGCAGACGGCCTACCTGGCTGCCCTGGGCGCGGTGTTCGCCCAGGTGGCCCCGGCCGCGGAACTGACTCTGCCCTAATTCTTCGGGAGGAACCCTCATGCGCGCCAAAGCCCTCTTCGCCCGTCTGCTGCTCGTGCTGCTTCTCGCGAGCGTTCTTGGCGGCTGCCTGCCCAAGTCCAAGGACTGGACCCACCCGCAGATGGCCAGCCCGCGCAAGGAGGACCAGCTGTTCGAGCAGGACTCGCAGTTCTGCGAAGGCAAGATCGGGCCGCAGGCCCAGGGGCCGGAGCGTGACAAGGCCATGGCCGACTGCCTGACCCGCCTGGGCTGGCAGCGCAAGGAGTAGGGCCGTGGAGCCCGGAACAGTCTTCGTCGCCGGCGCCACGGGCTATGTGGGCGGGCGGCTGGTGCCGCTTCTGCTGGCGCGCGGCTATGCCGTGCACGCCGGGGTGCGCAGCCCGCGCAAGCTGGCCGCGCGGCCCTGGGGCGCGCACCCCAAGCTCAAGATCCTGCCTGCGGACGTGACCAACCGGGACAGCCTGGCCAAGGCCATGCGCGGCTGCACGGCCGCGTTCTATCTGGTGCACTCCATGGGCGCCGGAGGCGACTTCGCCCGGGCCGACCGCGAGGCGGCCGAGAACATGGCCCAGGCCGCGGCCGAGGCCGGGGTCTCGCGCATCATCTATTTGAGCGGCCTGGGCGCCAGCGAGGCGGAGGACGGAGCGCCGGGGCTTTCCGAGCACCTGCGCTCCCGGTCCGAGGTGGGGCGCATCCTCTCCGAAGGCCCGGTGCCCGCGACCGTGCTGCGTGCCGCGGTCATCCTGGGCTCGGGCAGCGCCTCCTTCGAGATCATCCGCAACCTGGTGGAGCGCCTGCCGGTCATGATCACCCCGCGCTGGGTGCGCACGCGCTGCCAGCCCATCGCCGTGTCCAACGTGCTGGGCTACCTGGTGGGCTGCCTGGAGAATCCGGCCACCGCCGGGCTGACGCTGGACATCGGCGGGCCGGACGTCATCACCTACGGCGAGCTGTTCCGCATCTATGCGCGCGCCGCACGCATCCGCACCCCGCTCATCGTCCCCTTGCCCTTCCTGACGCCCACCTTGAGCGCCTTCTGGGTCAATCTCATCACCCCGGTGCCCGCGCACCTCATCCGCCCGCTCATCGAGGGGCTGAAGAACGAGGTGGTCTGCCACGACAAGCGCATCCTGGACCTTGTGCCCCAGAAGCTCCTGTCCTGCTTCGACGCCATCGCCCTGGCCCTGGCCGAGGCGGAGCAGGGCCCTGCGCCAAGCTGCTGCTTCGACGCGGGCCACGCCTGCGCGCCGGATTTCCTGCCCGGCCGCACCCAGTGCCCGGCGGAGTGGACCAAGGCGGGCGACGCGCCCTTTGCCGGCGGCGTGCTCTTCACTGCGGACTACGCCGTGACCCTGGAAGCGCCCCTGGCCCGCATCTGGGACGCGGTGGCGCGCATCGGCGGCGACACGGGCTGGTACGCGGGAGACATCCTTTGGCGTTTGCGCGGCCTGGCGGACAAGCTGGTGGGCGGACCGGGGCACATGCGCGGACGGCGCGACCCGGAGGGCCTTGGCCCGGGCGACGCCCTGGATTTTTGGCGCGTGCTGGACGTGGAACCGGGCAAGCGCCTTTTGCTGCTGGCGGAGATGAAGGTGCCCGGGGCGGCCACCCTGGAGTTGACCCTGACCCCGACGAGCTTCGCCGGGCAGGAGGCCACGCGGCTGTCGCTTCTGACGAGCTTCCGCCCGCGCGGCCTGTGGGGGCTGTGGTACTGGTGGGGCATGTACCCGGCCCACGGCCTGTTGTTCCCGGCCATGCTGCGGAACATCGCCCGCGCGGCCCACGCCCCGGTGCTGGACGGTCCCTTCAAGCTCGTGGCCCCGCGGGGTGCCGTGTGAGCAGACGCGACGCCTCCCGGCCGGGCAAAACCCTGCGCGAGGGCTTCACCACCGGTTCCGCAGCGGCGGCCGCAGCGCGTGCGGCCACGCTCTTCGCCCTTACCGGCGTGGCCCCGGCCAGCGTGGACATTCCCCTGCCGCCTCCGCACCCCCCGCACGAGGGCCGGCTTTCCATTCCCATCGCCAGCGTGGCCGAGGACGGCCTGGCCGTGCGCGCGGCCGTCATCAAGGACGGCGGCGACGACCCGGACGCCACCCACGGGGCGCGCATCGAGGCCCAGGTGACGCTGGACCCGGCCTTTTCCGGCGTTGGCCCCCATGTGCTCATCGGCGGCGGCGCGGGGGTGGGCCGCGTGACCCTGCCCGGCCTGCCGGTGGCGGTGGGGCAGGCGGCCATCAACCCCGGTCCGCTGGAGCAGATCCGCGCAAGCGTGCTGGAGGTGCTGCCGGACTATTTCAAGGGCATCGCCCTGGTGGTCATAGAGGTTCCCGGCGGCGAAGACATCGCCAAGCACACCCTGAACCCGCGCCTGGGCATCACGGGCGGCATTTCCATCCTGGGCACGGGCGGCATTGTGCGGCCGTACAGCCACGGGGCCTGGGCCGAGTGCGTGGCCCGCAGCCTGGACGTGGCCAAGGCCGCCGGGCACAAATGCGCCGTCATGACCACGGGCCGCCGCAGCGAACGCTTTTTTCAGGAACGGCACCCCTTCGCCCCGGAGGTCTGCCTGGTCCAGGCGGCGGACTTTTTCGCGCATGCCCTGCGCGCCGCCGTGGAGCGCGGCTTTGGCACCGTGGTCTGGGCCGTGTTCTTCGGCAAGCTGGTCAAGCAGGCCCAGGGTTTCGAAAACACCCACGCGCGCAAGGCGGAGCTGGACTTCGGCCTCTTGGCCCGCCGGGCGGCGGAAGCCGGGACGGGCGCGGATGTCGCGGCGCACGAGGCCATTGCCCGGGCCAACACGGCGGCCCAGGTGTTGGCGCTTTTGCCGCCGGACGCGGGGCGCAGGCTCACGGCGCTCTTGGTGTCGGAGGCCAAGAAAGCGGCCGGGGAGCACCTGCGCCGGGCCGGCTTGGCCCCCCTGGACGTGCGCTATGTGGTGTTCGACATGGGCGGAAGCGGATCCGCAGACGATGCCGGGAAAACCCTCTACGCAGACGGGATTCCGCCTGCGCTCTTTTCCCCCGTTCTCCCCCTTCACCCCGGCGCGGGTTCGCGATAAGAGAACCTCATGTTCGACAAATGCCCGAATCCTGTTCATGTCATTGGCCTGCGGCCCGGCGCGCTGACCCCGCCCCCGGGCGTGGAGGACATTTTGGCC
>CAYUOW010000085.1:0-10917 GCA_964446455.1 uncultured Desulfocurvus sp.
GGCCTCTTCAGGTCGAAAGGCAACACATGGCTGTACCTACTGGCTCCTTACCCCTATGCGGGTCCAGGGGGTACATACCCCCTGGCGGGGTCCAAGGGGCAGCGCCCCTTGCCCGCCAAAAATCTACTCGTCCACCTCGCCCAGGGTGCGCACGCAGGTGAGCTTTTCCCAGGAGTAATAGGTGTTGACCATTTCCTTGCCGCTTTTCTCGGTCACGCGCAGGAAGTCCTCGCCCAAGAACACGGTGGCCATCTCGTAAATGCGGCCCTCGTTCACCTGGATCTTGATGCCCTTGCGCAGCTTGCGCGACAGGGTGCCGTGCACCGGCATGGACGCGTACTCGAACACTTTTTCCCACGTTGCTCTGGTCATATGGCCTCCCATTTTCATGTGCGGGTCCAGGGTGCGCATGCTCCCTGGCGGAGTCCAAGGGGCGGCGCCCCTTGTTCTCCCTCGTTCCTCTTGCTCTTGCTAGCACCCCTCGCCCGTGCCGCAGCAGGGCTTGGAAAGCCCGCCATGCTTGGCCCGCAGCACCTCCAGGCCATCCACGCCGGTCTCGCCGTAGGCCACCCGCAGGGCGTCCTCGATGAAGCCGGAGCAGGAGGCGGCGATGACGCCGCGCTCGGCCAGAATCTTACGCGGGGTGTCGCCCACGGCGCCCACCAGCACGGCCCGGCAGTCGAACAGGAGCTTGGCCAGATCCTCCCAGCGAGTGGGGCCGCAGCCCGCCGTGGGAGCCTGGCGCTCCTCCACAAGACGGAAGCCGCCATGGCCGTCCTTGCCCCAGATCTGGAAGCGCTTGGCCTCGCCCAGGTGCTGGTTGATGAGCAGGCCCTCGCGCGTGGCGACAGCTATATGCGGGCGATCGTCCTGGCCCTGCGGGGGCAGCTTCCCGCAGGCGGCCAGGACGCCGCCCAGTTCGCCGGAGCGGTCGCTGCAGAGCAGTCCGACGGCGTCCGCCCGGCAACGGCGGCAATGGGTCATCTGCGGCACCAGGTGGCCGATCTCGGCGCGCACGGCCGTGACCTCGTCCTTGGTGGGTTCGGCCAAGTCGCCGAAGGGCGTGCCCGCAGTGGGGTGCATGGGCATCAGGTTCATGAGGTCCACGCCGAGCTCCCGGGCCTTCTCGGCCACGGCCTTGATCGGAGAAAGGGGCGGCGCGCCGCCGTCGATGGTGTTCACGCCCGGAATCATGATGGTGTTGACCTTCACCGCCAGGCCGTGGGCCTTCAGGCTCTCGATGGCCGCCAGCTGGCGGGAGAGGATGAGCTCGGCCGCGGCCTGGCCGCGGTAGACCACGTTTCCGTCGCGCACCCAGGAGTAGATCCTGGCGCCGATGGCCGGGTCCACGGTGTTCAGCGTCACGGTGGCGTGGGTGACGCCCAGGGCCGCCAGGTCGTCCACGTACTCCGGCATGGCCAGGCCATTGCTGGACAGGCAGAAGAGCATGTGCGGGTACGCCTCGTGAATGAGGCGCATGGTTTCGAGCGTCTCCGCCGGGTTGGCCATGGGGTCGCCGGGCCCGGCGATGCCGATGACCGTGATGCGCGGTTCCTTGTCCAGCACCTGCTTCGTGTACTCCAGGGCCTGGAAGGGCTTCAAAACCGCGCTGGTCACGCCGGGGCGCGACTCGTTCACGCAATCGTACTTGCGATTGCAGTAATTGCACTGGATGTTGCACTTGGGCGCCACGGGCAGGTGCACGCGGCCGCAGGTGCCCGAGGCCTCCCTGTTGAAGCAGGGATGGGCCCGGACACCCAGGGCGGCGGCGGTGTTCATGCGTGGCGGCATTGTTGCTGGCGGCTAGGCCTTGGGCTTGCGCCCGAAGCCGATGGCTCCCACGGGACAGGAGTTCAGGCAGTCGCCGCAATTGGTGCAGTTGGCCTCTTCCGGCCGGGTGGCCATTTCGCACACGCGGGTGCAGCCGCCGCAGCCGTTGCAGGCCGAGGTCTTGAAGACCTTGAGCAGCGAGAAGCGCTTGACCAGCTCCAGCGCGCCACCCGTGGGGCAGGCGAAGCGGCACCAGGCCCCGGCCAGGCCCATGCCCAGCACCAGGAAGCCCAGCACGATGGTGGAGCGCACCAGCCAGGGCTGGCTCGCGTGCTCGAAGGTGAGGGCCATGGCCTGCACGAATTCGCCCACGCGGATGGGCACGTCGGCCCTGGGCTGGCCCATGGGGAACAGCACGTACAGGCTGGCGGCGATGGCCAGATATTTGCCGAGGGAGGCGTAGCGGCTGAACCTGTCGCCGAAGCTGCGGCCCTTCTCGGCCAGTTTGCTGATGATCTGCACGGCCAGCCCGCCCGGGCAGGCCCAGCCGCAGAAGGCCCGGCCCACCACAAGGGCCGAGAGCGGCAGCAGCAGCCAGAAGCCCCAGAACATGGATACCAGCCGCCCGTGGCAGGTGATGACCGGGCAGTTCTGGCAGCTCACGTAAGGCACGATGAACGGACAGCGCAGCACGCCGTAGAGCGACCACTGGCCCAGCACGGCCGCGCCGAGCATCTGCACGCCCCGCCTGACGCGGGTGAGCTTCGTGGTGCCGGTTTCCTGGTTGGTGGCGGCGCTACACATCCTTCACCCCGAACTTTTCGATGAGCTGGCGGCCCTTGTCCGAGGCGGCGGGGATGAAGCCCTGGCGCTCGAAAAGGGCCTGGCCCTCGGCGGAGGTGAGGTGCTTGACGTAGCTTGCGGCCAGGGCGGGATTCTTGGCGCTCTTCATCACCCCGGCGGTGAAGGTGAGCGGACCCGGGGGGAACAGGCCCTCGTCGATGTCCACCACGTCCAGCTTGCCGGCGAAGTCCGGCAGTCTGGTCACGCGCAGCTCCACCACGGAAACGTGGCCCCGGCCGCTGATGACGTCGTCCATGGTGCGCTGCACGCAGCTGCCCAGGGTCACGGCGTTCTTTTTCGCCGCTTCCAGGATGCCGGCCTTTTCCAGAATCTTGAGCGCCGCGGCGCCGCCCGGGGGCGAGGCCTCCGGAGCCAGCACCACGCGCACGCCGGGCCTGGCCAGGTCCTCTATGCCCTTGATGCCCGCCGGGTTGCCCTTGGGCGTCACCAGCACATAGCGGCTGAAGCACAGGGGCACGAAGGAGGTCATCTTGCCCGTGGAGCGCAGCTTCTTGGCCAGGTCGAGCACCCGGCCCGCGAAGACGTCGGCGGTGGCCGAGCCCAGGAGCGACTTGCCCAGCGCGGCGGCAAAGGCTCCGGTGTAGGCCACGCGGGTTCCGGTGGCGCTCTGGAAGCGCTCGTTGATGGGCATCATGGCCTCGGCCAGGCCGCCGCAGGACCAGACCTGGAGTACGCCCCCGCCCGATTCGGCGCGGGCCGGCCCGGCGCCGAACAGCAGGCCGCAGGTCGACATGGCCGCGGCCTTGAGAAATTGTCTGCGATCAGAACCATCAGAGTCGTTCGCCATTTTCATCCCCCACTCGGTTGTGTCCTCTCGGCATGGTTGCGCAGGGGCTATAGCAGCGGCAAATCAAATACGTCAAATAGGCTGCAACGATCTTCGATTGGGCACACGCCCTGGAATTGCAGGAGGAATATCTGTACTGGCGCCCAGGCCGCGTTTCGGCACCCCTCGGCTTCGGCAGGGCGTGCACTTGGGCCCGGCCGGTGCCGCAGCTGCGGGAAAACTTCGGCGAGGACACAGTGGCCTGCGTAGCCATTTTTTTGATCTTTGGGAATGTTTCGCGCTGGTTGTCGTACGTGGAGTATGTTGACTGCACCGGGGCGGATAGGTATTTGGGGCAAACACCTTCCGGGAGATAGGCGGATTGTCTTGGGAGGATATGGCTTGCCTTGAGGAGGCGCATGGACCAGAAGCTCGACATCGCGGTGACCGAAGGCGAGGGCTATTGCCGCATCACCCTCAACGGAACCTTCTTCTACGCGGGAGCGGCGGAGCAGCACCGGCGTCTGGAACAGATAGCGGAAACATCGGGCCACATGCGCTTTCTGATGGATGTGCGGGGCGTCGCCCCCCGGGCCAGCATCCCCGACGTCTTCGAGTACGTGGTGCACAACTACCCGCCGCGCCCGGACAAACGGCGCACAGCCTCCCTGGACCTGGCGGAGAACATGGTCAGCGCGCGCTTCTTTGAGCACCTGATGCAGAACAAGGGGCAGTGTTACCGGCTGTTCCTGGACGAGGCCGAGGCCATCGCCTGGCTGCTCTCCGACGAACCCTGATTTCCCGCCCGCCGAAAGCGCCTAGCAGGCGCAGCCCAGCCGCCCGAAGGGGTTGGCGAACTGCACAAGATACGGCTCCGTCCGCAGGGTCCAGGCCGAGAGGTCCAGCTCCTGCCAGGGCACGTCGTCGCGCGTTCTGATGCGCGCCAGACCTTCCTCGAATTCCAGCCGCATGGGCACGGGTTCGCGTTCGCCGTCGCCGCAGAGGCTTTCGCGGCTTTCCGGCGCGTACACGCGCTCGTCCTCGTGCGGGCCGCTGGCCAGCACCCTGGTCAGGCTCGTGCTCACGCGGGTGATGCTGCCGTCGCGGCCGAAGCCAAGGGAGTTCACGTCGCCGCTGATGCCCACCGCGTCCAGGTCGTAGGCCTGGATCAGGCCCGCAGGCGTGGGAATGGACTGGGGCTTTGCGGGTTCAAGGGAACGCAGGCCGCCGCCGGGGCGGAAGCTCACCCCCACGCGCGCGGCCAGGGGCCCCACGGGCGTGGGCACGGTGAGCACCTCGCCCGGCCACAAGGTGAGGCTCAAAAGGGCCCCGGCCGGGGCGAAGCAGGCGCCGATGTACCGTGCCCGCATGGGCCCGAGCGGCGTGTGCAGTTCCAGCGGCGTGGCCAGGCGGCCCTCGTCCTCCTGGGTCCAGTAGCCGGAGAGCTTGCCGTTCAAGGGAAAGGCCCGGCACAGCGAGCCGTCCGGGTGGAAGGTCACCAGCTCGACGACCATGGGCCCGGCAGGGGTCTCGATGCGGGTGGGCCGTTCCAGCGGCAGGGCGCGCAGGGCGCCGGTGTGGTGGAAGGAGATGGCCTGCACCGTGCGGCGGCGCAGGTCGTCGGTGGTGTGCTGGGCGCAGAGGGAACCAAGGGGCGTTTCGAACACGGCCTCGCACGCGGGCGTGCAGGACATCACCGCTCCGTCCTCGAAACGTTCCACAATGCCGACAACGGGGACGCGCCCGTACGGCGTGCTTACGGTTTCCATGGGGCTCCTCCGGTTTGGGAGGAGCCAAGCAAGAACAACGCCAGCTCGTACGACGAATGATCCCGGCAGGTTGCGCCGGCGCAGGGCCGCGCACCTACAATTCTGGCCGACAAAAACGAAGCCGGCCTACGGGATTGTACGCGCTACAGGGCCTTGCCCAGGATGGGCAGCCGCCGCAGCACATAGTGCGCCAGCGGGAAGCTGATGAGGATGCCCAGGATGGAGATGGCCACGAACTGCTCGAAGGGGCCGAGGCCCGAGCCCGCAAAGGCGTACTGCAGAAGCGTCACCACGGGCACGTGGAAGATGTACACGGCGAAGGAGCTGTCGGACAGGGCCTTGGTGAAGGGCGTCTGGCCCGGGAAGCGTTCGCGGGTGAGGGTAAGCAGGCCCGCGCAGAAGCCCACGCACAAGAAGCTTTCCCAGGTGGCGCGCAGGATGGCGATGGGGTCGGCCCCGCCGTTCCAGAAGGGGAAGTTGAAGCCCACGCCGCGGGCGAAGCACAGCGCCACGCAGACGACGCCGATCCAAAGCCACACGAAGCCCGCCTTGGCCGGGAAGCGCGAGAACCAGTTGCGGCGCGCGGCGATTATGCCCAGCACGAACATGGTTACGTACTGCGGGAAGTGCGCGAACTCGATCTCCCAGAAGCCCAGCAGCACCTTCCAGTCGTCCACGCTCTTCCAGATGCGGATGAGGTAGGTGCTGACCGTGAGCCAGAGCACGAGCTTCACAAGCGCCCAGTGGGCCGTGGCCGGAGCGATGGGCTCCTGCGGCAGGCTGGCGGGCTTGGCGTCGCGGCTGCCGGCGAAGAAGCGGTACAGGGCGTACACGCAGCCGTAAATGAACAGGTTCTCGATGAACCAGAGGTGCACGAATTCCTGGTTCGGGCCCTTGGGGCCGGTCCACCCGGCCGGGGGGGCGGTGATGCCCAGGTACGCGCCCAGGTAGTAGTCCAGGTACGAGGTCAGCTCCATGTGCTTCCAGATGATGTCGTGGAAGTACATGAAGATGGGCGTGATGCCGAGGACCATGACCGCGATGGGCACGCCGAAGCGCCACAGGCGGTCGAGCACGAACTTGAGGGGGCCCTTGCGGTCCAGGCTGCCGGGGTGGAAATAGCCCGCGATGAGGAAGAACAGGCCCATGAAGAAGGCCTCGTTGACGCTGAAGAACAGGCCGATCCACTGGCTCTTGAGCTGCGACTGGTAGAGCCACCAGCCGTCGTGGCCGAAGGGCTGGCCCGCATGGTGCGCCACCACCAGCATGGACAGGAAGATGCGCACGTTGTCGATGTACGCCAGACGGGATTTCGCGGGTGCGCTCACGGCTTTGCTCCTGGGCTCTCTCTGCTACTGCTGCGGGGCGATGCCGCCCTCGCGCAGAATGGTCAGGGCGATGTGGTCGTATTCCTTGTTGAAATGATGGCCGCCGGGAACGATCAGGTTCTTCACGTTGGGAGCCTGATAGTTCTGGCACAGGGTGCCTTCTTCCTCGTCGCCGCAAACGAGCAGCACGTTGGTCTTGGAAAGCTTGGCCATCTCCGGGATCATGGGCGCGCCCTCGGGCACGTTCTCCGTGGTCAGCCAGTTGGAGAGGTGGAACTCGAAGTCCGCGTGGGTGCCGGGCCCCAGCATGGCCACCACGGCGAGCTTGGCCTTCACGCCTTCGCTCATGCGGCCGGTCATGAAGGGCAGCACGTCGGCCCCGATGGAGTAGCCCACCACGATGAACTTGTCCGCGCCCCACTTGGCCCCGTAATGCGTAAGGGTCAGCTCCAGGTCGTGGGCCATCTCCTCGGGCGTGCGGGCGTTCCAGAAATACTTGAGCGAGTTGAAGCCCACCACGGACACGCCGTGGCGGACCAGGATGTCGCCGATCTGCTGGTCGATGCCGGCCCAGCCGCCGTCGCCGGTGACGATGACGGCCAGCGTCTTGCCGGGGTGCGCGGCGGGCACCTCCACCAGGGGCAGGTCGTCCACGTCCTTGGCCTGCACCTTTGCGCCCTTGGTGGCCGGGGCTACCTGGTCCAGCGCCTCGCGGAAGGCCGCGCGCCAGAGCTTGGGCTCGGCCAGGTCCTGGCCGGCGCCGTCGATGGGCGTGACGTGGGAGCCGGGAATCTGGCTGGCGAAGCCCTCGGCCTCCGTCAGGGAGAAGCGCTGGTCGTTCTTGCCCTGGATGATGACGAGCTTGCCCTGCGGCTTCTCCACCGGGCGCATGAGGATGCCTGCTTCGGCAGTGGTCGCGTTGTCGAACTGGTAGCCGTTGGCCGCGCAGAAGGGCTTGCCCACGGCCACGCGGGGGCTGAAGCCGAGCGCGATGGCCCCGGCGAAGATCTCCTTGGGGGCCTGGGCAAAGGTGGCGTAGGCCACGCTCGCGCCCTCGCCGAAGCCCGCCAGCACGGGCTGGTGGTAGCCCTTGTAGCCCAGGGTCTTCTGCACGATCTTGGACAGGCCCTCGAATTCCCAGGCCTGGTAGAAGCAGCCGTCGGCCTTGGCGCGCAGGGGCTCCAGCAGGCGTTTGGTGTCTATGCCCACAACGGTTGCGTCCATGTCCGCGATCTGGCGCGCGGCCTTGTCCATGCGCGCGTCCCAGGCGCCCTCGGACAACAGCAGCACGGCGCGGCCGGGCTCGCCTCCGTTCTGGTCCATGTTGCGGTAGATGAGCACTTCCCCGAACACGCCGAAGCTGAGCTTCTCCGGAGCTTTTTCCGGCTTGGCGCAGGCCGGGGTGGCCAGAAGCAGCATAGCCAGGGCGCACACCGCCAGAAGCGGCGAAAACAGACGTCTCATTTTGCGATGACTCCCCGCATGCCGCCCGAAACCAGGGTGGCGATGTTGGCCAGCACGCGCGGCGGAACCGTGCCGCCGGGGCTGGCCAGATATTTCGACTCCCACACGGGATCAAATTTGTCCTTGAAGCGGCGTAAGCCCTGGAAGTTGTACAGCTGGCCGCCATGGGTGTAAAGCAGCGAGCCGAGCCTGGCCCAGGTTGGGGCCAGGGCGTGGCTCTCCAGGCCGGAGAAGGGCGCCATGCCCAGGTTGAACCACAGGAAGCCCTGCTCGCGGCCCCAGAGCATGAGCATGATGTACAGGTACTCCATCACGCTTGGCGGGGCGTCGGGCAGGTAGCGCATCAGGTCCACGGAAAGTTCCTCGCGGTGCGCTCCCTCCCAGATGTTGGCGAAGGCCACCATGCGGCCGTCCTTGCGCACCACGGCCTGCGGGCATTGCAGCATGTATTCGTCGGAGAAGAAGCCCAGGGAGAACTTTTTCTCCCTTGCGTTCTTGCTTGCAAGCCACGCATCGGAAACCGCCTTCATCTCCTGCAGGATGGCGGGCACGCCCTCAACGGGCACGATCTCGAACACCGCGCCTTCCTTCTCCACCATGTTGCGCGTGTAGCGCAGGCCCTTGCGCGCCTGCCCGGCCAGGGAGAAGTCCGGCAGGGGCACGCGCGCCTCCTCGCCGATCTTGATGAGCGACAGGCCGAGGTCGAGGTACAGGGGCAGGTTCACCCGGTCCACCTGATAGAACACGGTCCACCCGGCGTAGAGGTCAACCATCTCGCGGAAGCGCCAGGCCAGTTCGGCCCGGGCCGCGGGCGGGCCCACGGGGTCGCCCATGCACACCCAGCTGCGCCCGGCCACCCCGTACATCAGGAAGCCGTCACCCTTGGTGGAGAGCAGGATGTTCTTGTCGCCCAGCAGGGCCAGGTACGCCGGGGTCTGCGGCGAGTCGGCCACGATGGTCCGCACGGACTGCATGTCGGCCTCGCTGGGCGGCACGTAGCGCGGCCGGGCCGAACGCATGAGCCGGAGCGCGGCGATGAACAGCAGTACCACCAGGACGCCCACCGTGGCGCGCATGAAGCGGCTGGCCTCGTCCTCGAAGGTGAAGGCCCACCACAGCTCGCGGTCCAGGGCTGCGTCGCCGTAGGCCATGTAGCCCAGGGCCAGGGTGCAGGCCAGGGCCACCAGAATGGCCATGAGCCAGCCCCGGGTGAAGCCTTCGGAGAGCAGGGAAGCCTTGCGGTAGAAGAATTTGTGGCAGGGCAGAAGCGCCAGCAGAAGTACGGTGAGCAGGAAGGCCTCTTCATAGTCCAGGCCCTTGAGCAGGCTGGCCATGATGCCAGCGAAGAGCACCATGGACGTGACGTAGTAGGCGGCGTCCAGCCTTTTTTGCAGGCCGCGCGCCAGGATGATGAGGCCCAGGCCCGCCAGGCTGCCCACGAAGTGCGAGAATTCCAGCACGCCAAGGGGCAGGACGTCCTCCAACCAGTCCAGGCGCGAGGACACGGAGGGCGTTGCGCCGGAGAAGAGCAGCACCACGCCGGCAAGGTAGGTGAGAAACGCCAGGAAGCGCGGCATGACCACCGGGAACCACTGCATGAGGAAGGCGATGACGTTGCGGATGGGGTCGCGCGCGGCCAGGGCCTCCCGCGCGGCGAGCAGGGCCGAGGCCAGCGCCAGGGGAATCAGGTAGTAGACCACGCGGTAGGCCACCAGGGCGGCGAACAGCGCCGGGGCCGGGATGCGCGGCGTGAGCAGGAACAGCAGGCAGGACTCGAACACGCCGAGGCCGCCGGGCACCTGGCTGATGAGCCCGGCGATCTGCCCCAGGAGGAACGCGCCCAAGACCAGCGGGAAGTTCACGTTGGCCCAGGGCGGCAGCAGGGCGTACAGAACCGCCGCGGCCAGCGCCCAGTCCAGGGAGGCCACGGCCACCTGCAACAGCGCGCTGCGGAACTTGGGCAAAAGCAGCGTCAGCTTGCCGATGCGCCAGGGGGTTTCTTTCCGGAGGGCCGCGTACAGGTACGCCAAGGGCGCGGCCAGCAGAATGAGCCCCAGGGGCCGCGTGGTGTGGAAGGGCAGGGTGACCCAGTTCGGCAGGGGCAGGGGCTTCACCGTGAAGATGATGCCGCCGATGGAGAAGAGCCCCAGCCAGAGGGTGAGGGTGGTGAAGACCACGATCTTGGCGATTTCCCCGGGGGTGAGGCCCCAGGAGGAGTACAGGCGGTAGCGCACGGAGCTGCCCGCCAGGGTGGAAAGGCCGATGGTGTTGCTGAAGGCGTTGCCCGCGAACGAGGCCAGCACCGCGCGGTACGGGGCCAGCGGATGGCCGATGTAGTTGAGGGCCAGGATGTCGTAGCCCGCCAGCACGATGAAGTTCACCGCCGTCAGACCGAAGGCCAGCAGGATGTCGCGGTCCTTCTCCTTCAGGAGCATGTCCGTGATGTCCTGGAGATTGTACTCGGCCAGCTGGGCCTGCAGCGCCCAGGCGGCCGCGGCCAGAAGCCCCAGCGCCAGCGCCGGGCCCAGGTAGGGCTTGAGCTTGTGCATCAGGCCGCCGGACATTTCGCCTCCCGGCATTGCGTCTCCAGACATGGGGCCTCGGGGCGTCCTGCGGGCAGGAGGCCGTGGTGATGGAACGACTCTTCGCGCATCATGATCCAGTGTGGTCCGTTGGGGGCGATGTCCCCGGCGTATTGCCGGAGCAATCTGTTTGAATAACACGGCTGGCTTTGGACCGTCAAATGTTCGCGGAACCGGAAAACCGGGTCCAGGCTTGGGTTTGCGGGGTAGGAACGTCCTCTTGGACTGGGGGGGCTAGGTGTGGCGGTCCGGGAGGGGCTGTGCGGCGCCGGCGGTGCCGGAGAAAATCGTCTGCCACAGGCGTTCGAAGGCGTGGCCGGTGTTCTCGGCGTCCTGCGGATCGGCCAGCACGAGGTCCAGGGCGCGGCGGTAGA
>CAYUOW010000086.1:0-10902 GCA_964446455.1 uncultured Desulfocurvus sp.
GTAGCCCGCGCGCAGGGAGAACTTGACCACGGTGCCCTGCTCCACTCCGACGACGACCTCGCCCTTCAAGGCCTTCTGCACGTTGACCTGGGTGGCCACGCTGTCGCCCACCTTGTCGGAGTGCCCACGCGCGATGCACTTGCCCTCGCGGTCGGAGATGGTGATGGATTCGAGCCCGGTTTCGGCCATGACCTTCTTGGCATAGGCCTGCAGCCAGGGCGTGTCGCCCTCGGCGATGCGTGAGATCACCTGGGCATTGCTGGCCATAAGGAAGGCGCTGGCCACCAGGCTCTTTTTCTGGTTTTCGAACTGTTCGCTCACGATGTCGGCGCGGACGCCGACTTCGTGGATGTTCTGCTCGTCCAGGGTGTTGGTGAGGAAGTAGCGGTTGGCCGCGTAGTTGCCACCCCCGACGAGGGTGACTGCCACGACAACTAGGCCCATGATTTTGGTCAGCAAGGTAACGCGCATTGAGGCCTCCTCGAAAAGGGGGAGAACGGGAGCCAAAGGCCCGTCAGTCAACCCGGTTCGGTGCACGCCGCACCGGGGAGAGGGTTCACGGTCAGCGCAAGACGCGCCGAGTCACCACTGCCTCGCCAGATACCGAATCTGGAATTATGCTGAATTATCGGCCACTCTACTCAAAGGCTATAGAATTTGGAACCCTAAAAAAACGAACTTGTAACGTTTTACGTAGCGGAACGGTTCGTAGCTGGTGAAATAATGCACAAACGCTGCTGCAAAAATGTCGTCCCTACGGAAAGGGAGCGCCCGCTCCGCTTGCGCGGGGGGCGGTTCCGGCCTACTCGTCCTGGTCTTTGCCGGGGATCTGGATGTTGTACTTTTTGATCTTGTAGTGGATGGCCCGACGGCTGATGCCGAGCAGGTCCGCGGCGTTCTTCTTGACCCAGGCCGCTTTCTCCAGGGCGCGGATGATGGCCTGGTGCTCGTTCTCCTCAAGGGAGAGGCCGTTCTGCCCGTTTGCGGCGGCCCCGGCAGGGACCTCCTGCGTAGTGGCAACGGGAAGCGGATCCGCGTGGAGGTTGCCGGCCTGCTCCAGCTGCACGTCCTTGGGCTCCAGCGTCTGGCCCGCGCAGAACACCACTCCGCCCTCCAAGGCGTGCCGCAGCTCGCGCACGTTGCCGGGCCAGCTGTGAGACATGAGCAGGGCCAGCGTCTCCGGCGAGGCCGTGACCCTGGGCCGATTCTGGTTGGCGCTGAAGGTCTCCAGGAAGCGTTCGGTCAGAAGCGGGATGTCCTCCTTGCGCTCGCGCAGGGGGGGCACCTTGAGGGTGACGACCTTGAGGCGGAAATAGAGGTCTTCGCGGAACTCGCCCTTTTTGACTAGGCTGGGCAGGTCGGCGTTGGTGGCGGCCACCACCCGGCAATTCACCGGGATGGCGCGGGTGTCGCCCACGCGGCGGATGGTGCGCTCCTGCAGGAAGCGCAAGAGCCGGGTCTGCATCTCCGGGCTGATGTTGCCGATCTCGTCGAGGAACAGGGTGCCGCCGTCGGCCTCCTCCATGAGTCCCTTCTTGTCGCGCACGGCGTGGGTGAAGGAGCCCTTCACGTGGCCGAAGAGCTCGCTCTCAAGCAGGGTGGGCTGGGTGGAGCCGCAGTCCACGATGACGAAGGGGCCTTTGGCCCGGGGGGAAAGATCGTGGAGCATGCGCGCCACCATCTCCTTGCCGGTGCCGGATTCGCCCAGGATGAGCACGGCCACGTCGGTGGGGGCCACCCGCTCGAGCAGGGCGTAGAAATCGCGCATGACCGGGCTCTTGCCGCCCCAGATGACGTCGGACACGCTTTTGCCGCCCTTGGCGGCCGGGGCGCGCTTGGGCTCCTCGGTCACGCGGCCCAGGAGCGCGGCGATCTTCTGCAGCAGCTGGTGGCCGTCAAAGGGCTTGGTCAGGTAGTCGGCCGCGCCGGAACGGATGGTGGACACGGCATCGGGGATGCTGCCATAGGCGGTGAGCAGGATGACCGGGATGTGCGGCCACTGGACCAGGATCTCGTGCAAGAGCCCCACGCCGCCCATGCCGGGCATCTTGACGTCGGAGACCACGAGGTCCACGGGGTGCTGGGCCAGGAGCTCCACGGCCTCTTCCGCGCTGCGTGCGGAAAGGGTCTTGTAGTGCGCAAAGGAGAGCCGCGCCTCCAGCACCTGCAGGATGTTCTTGTCGTCATCCACCACAAGGATGGTGGCATGCTCGCGTTTGCTGCTTTCCATAGGCTGGCTTACGCTACTCCAGGCCCTTCTTCTTCAAGGTGATTTCCTGGTGCAGGCGCTCCAGGGCGTTCAGCTGGCTGCGCAGGGCCTCGGCCTCGGCCGTCTTCTTGCGCAGGGCCTCCTTGACCTTGCCCGTCTCCTCCTGGCAGCCGACCAGGCGCTTGGTGCGCGCCAGTTCGGAGTCGATCTCCTCCTCGGAAAGCAGGGCCTTGCTCTCCGTGCTGCCAAAGGGCGCAAGGCGGGGCAGAAGCGGGGTGATGAGGCGCGGATCCTCGGAGGGCAGGCCCTCCGGGGTCATCTGCATCCAGGTGTTCCAGATGTTCAGGGCTTCGTGCAGCTCCGCCGGGGTGCGGGCCGTGGCCAGCTTGGCGCAGGCCAGGCCGTAGTATGCCTTGCGGGCCACCATGGCGTCGGATGCGTTGCCGGAGAGGCGCTGGAAGATGAAGGCGGCCTTCTCGTACTGCCCGGCCAGGTAGGAATCCACGGCCAGCACGTAAGCCGCGCGCGGATCCTGCGCCGAGGCCGCGTCGCCCCCGCGGGACACCAGGCCGCAGCCGGAAAGCGCAAGGACGCCGAACATCAAAAAGGAGCGCGCGGAACGCGCCGCCAAGGCGGACAGGTTCACACCGGCGCTCCGGAGCCGCGAGGGATGCTGTGTCATGGGCATTTTCTATACCATCGTTTTCGGCTTGGGAAGGGAAAAGCAGAAACTCGCGCCGCAGCCCGGCGCGCTGTTCAGCCACAGGGTGCCGCCGTGGGCCTCCACAATGCCCCGGGCGATGGACAGGCCGAGGCCCAGGCCGTCCACGCTGCCGCGCACGGCGGGCTCGCGGTAGTACTTGAGGAAGATGCGCTCCTGCTCCTCCGGGGCGATGCCCGGCCCCTCGTCCACCACGCAAAAGATCACCGACTTTCCGGTGGGTTCCGGGGTGACGCTCAAGCGCACCACGCTTTCCGGCGGGGAGAACTTGATGGCGTTGCCCAGCAGGTTCACCAGCACCTGGGTCACGTGCTCATGGTCGGCCTCCACGAACACGAAGTCCGAGGGCAGCTCGGCCTTGAGTTCGATGTTCTTGGCCATGGCCATGGAATGCAGCCGGTCCAGCGCCTGGCGCGCCAGGGCCGCGGCGTCGAGAGGCTCGGTGTTCAGCTTGAGCCGCTGGGCCTCCAGGCTGGACACCTTCATGAGCCGCTCCAGCAGATGGGTGAGGCGCAGGGCCTCCTGCCGGGAGATGTCCAGGAAGTGGTGCTGCTTCTCGTTCACCTCGCCAAAGACACCATCGGCCACCAGGTCCACGGACTCACGGATGCTGGTGAGGGGCGTGCGGATCTCGTGCGAGAGCATGGCGATGAAGTCCTGGCGCATCTTCTCTTCCTCGCTCAGGCGCGCGGTCATGCTGTTGAAGGCCTGGGCCAGCTCGCCCAGTTCGTCGTGGGTGGTGACGCGCACGGGCCGGGTGGGCTCGCCGCTGCCCAGTTCGCGAATGCCGCGGCGGATCTCGGAAAGGGAAAGGTTCAGCCGGTAGGCGATGAGCACGCTGCCCAGCACCCCGAAGGCGATGCTGGCCACAAGGCCGAAGAAGCCCAGGCGCTCTGCCGCGCGGCTCCTGTCGGCCAGCTCGTTCAGGCGGGCCTCCATCTCCTGCTGGTTCTGCTGCCGCGCGTCGGAGAGAATGTCCAGCCAGCGGGTCACGGTCTTGTCGGGCAGCACCTTGGGCCCGGTGTCGCGGCTTCTGGCCAGGAGCTCGGCGTACTCGCGGGTCAGCACGGACCACTGCTCCTTGTAGTCCGGGTGGCGCGCCAGAACCGAGGTCAGGGTCTTGCCGAAGTCCTCCAGGTCGGAAACAAAGGCGTCCATGTAGACGTCTTTCTCAAGGATCTCGTAGCGCTTTCGGTTCTCCTCCAGGGAGAGGAGCTGCTGGATCATGCGCTGGGCCGAGAGGTCCATGTCGTAGTTGACGTTGACGATGGCCGTGGAGACTTCCACCAGGTTCTGGATGCGCAGGATGAGCACGCTGGTGGTGGCGTAGAAGATGCCCACCAGCACCATGCACCAGATGAGCAGTTTGGCGGTTATGCCCAGTCGCTTGGGAGTCTTTCTGTCCACGCGCGCGTCCTTTGCCGAATCAGTCGGACCAGCAGAATCCGTCGGATAAGTCGAGTGAGCCGGAGAATATGGGCTTCCCCCTACGCCACTTCCGCGCCGGGGTCCATGCCCGGGCTATTGGCTTACAGTCTGGCCCGCGGCCTGGTCTCCGGAAGGCACCACGTCCACCACCAGGATGTCCGGCGGGGCCAGCACGCGCAGGGGCGGCCCCCAGAAGCCGGCGCCCGCGCTGACGCCCAGCACCTTGCCGCCCTCCTCGTACCAGCCGCCCATGAACTCGTGGAAGCGGGCCACCACCAGATAGAACGGGAAAACCTGGCCCCGGTGCGTGTGGCCGGAGAGCATGAGCTCGACGCCCAGGGGCTGCGCGGCCTCGCGCCAGGCCAGGGGCCGGTGGTTCATGAGCACATGAAAGAGCTTGGGGTCGAGCTTCGGCTCCAGGGAGCGGATTTCCCCGGCGATGGTGCCGGCGATGTCCGCGTCGCGGCCGGGGTCCACCACGCCAAGCAGCTGGATACCGGCCTCGGGCAGGCTCACGGCCTCGTTGCACAGAAGCCGCGACCCGGCCCAGCGGAACACGCGCGCGCTGCCCTGGTCGCCCTCGTAGCGCTCGTGGTTGCCGAACACGCCATACGACCCCAGGCGCGGCTTGATGTCTGCCAACTTCTCCGCCTGGGCCTGCAGGCTCTCCGGGTGGTCGTTGACGACATCGCCCACGAGCAGCAGCACATCGGGCTTCTGGGCCTTGGCCAGGGCCGCCAGGGCGTCCATGCGCGCCTCGGTTGCCATGACGCCCAGGTGCAGGTCGCTCATTGCCACCAGCCGCACCGGGCGCGGCACCTTGTCGGAAACGATCTGCCGCGTGAGCACGCGCACGTTGTCCAGCTCATACGATCCATAGGCCACCACGATGCCGGTGAGGGTGAAGGCCAGGTACAGGGCGCGCGGGGAGCGGAAAAAGGCCAGCAGCGGCGGCGCCAGCAGCCAGGACGCAAGCTCCGCGAACAGCAGGCAGACCTGGAAAAGGAACAGGTAGGACACCACGGCGAAGGTGCCGTAGCCCAGCCACCACATGGGCCGGGTCAGGGCCAGGGGCCAGGTATCGGGCATGGCCCGGGTGGAGGCCAAGAGCAGGCTCACGACGAGGCCGAAGGCCAGCAGGATGAGCGAGGCATGGTGCGCCATGCCCACCTGGCGGCGCACCTGCACCAGGGAAACCGCCAGCATGAACATGAAGATGATGGTGAAGATGAGGTAGAAGCGCATGGAGTCTCCAGCGTTGGGGGGCGGCAGGGCATGGCCTTGCCGGGGGCAGTGCGCGCCACACTAGAAGCGTGGCCGCAAACCGTCAAGGGTGCCGGAACCAGCGCCACGCGCCCGGCCTTTACTCCGCCCCCCCGGCTGGGGCATGATGCCAGAAACAGACAGCCCCGGAGGCCCCATGCGTCAATTGTATCTCGTGTACCGCGTCATGCCCGACGGCGACCGCCACCCGGAAACCATCATGGCCATGGGGGCGGACGACCTCAAGACCGCGGCCGCGACTCTGGATGCGCTCATCCAGGACGATGCGCCGGAGCAGGCCCTGCGCACGGGCGAACGCTGGGAGTTCGTGGCCCAGGACGACGCCCCCATTGCGGACTGGGAGGAGATCGCTCCGCCCGACGCGCGCTCCATGCCCTACTAGCCTGGCACGCAAAAGGCCGCCGGGCCGACGTCAGATCGTCCCGGCGGCCATGCAATGCTGATCGTGCGCCGAGGCGCCGCTTTCCTATGCTACCGGCTCCCTGCGCGCGGAAAGGGCCGCGTTCACCAGCACCCCGCCCACAAGGCCCCAGAAGGCCGAGCCCACGCCGAACACCGACACGCCGGACACGGTGAGCAGAAAGGTCACCAGGGCGGCCTCGCGCCTAGCCTCGTCGGCCATGGCCTGGGTGAGCCCGCTGATGAGCGCGCCGAAGAGCGCCAGCCCGGAAATGGACGCGATGAGCCCGGTGGGCAGCGCCGTGAACAGCGCCACCAGCGTCGCCCCGAACAGCCCCACCACAAGATACGCCAGCCCGCACACCACCCCGGCCACGTAGCGCCGGTCCGGGTCGCCGTGGGCCTCCGGCCCGGTGCAGATGGCCGCGGTGATGGCCGCGAGGTTGATGCCGTGCGACCCGAAGGGAGCCAGCAGGGCCGAGAGCGCGCCGGTTGCGGCCACAAGCGGGCCGCCCGGGGTCTGGTAGCCTGCGGTGCGCAAAACGCCCAGGCCCGTGGCGTTCTGTCCGGTCATGGTGACGAGGAACAGCGGCACCCCGAGGCCGATGAGCGCACCCAGGCTGAAGCTCGGCATGGTCAGCTCCGGCCGGGCGATGCTGGCCTCCACCAGGGAGAAGTCCAGCAGGCCAAGGATGGCGGCGGCGATGAGCCCGGAAAGCAGCGTGGCCACGATGGCGTAGCGCGGCCACAGGCGCTTCATGGCCACGTAGCACACCAGCATGGGCGCGACGAGCAGCGGCGTGGCGCGCATGGCCGTGAACACCTCCACCCCGAAGCGAAACAGGATGCCCGCCAGCATGGCCGCCACGACGGCCTGGGGGATGCGCTCCATGAGTGCGCCGAAAAGCCCGGTGGCCCCGCACACGGTGATGGCCACGGCGGCGAAGACAAAGGCCCCGATGGCCTCCGGGTAGGGATACGCGGCCCAGCCCGCGGCCAGAAGCGCCGCGCCCGGCGTGGACCAGGCGATGATCACCGGCGCGCGATAGATGAGGCTCAGGATGAGCCCGCACAGGCCGGAGCCGATGGAGATGGCCCAGATCCAGCTGGTGAGCTGCCCGGAGGAAAGCCCGGCCTGCCCCGCCGCCTGGAAGATGATGGCCGCTGGCCCGCCATAGGAGACCATGACCGCGATGATTCCGGCGACCGCAGCGGAAAGCGAGAAATCGCGCCGCAGGTCGCCCAGGCTCGCGGCCTGGCTGAGGACAAGGGTTCTGGGGGAAGAGTCACGCATGGGCGCCTCCGAAAAGGCCTTCCGAAACGGAAGGGTGTCGGTGGTACGTCCCCGCGCCTCCGGTAGAGGGGGGAACGCAGCCCAGGCGAGCGGCAGGAAAGGGGTCCCGCGCTTCCTCGTGGTTGGCTCCACGCTATGTTCGCCAGTCACGCGGCCCCGGTAACGTCAAAGCGTTCTACTCCCGGCGCGGGCCGGGCGTCAAGGCTGCTTTCGTTGCAAAAGCGCGCTGTCCGCCACCCGGCGGACGTCGGCCGCGCATCAGCGCCCCAGCGGGTTCAGCTCCGCGCAGCGGCACCCGCCATGAGCCTTCTCCGCCAGGATGCGCTCCAGAATCGTCGAGCGGCCATGGGCCAGGGCGTCGGCCTCGATGGCCGCCCGGCTGTGGCCGAAGCAGTGGCAGATGAGCTCGTCCATGTCCCGCCTCCCGGAAAGCAAAACGCCCGGCCCCTTCCAGAATCGCGGAAGAAGCCGGGCGCGTGGTTTCGCTTGCTCGCGCCTAGAACACCAGGCCGTTCTTCTGCAAATCGGCCTGGAGCAGCGCACGGATCTTCTTCGTCACCGGGCCGGGCCGGGCGTCGAAGATGGGCTTGTTGTTGTAGCGCACGATGCCGATGGCGTCGAAGCTGGTGCCGACCATCATCACCTCGCGCGCGGTGTACACCTCGTCCTCGGTCACGCCCTTGAAGATGACGGGCATGTCGTTCTTCACCATGTCCACGGCGCGCATGAGGGTGGTGCCCGCCAGGGAGTTGGTGAACTCCGGGATGACCAGCCTGCCGGCGTCGTCCACCAGGGCCACGTTCTCCGTGGCGCCCTCGGCCAGGAAGCCGTTGTCGTCGAAGCACAGCGGGAAGTCCACGCGGTTATTGACCGCCTCGCGCTTCATGAGCACGTTGGGCAGGTAGTTCGTGGTCTTCACCGTGGCCATCCAGGCCTGCTTGGCCGGAATGGACGTGCGCATGGCCGTGACGCCCTTTTCGAAGGAGCTTTCCGGGCGTTTGTGCATGCGGTAGGCCACCACGTACATGCTCTGCACCGGGCTCTCGTAGGGATCGAGCCCGAAGCCGCCAGGCCCGCGCCCCAGCAGCACGCGCACCAGCCCGTCGGGCTCGTTGCCCGCGGCCGCCACCTCGATGATGGATTCCTCCAGCTCCTTCCAGGAGCACGGCGGCTCCAGGTGGATGGCCTGGCAGGAGATCTTCATGCGGCGGATGTGCGCGTCCAGCTGATAGAGCTTGCGGCCCTCGTACTTGAGGGACTCGAACACGCCGTCGCCCCGGTGCACCAGGTGGTCGTCCCAGGGCATGAGCATGAGCCGCGCATCGGTGCCGATGACGCCCACGCGGTGGTCGTAAAAGGCCAGCACTTCCTCCGTGCCCGGCCGGATGGCTTCGAGCAGGGCCTCAAGGTATTCTTCGGAACTGGCGACGCGCATGGCCTTTCCCCTTTGACGTTTGGTCTACAGCACGCGCAGCAGGTTGCGGCGGATGAGTTCCTCGCCGATCTGCACGGCGTTCAGGGCCGCGCCCTTGCGGATGTTGTCCGCCACGATCCACATGTTGATGCCGTTTTCGATGGACTCGTCCTCGCGGATGCGGCCCACGAACACGTCGTCCTGTCCCGCGGCGTTGATGGCCATGGGGTAGATCTTCTTCTCGGGGAAGTCCTCCACCATGATGCCGGGGGCGCTGGCCAGGATCTGGCGCACTTCCTCGACGGAGAGCTTCTTCTCGGTCTCGATGTTGACGGATTCCGAGTGGCCGTAGAACACGGGCACGCGCACGGTGGTGGCCGTCACGCGGATGCTGTCGTCGCCCATGATCTTCTTGGTCTCGTTGACCATCTTCATCTCTTCCTTGGTGTACCCGTTGTCCAGGAACACGTCGATCTGCGGCAGGCAGTTGAAGGCGATCTGGTAGGGATACACCTTGCACTCGGCCTCTTTGCCGTTCATCAGCTTGGCGATCTGGCCCTCAAGCTCGGCGATGGCCTTCTGCCCGGTGCCGGAAACGGCCTGGTAGGTGGAGACCACGATGCGCTTGATCTTGGCCACGTCGTGCAGGGGCTTCAGGGCCACCACCATCTGGATGGTGGAGCAGTTGGGGTTGGCGATGATGCCCTTGTGCCAGGAAAGGTCGTTGGGGTTCACCTCGGGCACCACCAGCGGGCACTTGGGGTCCATGCGCCAGGCGCTGGAGTTGTCCACCACCACGCAGCCGGCCTTGGCCGCGAGCGGGGCGAACTTCTCGGAGGTGGAGCCGCCGGCGGAAAAGAGCGCCAGGTCGAACCCGGCGAAGGAGTCTTCCTTCAGCTCGCGCACGGTGAGCTCGCCGCCCTTGTACTCCACCTTGCTGCCCGCGCTGCGGGACGAGGCGAAGGGGACGATCTCGGAAGCCGGGAAGTCGCGCTGGGCCAGCACTTCGAGCATCTCACGGCCAACGGCGCCCGTTGCGCCAACCACTGCCACTCTGGGATTCTTCGCGCTCATGTTCCTCTCCGTTTATCTCAAGGTGATGTTGTTGATGATGGACAGGCAGGCCTCGGCCCTGTTCAGCGTGTACAAATGCACGCCGGGCACGCCCGCGTCGATGAGGCCCTGCACCTGCTGCGTGGCCCGCTCGATGCCGAGCGCCCGCACGGCGTCGTCGCCGCCCGTGGCAAAGGCCTTTTCCAGCTCCTCGTAGAAGCCGCCGAACACCGCGCGCCCGTTCAGGGTGGCGATGAATTCCGCGCTCTTCATGCTCATGATGGGCATGACGCCGGGCAAAACCGGCACGGTGACGCCGCGCTCACGCAGCTTCGCCAGATAGTTCAGGAACAGCGCGTTCTCAAAAAAGAGCTGGCTGACCACGAACTGCCCGCCCGCGTCGACCTTGTGCTTCAGCCACTTGAGGTCGTCGTCCAGGCAGGAGGATTCCGGGTGCATGGTGGGAATGCCCGCCACGCCGATGCCCATGGCCGGGAACTCCGCGCGGATAAAACGCACGAGATCCGAGGCGTGCTGGAACTCCTGGCCTTCGAAGCGGAAGTCCGGGTTGTTCTTGGGCGGGTCGCCGCGCAGGGCCAGCACGTTCTGGATGCCCGCCTCGCTGATGGACGCGAGGAAGCCGCGCAACGCAGCCGAGGACGCGCCCACGCAGGTCAGGTGCGCCATGGGCTCCAGGCCCATCTCGCGCTTCAGGTGGGTCACCACGTCCAGGGTGTTGGCCTGGGTGCCGCCGCCCGCGCCATAGGTGACGGAAACGAACAGCGGATCAAGGGCTTTGAGCTTCTCCACCTCGGCGAAGAACTTGGGCCAGGTCTCCCTTTCCTTGGGCGGGAAAAATTCAAGCGACAGGAAGGGACGGCGTGTGGGGATGAGTTCCGCGATCTGCAAGCGTCTGTGCTCCTTCAAGGTTGCCGCGCCAAGGGTTGGACCGCCGGGGTGGGCGCAGAAATTGAGTGCATACTCCTTCTTGCTGCGGTGCGCAATGCGTGGGCAATGGTTCACAAAGAGGGGGAGGGAGAAGAGTGAACGGGGGGGGGGGGGGGGGGGGGGGGGGGGGGGGGGGGGGGGGGGGGGGGGGG
>CAYUOW010000087.1:0-10888 GCA_964446455.1 uncultured Desulfocurvus sp.
GGCCCACGCCGGCCATGACGCCGCCGAAGGCGCCCACGGTGGAGAAGATCCAGCCAACCCACACGGCCCAGCAGAAGGCCAGGATGGGGTTGACGTTGGGCGCGCCCGGGATGCCCAGGAAGCCCGCGGGCTTGGCCTCGTCGATCATGCCCGCTTCGGCGCCGCGCGGAGCTTTCTCGATGGCGGCGGCCAGCTTGTTCTTCTTGGCCTCGCCCTCGGCAGGCTTGGTGGCGTTGTCCGGCTTGGCGGTATCTGCGGCCTTGACGGCCTCGGCGACGGGCGCTGCGGCCGGGGCCGGGGCGGCCTGCTGGGCCATGGCGACGCCAAGCCACAGGCTCATGGCCAGCGTGGCGAGGCTGAGGGCGACGAGTTTACGTTTCATCATGGAACCTTGCTCCTCTTGGTAATGTGTTCGTGTATCTTCTGCCCTGCGCCGCACGCGCGGGGCGGAGGTCCTTGCTATGTGGCCGGGCGGATGAAGGTCAGCGCCTTGGCCGTGCAGCCGGTGACGCAGGCCGGGTCGAGCCCGCGGTCCACGCGGTCCTTGCAGTAGTCGCACTTCTTGGTCTTGCCCCAGGCCTCAATGGCCACGGGAACGTCCCAGGGACAGGCCTCGGTGCAGCGGTTGCAGCCGATGCAGGTGTCCATGTCCAGCCAGACCAGGCCGTCCTCCGCGCGTTTGGTCAACGCGCCCGAGGGACAAACCTTGACGCAGAAGGGGTCGTCGCACTGCATGCAGTTCTGGTAGACGAACTCCATGCGCGGGCGGCCGTCCGGACCGGTGAAGGGGCCCAGCGCCTTGATGCGGTTCAGGGAAATTCCGGGAGGCAGCTTGTTCTTGACATTGCAGTGCACGAGGCAGGACTTGCAGCCGATGCAGCGGTTCGGGTTGAGTGCGATGCGGTACAGGCTCATGTTCTGTCTGCCTTTTTGTCGTTTATCCAGTGTGTTACTGCTTTGTTACGTAGAGTGCGTACTGGGGGAGAGCATGTAAAACACCCCGGAGAGGTATATCCAGCTAAACATTGATAACCATAGCCGCTGCGGAGTTGTCAAGGGAAGGCATGGCTCGTTCTTTTTTTCTCATACTCGGGAATTATTCCCGTCTATACGTATGATATACAACTGCCCGAGAAATGGCGCTGTTGCTTGAATATGTGACGGCAGCCACTAGCCAGAGACTGTTTTTTGGGGTATGGGGGTATGCACTGCGTGTTTGGATTCGCATCAGGAGGACGTCATGGGTCGGAATGTCGTATATAGCGTCTGTGGAATGTGCAGCGTGCGCTGCCCCGCTGCGGTGGATGTAGAGGACGGCAAGGTCGTCTCCGTTTTCGGCAACCCCCATGCGGCCGGGCTCAAGGGTGCCCTGTGCGCCCGCGGAGCAGCCGGTCCGGGCCTGCTTTACGACGACGAACGCCCCCAGACCCCGCTCATCCGCGCCGGCGCGCGCGGCGAGGGCAAGTGGCGAGCCGTCTCCTGGGACGAGGCGCTGGACTACGTGGCCGGAAAGCTCGGCGAGATCCGCGCCGCCCACGGCCCGGAATCCCTGCTGTTCTCCGACCGCGGCGGTCCGTACATGGACCTCAGCCGGGCCTTTGTGCGCGGCTTCGGCTCGCCCAACTACTGCAACCACGACACCGCCTGCGCGCGCAATGTGCAGCACGCGGCCCTCTCCGTGTTCGGCTTCGGCCGCAAGGAGCTGGTGTACGACCTGAAGAACGCCCGCCACGTGGTGCTGCAAAGCCGCAACATCCTGGAGGCCATCAACGTCAAGGAGGTCAACGACCTGCTCGACGCGCGCGACGCGGGCTGCAAGCTCACGGTCATCGACATCCGCGCCAACGTGCCCGCGGCCAAGGCCGACCACTTCTTCCTCATCCGCCCCGGCACGGACTACGCCTTCAACCTGGGCGTGCTGCATCTCATCATCACCGAGAAGCTCTACGACCGTAAATTCGTGAAGGAATGGGTGCAGGACTTCGAGACCCTGAAGGAGTTCGTTGCGCCCTACACGCCGGAGTTCGTGGAAAGGGAGACCGGCGTCAGCGCCCAGGCCCTCAAGAACTTCGTGCACGCCTTTGCCAAGGCCGCGCCGCATGTCATCTGGCATCCGGGCTGGATGACCGCGCGCTACGACGATTCGTTCTACGTTTCGCGCACGGCCTACCTCATCAACGCCCTCATGGGGGCCATCGGCGCCAAGGGCGGCCTGCCCATCGGCTGCAAGGCCTCCGATGTGGGCCGCAAGGGCCTGAAGCAGCTCATGGAGCTGTTCCCCAAGCCGGAGAAGCCCCGGGCAGACGGCGCGGGCTGGGCCGAGGGCCGCACCCACTTCGACGGCGGACCCGGGCTGGTGAACCTGGCCTTCGAAGCCATCGAGACCGGCCGCCCGTACCCCATCCGCGCCTATATCGCCCACAGGCACGACCCGCTCATGGCCTTCCCCGACCAGGAGGCCGTGAAGAAGCTGTGGGAGAAGCTGGAACTCCTCGTCGCCGTCACCTTCTCCTGGTCCGACACGGCCTGGAACGCCGACGTGGTGCTGCCCATGAGCACCTACCTGGAGCGCGAGAGCATAGTGGCCAGCAAGGGCGGGCTCAAGCCTCAGTTCTTCCTGCGCCAGCGCGCCGTTGCACCCCGCTTCGACACCAAGGCCGACTGGGAGATCTACGCCGGACTGGCCAAGCGCCTGGGCATCGAGCCCCTGGCCGTCTCGCGCATCGAGGAGCTGTGGGAGCGCCAGCTGGAAGGCACGGGCGTCGCAATCGCCGACTTTGCGGCCAAGGGCTTTGTGGAGCTGGCCGACAAGCCCACCTACAAGCCCGTGTCCTTCAAGACGCCCTCCGGCAAGGTCGAAGTGCTTTCGGCCAAGCTGGAAAAGGATGGGCTCAAGTCCCTGCCGCCGTATGTCTCCCCGGCCAAGCCGCCAAAGGATGCCTTCCGCATCGCCTTTGGCCGTTGCGGGCTGCACACCCAGGGCCACACCGTGAACAATCCGCTGCTGTTTGAGCTGATGCCGGAGAACGTGCTCTGGATCAACAAGACCCGGGCCAAGGCCCTGGGCATACAGCACATGGATCTGGTGGAGATTGCCCCCGTGGCCAAGGGCGGCACCCCCGGGCAGCTGCGCGCCTACGTGACCGAGTTCATCCACCCCGAGTGCGTGTTCACCATTCACGGCTTCGGCCACACCCTGCCGGTGGAGAGCCGGGCCAAGGGGCGCGGCGTCTCGGACAACGAGCTGATGCCCGGCGGGCTGGCCCGCTGGGACAAGGCCGGCGGCGCGGTGTCCATGCAGGAGAACTACGTCACCGTGCGCAAGGTGGACGCCTAGCCCACACCCCCACGTGGAAACGAAAAGGCCCGCCGGTCCAGGAACATCCTGGACCGGCGGGCCTTCTGACATTCAACGGGGGATTTAGGCCTTGGCCATGCCCAGGATGACCTCGCTCAACTGGTCGGCAAGGCGGCGCAATTCCTCCACGTCGCGGGAGGCCTCGTCCATGCCCGCCGAGGTGGACAGCGCGATGTCGTTGATCTCGGCCACGGCGGTGTCCACCTGGGCGCTGGCCCCGGCCTGCAGCTCGACGGCGGTGGCGATGCCGCGCACGCGCAGGGTGGTGTCGTTGACCATGCCCACGATTTCGCGCAGGGCCTCGCCGGAGAGTTCGGCCAGCTCGTTGGTGCGCTCGATGGCCTTGGCCGAGTGTTCCACCTGGGCCACGTTGGTGCGCGTGCCCTGCTGGATGCTGCCGATGGCGTCGCCTACTTCCTTGGTGGCGGTCATGGTCTTTTCCGCCAGCTTGCGCACCTCGTCGGCCACGACCGCAAAGCCGCGTCCGGCGTCGCCCGCGCGCGCGGCCTCAATGGCGGCGTTCAGGGCCAGCAGGTTGGTCTGGTCGGCAATGTCGCGGATGACGTTCATGATCTGGCCGATGGCCTCGGCCTGCTGGCCCAGGGTGCCCATGTTCTCCTTGAGGGCCAGGGACTGCGCGCGCACTTCCTCCACCGAGGCCATGACCTGGCGCACCACGTCCGCGCCCTCCTTGGCCTTGCCGCCCGCGCCCTCCGCGCCCTTGGCCGCGCTTTCCGCGCTGTCGGAGGCGCCGCGTATGGACTCGTTCATGTCGCCCATGGCCTGGGTGGTGGCTCCGGCGCGCTCGCGCTGCTGGGCCGCGCCGTCCTCGGCCTGGGCGATCTGGTCCGAGAGCCGCTTGGAGCAGTCGAGCAGGGAGCGAACCACGTCCTCGGCCTGCTTGGCGGCCTGGGTGACCACTTGGTTCTGGGCCAGGATGCGGGCTTCCTGCTCGCGCAGTTCGGTCAGGTCCGTGTACAGGCACATGGCGCCCATGGGCGCGTGGGTGATGTCGTTGAACAAGGGCGCGGCCGCGATGAGGATGCGGCGCACGCCGCCCTTGCGGCCGGTCAGGTCCACCTCGCGGGTGATGGATTTGTTCTCTTCCATGGCCTGGCTCAGCACGGTCTTGCGGGTGGGGTCGCCGTAGAAGAACTGGGCCACGTTCTGGCCCACGTAGTCCTCGGGCTTGCCGTCGTGCTGCAAAATGTCGATGAGGGTCTGGTTGGTCTGCACCAGGATGCTGGCCTCGTTCACCACCACGAAGGGGGTGGCGATGCCCTTGAGCACGCCGCGCGTGTAGCCGAGGGACTCCTGCACCTTGGCCGCCATGGCCTCCAGGGCGTCGGCCACGTCCTTCAGTTCGCCCGTGAAGTTGCCCATCAGGCACTGGTCGAAGCGCCCCTCTGCCTGGCACAGGGCGAAGTCCTGGATGTTGCGCAGGGGATGCAGGATCATGCGCGCGCCGAAGACCAGCAGCACGGACATGCCTACGATCATGAGCAGTCCGGCGAGCAGCACGACCTGGAAGGAACGTTGCTCCGTGGCCTTGTAAGCATCATAGGCGGCTTTGGATTTTTTGCTCTGCTCGTCGATGGCTTTCTGGATGATGTCCTTGATCTCGCGCCACTTCTTCGTTTCCTTGGTGTTCAGGAGATCGATGGCGGCCTGGGTCTTGCCCTCGCCCGCCTGGGTCATGACCTCTGTCTTGAGGGCATGGGCTTCGTCCCACAAGGGGGGCAGGGCGCCGAGGGACTGGGCCATGGCACCCTGTGAGAGCTTTTGGGCGGTCTCCAACGACTTCTTGAACTTGTCGTTGGCGTTGGCGTAATTTTTCTGCGCGGTCTTGTCGGAGGGGTTCAGCACCACGTTGCGCGTGGCTTGCTCGGTCTGCAGGCCCTGGGCATACATTTCCTGGAGCTGCCCCAGCAGGGCTTCTTCAACGTTGATGATATTTTCAAAGGTGTTTCCAACCCTCTGTGACTGGAAGAAAAAGAGCAGAAGTGTGGCGGCGAACCCGGCCAGGGTAACGCCCCCCAGCACGAACAGTAGGGCCTTGATTGTCATTCGTTTCACACCGTTCCTCCACAAGAGAGTAGTACACCCCCCTATCGGCACAAAGGGGCGCGACTTTATAGGGGTATCATTTTGTAAGCGTATGGGGGAAAGAAAGCAATGGGGGAGGGTGAAATCGATAGTGTATTTAAAAGACAACGGCCTCGAACCAATAGATTTGCGTTGCCGGGTCGCGCCAGGCCTGGGCAGAAAGTCCTGCTTTACGGCAGGTCTGCGACAGGAACTGCAGCCGATCCCAGCCCCATTCCAGTGGCACCTGCGGCAGCAGCAGGCCTTGGCGCGCTCCCTGGCGTACGATGAGCCCGTGGCGGCCCACTTCCACCAGTTCCGGATCCGGGCAGGGCTCGATGGGACCGAGGATGGAGATCTCGACGTCCAGGCCCGCCAGCTCGGCCTGGCTTACGGGCGGGAAGCGCGGATCCTCGAAGGCTGCGGCCCGGGCCATGTTCCACACGGTGCGGAAAAGCGGCCCCTGGCCGATGATGTTGCCGATGCAGCCGCGCAGTTGGCCGTGGCGCTTCAGCGTCACGAAGGCGCCCAGCTCCTGGCGCAGCAGCTCGGAGGGCGGCTCCGGCGGTGTCTGCGGGCCCTGGCCCGTGAGGTGCGAGGTGATGGACAGGGAGACCAGGTCCTTGAGGAAGCGCTTGTCCTCGTCGCTGGGGGAGAGGCGGAAGCTGTCCATTGATTTCTCCTTGGGTCGGCTCCTGTGGACGGTTCGGGCGCTGGCCTGGGGTGCGGGCCCCTAGGGCGCTGGCCCCTAGGGTGCGGGCAGAAAACCCGGCTCCAGCGCCGGGCTGGCCAGGTAGGGCAGGTCGGCGTCGCCCCAGGTGGCGGGGCGGGCGCGCTTCACCATCACGTGGCGGCCCTCGATCTTGAGCCGCCCGGCGGCCAGCCAGGCCACGGCCTGGGGGTAGATGGAATGCTCGAGCTTCAGGATGCGCGCGGCCAGGGCCTCGGCCCCTTCGCCCGGCTGGGCGGGCACCGCGGCCTGGATGATGACGGGCCCGTGGTCCATGATCTCATCGACGAAGTGTACGCTGCACCCGGCTAGGCGCACGCCGTAGGCCGCGGCGTCGGCCGCGCCGTGCACGCCGGGAAAGCTGGGCAGAAGCGCGGGATGGATGTTCACCACGGCTTCTGGGAAGGCGCGCAGGAATTCCGGGGTCAGCATGCGCATGAACCCGGCCAGCAGCACCGCGCCGGTTCCGGCGCTGACGCCGTGCTCGCCGATGACCCGGACCATCTCCGCATCAAAGGCCTGGCGCGAGGCGAACTCCGTGTGCGGGCGGCTCCAGGTGGCGATGCCGCGCTTTCTCGCGCGTTCCAGGCCGTAGGCCTCGGCCTTGTTGGAAACCACCACGCGCACTTCGGCGTCTATGCAACCGGCGTCGATCTTGTCCAGAATGGACTGGAGATTGGAACCGCCGCCAGAAACGAGCACGGCAAGGGGCATGGGCATGGGGCACTCCGTATTGCAGACTGGCCGCGCCAGGATGTGCGCGCGGCATGCGCCCTCCTACCCCTTTTCCCAGCAGATGGGAACAGGGCCGGGCATCTTGTCAACGGGGCTGATACTGCATAGTATATTGTGTTTAACGCGTGGGGCGCCGTGCCTTCGCGCGCTGTACCGTCCAACCCGCATGAGGTTTTCTGATGTCTTTTCGCGCTTCTGCCCGCAGCCGTCTCGGCCTGCTTTTGAGCTCCCTGGTTTTGGCCCTGCTGCTGCCCGCCCTTGCCCAGGCCGCCCTGCCCCAGAACGTGGAGCAGAACCTGGGCACGCTCCTCGACATGTCCCAGAAGCGGGGCAGCGCCATCAACCCGAATGATTTCACTCCGCTGCTCGACTACGTCATGCAGCTCAAGGGCGACGCCCGCGAACTGGTGCCGAACCGCCGCATCGACGGCAACGGCACCGTGCTGCGCGTGAGCATGAAGACCGGCCTCTCGCGGCTCATGACCTACTGCTACAACCCGGCCATTCCCAACTACCTGCTGTTTCCCAGCGTGCTGCGCCTGGGAGGCTGGTACGCCGGCAGCGACATCCTGAAGGACAGCAAGCCCTGGACGCACCTTTCCAAGCTGGACGCCCCGGTGGCCCTGTGGGGCCAGGAGTACGAGGTCAACGCGCCCGACTCCTTCGGCGGCGGCTACTACCGCTATGACCTGAACCGGCTCATCATCCTGGCCAAGCACAACGGCAAGAACGTGCTCATCTCCATCAGCAAGCAGAAGGACAAGTCCAGCGTGGGCAAGAAGGCCGTCATCCTGGACGACGGCGAGTGGAGCTACTTCTACTCCGGCATCAACGGCCTGAACAAGGGCCTCATCGGCTGGGCCGACACCTACATGTACGACTCCGCCTCGGTGCAGGTCTTCGTGGAGGACGGTCCCAACCAGACCACCTTCACGCTGTTCAAGTGGCTGCGCGCCGGCTGGTCGGGCCTGAACGTGGTGCAGAAGGATCACATCAACGACGGCGCCACCCGCTACGCGAGCGCCTTCAAGAAGATCGTGGAGTCCGACCGCCTGCCCGCTCCGGACGAGCTGGCCACCCGCGTGCGCGAACTCTCCACCATGAGCGACGCCGAGCTGGACCGCAAGATTTCCGCCTACGCCATCGCCATCGAGAACATCGCCAAGACCTCCCCGGCCATGAACAAGAGCGAGTTCCAGAAGGTGGTGGAGGGCGGCAAGTACGCCAAGATCCTCAACCGCGAGGAGCGCGTGGGCGCCATCCTGGTGGAGTACCTGAAGAGCCGCCTGGGCAAGCACCCCCTGGTGGACTTCCCCGCCGCACCCGTGGCCGCCACCCGCAAGGCCGGGTAGAACGCAATCCCGTACAGCCCAGGAGGCCCCATGCACGCCGAGTCCGACGCCAAGTTCAAGTACTGCCCGCTGCTCAAAACGCGCGACGACAAGCTGAAGTTCTGCCTGGGCTCCATGTGCATGTTCTGGCGCTGGGAAAACGCCGCCAAGACCGGCTCGGACGAGCTGGGTTACTGCGGCGCGGCCGGGCCTGTTCTTGCCGCCGCCCTCCTTCGCGGGGCCGAGGACGACCAGAAGCCCATCGAAGACTACTAGGCCGGAGACCATCAGCCCCATGACCGCCGCCATGCCTTTGTGCAAGCCTGCTCCCCACGGGCAGGCCGGAACAGCGCGCCTGCTCGTCACCTGCCCGGACCGCTCGGGCATCGTGGCCGCGGTGAGCGGCTACCTGCACGCGCGCGGGGTGAACATCATCCACTCCGACCAGCATTCCACCGACCCTCAGGGCGGACGCTTCTTCATGCGCCAGGAGTTCTACTTCCCCGGCCTGGAAAGCTGCCTGGGCGAGCTCATGCGCGACTTCGAGGCCGAGGTGGCCGGCCGGTTCCAGATGAACTGGCGCGTGCTTCTGGCCGGGAGCAAGAAGCGCATGGCCGTGCTCGTCTCGCGCCTGGACCACGCCCTGATGGACCTTTTGTGGCGTGTGGGCCGGGGCGAACTGCCGGCGGAGGTCCCGCTGGTCATCAGCAACCACCCGGACCTGCGGCACGCCGTGGAATCCTTCGGCGTGGCCTTCCACCACGTGCCCGTGCCCGAAGCCTCGGACGCGCCGCGCGGACGCGGCCTCTCCCAGCCGGAGGAGCGCATGCTGGAGCTTCTGGGCGGCGCTTCTGGCGGGCCCATCGACCTCATCGTCCTGGCGCGCTACATGCGCATCCTTTCGCCCGCCTTCGTGAAGCGCTTTCCCCAGCGCATCATCAACATCCACCATTCCTTCCTGCCGGCCTTCGAAGGGGCCGACCCGTACCGCCGCGCGGCCGAGCGCGGGGTGAAGCTCATCGGCGCCACGGCGCATTACGTCACCGGCAGGCTCGACAAGGGCCCCATCATCGAGCAGGACGTCATCCGCGTGTCGCACCGGCACAGGCTCGACGAACTGAAGGTCCTGGGACGCGACATCGAACGCCAGGTGCTCTCCCGCGCCGTGCGCTGGCACCTGGAGGACCGCGTGCTGGTGGACGGCAACAAGACCATCGTGTTTGCATAGAGAGTCAGGGGCGCTGCCCCTGCACCCCGCCAGGGGGCATGCACCCCCTGGACCCGCAAATGTGGAGCTTCTCCTTGTGCTGCGGGCGGTTGCGCGGTAGGTGATAGCCTGCCATACGGGAGGGAAGGCATGCTGCGCGACACGCTCAAATACGACGCCAACGACACGCCGCCGTTGTACATGTCGGCCTGTCTGGCCTTCATGCACGTGCTGCTGGTGTTCGACGCCATCATCTTCATCCCCAACGTGCTGGGCAAGACCGTTGGCATTCCCCCCCAGACCCTGGCCTTCATCACCTTCGCCACGATCCTCATCTCGGCCGTGTTCACCTTTCTGCAAAGCCGCACGCGCCTGGGCATCGGCTGCGGCTTCGTCATGTTCACCGGCTCGTACAGCGCCTTCGTGCTCTGCTCCGTGGACGCGGTGAAGATGGGCGGGCTGCCGCTTCTGGCCACCATGTCCCTGTGCACGGTGCCCATCGTGTTCCTGTACACCTTCTTCATCCGCTTCTTCCGGCACATCATCACTCCGGCCGTGGGCGGCGTGGTGGTGCTGCTCATCGCCACGTCCATGGTGCCCATCGGGCTCAGCCTGTGGGCGGGCACCCCGAGCCTGGAGGCCGGCGCCGCGGCCGTCACCCTGGCGCGCCTGGGCATCGGCGCGGTCACGGTGCTCACCCTGACGCTGTTGATGCTTTTCGGAAGCTCGGGCCTGCGCATGTGGAGCCCGCTCATCGCCATGGCCGCGGGCTACGGCGCGGCGCTTTTGGCGGGCGAGGCGCACTTCGAGAACACGGCCCAGGCGGCCTGGTTCGGGCTGCCGCAGCTTTCGGCCTGGCCGGGCTTCGAGCTGAACGTCCAGGCCACGCACCTGCCGCTTCTGTTCGCCTTCGGCATGGGCATGGTGGCCAGCATGATCGAGAGCACGGGCAACATCATGCTGGTGCAGCAGATCTCCACGCGCAACTTCCGCCGGGTGTCGTACGACCAGGTGCAGAGTGGGCTTTACTGCGACGGCCTGAGCAAGGTGGCCGCCGGCGTCATGGGCACGGCCGTCCCTTCGCTCTACTGCGACAACCTGCCGCTCATCGAGATGACGGGCGTGGCCTCACGGCGCATCGGGGCCATCGGCGCGGGCATCCTGCTGCTCCTGGCCTTCATGCCCAAGGTCAGCGGCGTGATTTTGGACATGCCCGGCCCGGTCATCGGCGGCTTTCTTGTGGTCATCGCCGCGCTCTTGTTCCATGCGGGCTTCGGCCTTGTGGCCATGACCAAGCTGAACAACCAGCACGGGCTGATCCTGGGCTTGTCCCTGGTGGTGGGGCTGGTGGCCGGGGGGCGCTCGTTCTTTCCGGGCGTGGTGCCCGCGAGCCTGAGCCCGCTTTTGCAGAACAGCGTGGCCGTGGGCGGTTTCACGGCCTT
>CAYUOW010000088.1:0-4250 GCA_964446455.1 uncultured Desulfocurvus sp.
CACCAGAGGGCATTCGCCCTCTGGACTCCCTGTGGCGCATGTCTTTGGTTCAGGCGCCTTCGGGCCTGAACCAAAGACATGCGCGGGGTCGGCAGGGCATCTGTGATGGCGCGCAAGGCGTTTTCCTTGGATAGTGTTGCGAAGGGAATGGCCGGGACGAGCGGACGCTCGTCCCGGCCATTCCCTTCGCCATGCGGGTCCAGGGGGTGCATACCCCCTGGCGGGGGCCTGGGGGCAGCGCCCCCAGCATTTCGCCTTAGCCGCCGCCCACGGGCAGGGTGAGCACGGGCGCGCTCTTGGGCGGGTCGGCCGAGAGCAGGGAGAAGATGTTCTGGATGAGCTGGAACACTTCCTTGGACACGTTGTCCTCGGCGCGGATGTAGTACCAGTGCCTTTCGTGCCGGACGGAGAGGTAGGCGTCCTCGGGCTCCTTGTCGGACACGCGGATGTCGCACAGATCGATGAAGTGCTTGCGCATGTCGTAGGCCATGCGGCGCTTGACGTTCACCGCCGGTATTTCCACTCCCTGGGCCACGTAGTCCATGGCGCGCAGGCAGTTGCGCAGGCGCAGGGGCACGGCGGGCAGCCCGTCGGGATCCTTCAGGGTGTGGCCGACGATGCTGGTGGGCACCAGCCGGAAGGTGGCGTGGTAGTGCCCGGCGGTGTTCATCTTGATGTGCAGGTCGTAGCCCAGCAGGTTCTGCACGGTTTCGGCCTCGGTGGCGTTGTGGAAGTCCATGCTCATGACCGTGGCCGTGGAATTGTCGCTCAGGTTCACCTTGAGGATGTCCAGGTCGCCGCGGTCGTCCATGCGGGCGACGATCTCGGTGAGGGTCTTGAAGCGGGCGTGCTGCTCGGCCATGAAGCCGACGCGCGCGTCGTAGGTGTGGTCGATGGCGCCGAAGCGCACGAACAGGATGGGCATGAGGTATTCGATGTCCCAGCCGGCCTTGTAGAGCGTCACGAAGCGGTCGAAGTCCATTTCGGCCAGGAACTGCTGGGCGTAGGTCTGGCCCTGGAAGGCGGTGTAGGTGACGGTGGGGGAATCGCTGTACTGGCCGCTGACGTTCGGCGTGTAGATGTTGTAGGCGCCGTTCTCAATGCTGCGGTGGTCGGGCAGGGTGGCGCTCATGCCGCCGGTCACGTTGAAGCTGAAACTGGAGGCCACGGAGCCCACCTGCAGGAACAACGGCTGCTCGAAGTACTTCATGCGCACGAGGTTGAGAAGCATTTCCTCGTTGTTCGACTGTTGGATGGCCCTGTTGTAGTCCATGCGCGTGGGAACGAGCTTGGCCGGGCCGAAGCCCAGTCCGCCGGCGCAGCCGCCCAGGGCGAAAACGAGGATGAGGGCGCACAGGGCGGGCAGGGCGGTGGGGCGATGGTTCCGGCGCAATCAGGACTCCTTGGCGGCGTGGGGCTGGAGTCCTCATAGTACAACGAAAGCGCCCTCGGCAACTGGCTGGGCGAAAGAATTATGGGCGGTGTGATGGACGGTTAGCGGACGAGATCCCGTTCCACGTAGTTCTGGGGCTGGCCGCTGGGGTTGGCGATCTTGTGCGGATTGCCGTTCAGCTGGGTGCGCACGCTGGGCTTCATGCCGCCGTTCTGCTTCAGCTGGGGCAGCATGGCGCGGGTGTTGCGGTTCACGGGCACGGTCCAGGTGTGGGCGGCCATGACCTGGCCGTCGTCCAGGGCTACGATGCGCGCGCTGATGTAGATCACCTTGTCCGCGATGAGATAGGTGCCGGAGAGCACGCTGGGCCGGGCCTCGTTCTGGGCTTCCCAGGTGCGCTTGTCCGCAGCCTTGGCCTCCGCGCCGGAGAGGGCGAGGCCTTCGGGCCTATCGGCTGGTTCGGGCGCGGGCTTGGGCGCGGGCTTCTTGGGGCGGCCCAGGGTGACCATGAAGCTGCGCATGGCCAGCCGCGCGGCCACCTGTTCCGAAACCAGCGGACCGAAGGGCGAGGGGTCGCCCATGTCCACCCGGTTGGTGAAGGGCTCCACATAGATGGGAGAGTTCTTGTTCAGCGCGGGCATGAACATGCCCATCATGGTGTCGGCCGCATCGTAGTTGATGTCCGTGAGCGGCGTGCTGTCTTCCTTGAAGAGCTCACCCGTGGTGGGGCGCGTGCCCAGCAGGTCGTCCTTGGCGTCCACGGCGGTGCGCTTGAGGGACGAGTAGTACGAGGTGCTTGTGCTTCCGCAGCCGGAGAGCAGCAGCCCGGCCAGGAGGACCAGGATCGTGAGGGCGGCGGTGGTGTGGCGAGGTGCGTTCATGGGTACTTTCGCTGTGAAGCGCGGGTTGGGTTCAAGGCATGCGCTTCCGGGTCTTGATTGCGTATCGTACGGATGACGGAAAAACTTTACGCCCTGCCCGGCGTGCTGTCCAGCTCCGGCCGCTCTGCCAGGGCGCAAAGCAGCCGGGCCATCTGGTCCGCGGTGCGCCCGGCCATGGCGAGCACGGCCTCGTGGCTGATCTCCTGCATGCAGTCCGGCATGTTCTTGTTGGTCAGGCAGCTTATGCCCAGAAGGCGCAGGCCCATGTGCCGCGCGGCGATGGCTTCCATGACGGTGGACATCCCTATGGCATCGGCGCCCATCTGCCGATAAGCTCTTGTCTCGGCAGGAGTCTCGAGGCTTGGTCCGGCTATTTGCACATACACGCCGCGCTCGACGGAAAGGCCCAGGCGCAGGGCTTCGCTCCGGGCCAGGGCCAAGAGTTCCGGGCACCAGGCGCGGCCCATGTCCGGGAAGCGCGGGCCGAAGGCTTCGATGTTCTGCCCGGTGAGCGGGTTCTGCCCGGTCATGTTGATGTGGTCGGTGATGAGCATGAGGCTGCCGGCCTCGAACTGCGGATTGAGGGCCCCGGCCGCGTTGGTGAGCACGATGGTGCCCACGCCGAGGGAACCCAGCACCCGCACGGGCAGGCAGGTTTCGCGCGCGGGGAAGCCCTCGTACAGGTGCACGCGGCCGCACAGGGCGATGGCCGGCCGGCCGGAAAGCTTCCCGGCGCGGAGGTAGCCTCCGTGCCCGGCCACTGTGGACTGGGGCAGGCCGGGAATTTCGGCGTAGGGGATGTCCACGGCGCCGGTCATGGCCTCCGCCACTGCAGAAAGGCCGGAACCGAGCACGAGGCCCAAGGTTCCTGCTTGAATATTCCCTAGTTTATCGCGTATAAGTCGGCTAGCGTGGCTGACGGTTTCTTGGTGATTCACGTGTGGTCCTGTTTTTTTGCGTGGAACAACTGTCCGCCTCATAGCGCAACGGGACATCACATTACAAGCCAGGGTAGGCGCGCAATATGGATTTCGCAACGCTACTTGGACTTATTTCGGGTCTGGCCCTGGTGGTGGTCGCCATCATCATGGGCGGCGACATGAGTCTGTTCGTGGACCTGCCGTCGGTGATGATCGTCTTTGGCGGCACCTTCGGCACCATCTTCGTGGCCTTCCCCTTTGAGGAAGTCAGCCAGGCCCTGGGCGCTGGCTTCAAAGCCTTCGCCTCACGCACGGTGCAGGTGCGCGAGGTGGTCAACATCATGGTCAAGATCGCGGAGATCAGCCGTCGCGAAGGTCTTATCGCCCTGGAGCACGTGAAGACCGAGAACATGGTGCTTAAGAAGGCTTGCCAGCTCATCGCCGACAATGCCGACCCCGGTCTTATCCGCAGCACCCTGGCCATCGAGATCACTTCCATGAAACGCCGCCACAAGGTCGGCGAGGAAGTGTTCAAACGCCTGGGCAGCCTGGCCCCGTCCTTCGGCATGATCGGAACGCTCATCGGCCTGGTGGAAATGCTGGCCAACCTGAACGATCCCAAGAGCATCGGCCCGGCCATGGCCGTGGCCATCATCACCACCTTCTACGGTTCGGTGCTCGCCACTGTCATCTTTCTGCCCATCGCCACCAAGCTGAAGGCCCGCACCATGCAGGAGGAACTGCAGCTGGAGATCATTTTCGAAGGCGCCAAGTCCATCCTGGAGAACAACAACCCCATGCTGGTATACGAGAAGCTTTCGTCATTCCTGGCCCCGCGGGAAAGGAAGTAGGCCATGTCCGACGACTACGAACGCCCGGAAGAAGAGGAAGAAGGCGATTCCGTAGAATGGTTGATGACCTTCTCGGACTTGACCATGCTCATGCTGGTCTTCTTCATCATGCTCTACGCCATGAGCACGCCGGACACGAGCAAGATCCAGTCGACCCTGCAATCCGTCACCGCGGCCCTGGCCGGCAAGGAAAGCAAGCTGGCAA
>CAYUOW010000088.1:4260-10783 GCA_964446455.1 uncultured Desulfocurvus sp.
TGCCATGTCCACCCCGGATACCACGAAGGTTACCAACGCCCTGCAGGCCGTGACCCAGGCCCTGAGCGGCAAGGAGAGTAAGCTGGCCACCAGCACCATCAGCCGCGAGGAAGCCGGAATCATCCTGGACCAGGTGCTGATGAACAAGCAGATCCAGATCGCCCAGCAGAAGGTCTTCTCCGACGTGAAGTACCTGCAGACAAAGAAGGGCCTGGAAGGGCTGGTGGGCGCAAATTTCGAGGATGGCATCATCACCATCCGCGCCCCCGGCGACGTGCTCTTCGCCCCGGGCGAGGTGGCGCTTACCCCCAAGGGGCGTGAGGTCATAGAAGCCATGAAGGACTTCTTCACCCAGCACCCGGACCAGACCATCAACATCCGCGGCTACACCGACGACCGGCTGCCCGGCACCGGGTCTCGCTTCCGCGACAACTGGGAGGTTTCGAGCATGCGCGCGGTGAACGTGCTGCGCCTGCTCATGGACATGGGCATAGAGCCAAAGCGCCTTACGTCAACGGGCCTCGCGGACCTGAACCCGCTATTCCCCAACACCTCTGAGGAATACCGCGCCCAGAACCGCAGGGTTGAATTTGTGCTGGAAAAGCGCGTCACCGGCAAGTAGACTGGCAGTAATGCCGACCCCACGGCAACGACCAGAAAGCGTGCGAGGACGAACATGGACTTTGATATCCAGATGGACGGCGATGACAAGCTGCGCCAGGCCTTTCGCACCCGCGTACCCGGCCTGGACGTGCGCATCATTACCAAGGCCGGCCCCCAGGATTTCCCGGTGAGCGACATAAGCGCCACGGGTTTCGCCTTCACCGACAATCCGCGCGGCTACAGCTCCGGCATGGTCTTCTCCTTCGACCTGCTGCTGGGCAAGAAGCTGTTCCTGGGCGATTTGAAGGCCAAGGTCATGCGCGTGCTGGACAAGGGCATCATCGGCTGCAACTTCGAGAGTATGGAGCGCCGCCAGGAGATCAAGCTGGACAAGCTTGTGCTTGAGGTCCAGAAACGTCTCATCGAGCTGCGCAAAGCCAAGCGCGAAGCCGACTAAGCACCGGCCAAGGCAGCAGTGGCCCCACACCGCATTCTTATCGCCAACCGCGGCGAAATCGCCATGCGCATCATGCGGGCCTGCACCGGGCTCGGGCATGAATTCGTCTGCGTGTACACCGCTTCCGACGCGGCCTCCGGCCATGTGCGCCTTGCCCGCGAGCTGGGCGGAGCGCGCAGCCTGTGCCGCATCCGCTCCTACCAGGACGCGAACGAGCTCTTCGCCGTGGCCGATGCCTGCGGGGCAACGGCCGTGCACCCCGGCTACGGCTTCTTTGCCGAGGACTTCCGCTTTGCCCGCAGGGCCGAGAAGCGCGACCGTCCGCTCCTGTTCATCGGACCCTCCTGGGGCGTCATCCGCGACCTGGGCGACAAGATCAACACCAAGCGCATCGCGCGCTCCCTTTCCGTGCCCACCATCCCGGGGTCGGATCGTCCCATCTTCGACGAGATCGAGGCCGTGGAGCTGGCCGAGGCCATCTTCGCCTTCCAGGCCGACCAGGGCATCACCGAAGGCTGCGTGCTGGTGAAGGCCAGCGCTGGCGGCGGCGGCATGGGCATCGAGGAAGTCTACGACCTGGACACCTTCCGCTCCGTGTACCGGCGCATCCGCAACTACGCCAAACGGAACCTTTCCGACGAGGGCGTGCTCATCGAACAGCGCATCTTCGACTTCAACCACCTGGAAGTGCAGGTGGCTGCGGAGCGCGGCGGAAAAAACGCCGTGCACTTCGGCACGCGCAACTGCTCGGTGCAGAGCCTGGGCCGCCAGAAGCGCATCGAGGTGGCCCCGGGCTTCGATCCGTCGAGCCTTTCCTACGCCTTCGACGCCGCGGGCGTGCTTTCCGCCATCACCAGCCATTCCGTGAACATGTCCAAGGCCGTGGGCTACGACAACGTCGGCACCTGGGAATGGATCGTCACGCCCAAGGGCGACCCCTTCCTCATGGAGGTCAACACGCGCATCCAGGTGGAGAACGGCGTGTCCGGCGTCATTTCCCGCCTGCGCGGCAGGCCGGAGACGGACCACGGCGTGGACATCATCTCCGAGCAGATCCGCCTGGGCCTGGGCGAGCCCCTGGGCTACTCCCAGGAGGACGTGCGTCTGGAGGGCGTGGGCATAGAGTACCGCATCATCGCCGAGGATCCTGCGGACCGCTTCACCCCCTGCCTGGGCCGCATAGAGCGCTTCGCCTGGGAGGCCGCGCCCTGGCTCACGGTGTATACCCAGGTGCCCACGGCCCTGCCCGGCGGCGAAGCCTACGACATCCCCATGGACTTCGACCCCAACCTGGCCCTGGCCATCGTTTGGGGTGCGGACCTGGCCCAGGCCAGCGCCCGCGGCGAGGAATTCCTGCAGAATCTCGTGCTCACGGGCACGGACACCAGCGGCGCGCCCCTGCGCACCAACCTGGCCTTTTTGCTGGCCAGAACCCAGACCATCCTGCACTTCTAGGCCAAGGCGCACAGAGTGGACATCGACAAACGCACACAGCAGCTGGCCGGACGCCTGGCCTACATCCGCGACATCTTCGGCCCGCGCGAGAACGCCTCTGTGGCCATGCTCAAGCACCGGCTGGAGGAATTCCTGGCCACCGCGCCGGGCTGCGGCATGCGCGAACTCCAGCTCCAGGTGTCGCGCCTGGAGGAGCTGTTCTCGCTTTTGGAAGGCAAGCTGGAGAGCGAGCTCTGCCCCATGGACCGCGTGCGCATCGTGCGGCATCCGCAGCGCATCTGCCTCAAGGACATTTTGGAGAACGTGTACGACAACTACACGGAGATCGGCGGCCAGGACGAGTGGAGCATCGATCCGGGCATCATCATCGCCCGGGCCACCATCGCCCGGCGCATGGGCAAGAAGACCGTGCACCAGCCGGTCATGGTCATCGGGCAGGAGAAGGGCCATGGCCAGGAGTTCCGCAACGGCGGGTCCATCAAGCCCTGGGGCAACGCCAACGCCCTGTACTACATGCGCGTGGCCGAGGTGGAGAACATCCCCATCCACACCTACGTGTTCACCCCCGGGGCCTTCCCGGTGGAGGACTACCCCGGCGCGGCCCAGCAGATCGCCAAGAACCTCTATGTCATGGCGGGCCTCAAGGTGCCCGTGGTGGCCGTGTTCTCCGAGGGCGGCAGCGGCGGGGCCGAGGCCATCGCCCTGGCGGACAAGCGCCTCATGCTCTCCCACGGCTACTACTCGGTCATCTCGCCCGAGGGCGCGGCGGCCATCGAGGGCGGGCTGAAGCAAAAGGCCACCCCGGAACTCATCGAGCGCTGCGCGGAGCGCCTCAAGATCACGGCCGAGGACAACCTGCGCCTGGGCTTTATCGACCGCATCATCCAGGAACCTGCCCTGGGCGCGCGGCCCGAGCACTATGAATTTTTCCGCCAGCTTCGGCGCGAGGTCATCCGCGCCACGGACGAGGTGGTGCACCAGGCCCAGAACCTTGGTCCCCTGCGCGCCCTGGCCATGCGCCGCAAGCAGCGCACCGCCGACCCTCAGGACATCTTCGTGCGCTGGCAGCTGCGGGCCAGCGCGCGCAACACCCTGGTCGAGCAGCGCTACGCCAAGTTCCGCGCCTTGAGCCGCACGGCCTTCCGCGACAACCGCACTCTGGGCACGCGCCTCACCACGGCCCTGGCGCGCGGCCTGTGGAGCGTGCACAGCCTGCTGACCCACGACCTTTTGGCGCGCTACAAGCGCCGCTTTTCCGGCCTGCTGGAGCAGATCGAGGCCGAGATGCGCGCCCTGGGCCAGGGCGTGGGCGGGCCCTTCCGCACGGGCAGGGCCGGCGTGCCGCCCGAGGCCCTGGAACGCCTGACCACCCTTTCCTGCCCGGAGGAGGGCGCCTGCCGCATCGAGGACGTGTGGGGCTACGTGAGCCCCAAGAGCCGCGAGGACCGCACCCTCACCTGCCCGAACACCGCAAGCCACGGCTGCCAGGACCTCTGGGCGCCGGATCTCTTCGGCGAGTTCGCCGGCGTGTGCTCCCACTGCGGGCACCACTTCCCCATGGAATTCCAGTGGTACCTGTACAACGTGTTCGGCTTCGCCCAGGCCTATGAATTCAACGCCGCGCTGGAATCCGCCAATCCTCTGGGCTACGAGGGCTTCGACCTCAAGCTCGAGGAGGCCAAGCGGGCCACGGGCCTGGCCAGCTCCTGCATCACTTTCGAAACGCGGCTTGAGGGCATCGCCACCGTGGTGGCCGTACTGGCCAATCCCTTCCGGGGCGGCACCGTGGGCGCGGCGGAGGGGGAGAAGCTCATCCGCGCGGCCGAGCGCGCGCGCATCAAGCGCATGCCCTTCATCATGTACTCCCACGGCACCGCGGGCATCCGCATCCAGGAGGGCACCTGCGGCGTCATCCAGATGCCGCGCGTGACCATGGCCGTGCGCCGCTACATCGACGCGGGCGGCTTGTACCTGGTGCTCTACGACACCAATTCCTATGCCGGGCCGGTGGCCAGCTTCCTGGGCTGCTCGCCCTACCAGTTCGCCGTGCGCTCCTCGAACATCGGCTTCGCCGGGCCCGGCGTCATCAAAGAGACCACGGGCGTTGAGGTTCCCCCAAAATATCACAGGGCCTTCTCGGCCTTGTCGCGCGGGCATATTCAGGGTATCTGGGACCGGCGCGACCTGAAGAAGAACCTGCACCAGGCCCTGTTGACCATGGGCGGCAGGAACCTCTATTACCGCTGAAAAACAAGAGCATGAGGAACCGACTTTGCTGAACGTCAAGGAATTGCTTGAGGAACTGAAGGCCTCCCCCTACGAGGAGATCGAAGTCCGCACCCCGCACACCGGCGTTGTCCAGTTTGTGGGCCTGAAGGCGGGCGACCGCGTGCTTGGCCCCACGGGCAAGTGGAACGAGAAGCCGGGCACGCTTCTGGCCAACCTCACCCGCGAGAAGAACAAGAAGCCCATCTGCGCCACGCAAAAGGGCGCGGTGACGGACATCGCCATGGACCTGGAAGGCAAGTTCGTGGAGGCCGGGGAGCGCCTGCTCACCATCCGCCACTTCCTGTCCAAGGAAGAAGTCATCGCCCGCATTCTGAAGAAGGCGCTGCACCTGTTCTGCGCCCCGGAACGCGCCAAGTACTATTTCGTCCCCGAGATCGACGCCAAGATCAAGGCCGGCGGCGAACAGAGCGTGAAGCCCCGCGACGGCATGGAGATGTTCATCGTCTCGCGCATGAAGCGCGAAACCCCCCTGGCCTACACCGGGCCGGAAGGCATCATCTACGCCGTGTACTTCCAGCAGGGCGACAACGTCGACGGCGGCCAGCCGCTCATCGGCGTGTGCCAGGAATCCCAGCTCTCCCTCATCCAGGATGTGGTCAGCCGCGTCCAGGGCGAGTGGGAAGAGCAGGACTAGCCGTGGGCCGCACCCTGCAGATCCGCGTCTCGGCCTGGACCTTTGATCCGGCCGAGGTGGAGAAGCGCTGGCCGCGCCTGGTGGCGCTGGGCTTCAGCCCGCCGGTGCTGCTCGCGCAGGAGCGCGGGGTGCTTGAACTGGTGGACAATCTGGCCGACCGGCTGGACATGGGCGTGCTGCCAGAGCCCGCCGGAAAGCTTCTGGCCGAGCCCCTGCGCCGGGCCGCCGCCGCACGTGAGCGCCTGACCGCCGCCCTGGCCGAATGGAAGGCCCGCGAGGCCAACACCGCCACGGACGACATCGAGGAAGCCCTGGACGAGGCCGAGCAGGAGGCGCGCACGCTCAAAAGCGTGCCTGGACTGGACTAGCCCGCCCGTGGTAGAGAGCAACAGCAGAACGCCGAATCCCCTTAAGGAGCGCAATAATGGCCGGAAGCCTGAATAAAGTCATACTCGTCGGTCACCTGGGCCAGGACCCGAAAATTTCCTACACCCAGTCCGGGCAGCCCGTGGCCAACCTGCGCATGGCCACCAGCGAACGCTTCAAGGACAAGTCCGGCCAGTGGACCGACCGCACCGAATGGCACAGCGTCGTGGCCTGGGGCAAGGACGCCGAGTTCTGCAGCAACTATCTGGCCAAGGGCGCGCTGGTGATGATCGAAGGCCGCCTGCAGACCCGCAAGTGGCAGGACAAGGATGGCCAGGATCGTTATTCCACCGAGGTCGTGGCCAACCGCGTGCAGTCCCTGGGCGGACGCGGACAGGGCGGCGAAGGCGGCGGCGCTGGCGCTGGCAGCAGCGGAATGCGCCCGCAGGGCGGCATGGCTCCCCAAGGCGGACGCGGCCAGCAGCCCCAGCAGGGCGGCAAGCCCCCGTTCCACGACGACGAGGACCTTGGCCCGGCGTTCCCGTCCGAGGCCAGCGGCATGGACGACGTGCCGTTCTAGGCGAGAGCCAGGGGCGCCGTCCCTGGAACCCCGCCAAAGGGCATGCGCCCTTTGGAATCCCTGTGGCGCAGAGGCCCCCGGGCGGGGGGGCGTAAACACAACGCCGGCGCAGCGCCGGGAACGGAAGGTACCGCCCCGG
>CAYUOW010000089.1:0-10781 GCA_964446455.1 uncultured Desulfocurvus sp.
GGCGGCCTCGATGGCGGCGTTCAGGGCCAGCAGGTTGGTCTGGTCGGCGATGTCGCTGATGACGGAGAGGATGGTGCCGATGCCGTCGGCCTGGCGCCCCAGGGCGGCCATGTCGTTCTTCAGCTCCTCGCTGGTCTTCTGCACCTCGCCTATGCCCGCCACGACCTGGGAGACGATCTGCGCGCCCTGGGCGGCGTTCTTGCGGGCGTCCTCGCTGGTTTCGGCGGCGCGCCCGGCGTTCTGGGCCACTTCGAGCACGGTGGCGTTCATCTCTTCCATGGCGGTGGCGGTTTCGGCCACGCGCTGGGACTGGTGGTCCGCGCCGCGGCGCGACTGTTCGATCTGCGCGGCGAGGTCCTCTGCGGCGGAGGAGACGATGCCCACCACCTGCTCCAGCTTGCCAGCGGCCTGGAGCAGACCTTCGCGCTTGGCCTGGGCGGCCTGCTTCAGGGCGTCCTCGGCCACCTTGGTGGCGTGGTTGGCTTCCTCGGCCAGTTCGGCGGCCTCTTGGCTCTTCTTGTCGCTTTCGGCGATCATCTTCTTCAGGGTGTCCACCATGTGGCGCAGGGTTTCGGCCAGGGTTCCGATCTCGTCCGCGCGGCGCACGTCGAGCTTCTCGTTCAGTTCGCCCGCGGCCACCTTGGTGGCGAAGTCCGCGGTGCGCTGCAGGGGATTGGCCAGGGAGCGGGCGAAGAGCAGGCCCACCACGCCCATGATGATGCAGATGACCGCTCCGGCCAGGAGCATGAGCCGGGTGATGGTGTCCTTGGTTTCCTCAAGGACACGGCGCTCCTTGCCGATGAAGAACATGCCTTCGATCTTGCCGTTGCTGTCCTTGAGGGGCCAGTAGGCGGTTTCGAAGGGCTTGCCCAGGATCACGTTGGTGGAGTGGAATATTTCGCCTTTCTGCAGCACGGTCTCAAGCACCTTGGGGTTGTCCATCTTGGTGCCGATGGCCCGCTTGCCTTCCTTCATCACCGTGGTGGCCGCGCGGGTGTCCTGGTCGAAGATGGTGACCTCCATGCCGGTAAGGTCCTTGATCTCGTCCACGAACTTCTCGCCTGTGAGGCTGTTGCCCACGGCCACGGTGCCGATGACGGCGCCGTTCTGCTTCACCGGGACGGCGGCGCGGATGGCGAACTTGACCACGTTGCCGCGCTCTATGCCCACCAGGGCCTTGTCCTTCAAGGCGCTGGCCACGGAGATGAGGTTCTGCAGCGAGTCGCCGGCCTTGTCGTCGTGGGCGCGCACTATGCACACGCCCTTGTCGTCGCTGGCCAGGATGGTGTCCACCTTGTGTATCTCCATCTGGTGCTTCAGCAGGACCTTCAGGGCCTTGGCGTCGTGCTTGGCCACGGCGTCGATGACGGCGGGATTCTCGGCCAGGGCCTGCGTGGTCTGCATCAGGTCGCCCATCGAAGCTGTCAGCTCTTTTTCGACCACACGCTGGAACACAGTGATGTTGTCCCGAGCCTCGGTGTCGAATCCGCGCCCGACGAAATAGCTCGACACAAGAAACAGGCTGATGCTGCTGACGAGCACAGCAGTGAGGACCATGCCGGTGACTTTGACGAAGATGTTGAGCTTCATGCTGGTTCTCCGTGAGGGGGTTGGAGCTTCGAAGCCGACGTTGAAAGGTATACGTAGAGTATCGGTAGTGTGACGCAAATGCAACAGGGACAAAAATGAATACACCTGAAATTTCTTATCTCCGTGTGTGCCAATACAGACAAAGGTATGGCCGCGCCTGTCAGCGCCTGGCCACGATTGACCGCAAAGGGCCGCTGGCCTATCGTGCAGGTATACCGTCCCCTGTTTTCAAGGAGCAATGATGCCCGAAGCCAAGCCCGCCGTCCCTTCCGCCATCTCGGGCCAGGCCCGACGCATGTTCCTGTTTTTGCTGGTGCTTACCGCGGCTTCGCAGATAGGCATGCAGGGTTGGGTAACCCTGTTCAACAACTTCGCGGTGGAGCGCGCGGGTTTCGGCGGCTTTGAGGTGGGGCTGGTGCAGGGCCTGCGCGAAGTGCCGGGCTTTTTGTCGCTCCTGGTGGTGTATGTGCTGCTTGTGCTGCCGGAGCACCGCATCGTGGCCCTGGCCATAGCCACGCTGGGGCTCGGCGTCGGCCTCACGGGCCTGTTCCCCAGCTTCTGGGGCATCGCGGCCACCACGCTCATCATGAGCTTCGGCTTCCACTATTATGAGACATTGAACATGTCGCTGACACTGCAGTACTTCGACCGCTCGCAGGCGCCGCTTGTGTTCGGGCGGCTCAGGAGCGTCACCGGCATCAGCAACATCGCCGTGGGCCTGCTTGTGCTGCTGGCCACGCGCGTGCTGGATTACCCGGCCATCTACGCCGGGCTGGGCGTGGTGGTGGCGGCCGCGGGCCTGTGGGCCCTGACGCAGAACCCCAGCCACACCGAAGTGCCCGTGCAGCGCAAGAAGATGTTCCTGCGGCGCAAGTACACGCTGTACTACATCCTGACCTTTCTGGCCGGGGCCAGGCGGCAGGTGTTCATGGCCTTTGCCGTGTTCCTGCTGGTGAAGAAGTTCGGCATGAGCGTGGGCGAGATCACCGGCCTGTTCATCTTCAACAACGCGGTGAACGTGGTGGCCAACCCGCTCATCGGCCGGGCCATCAACCGCTTCGGCGAGCGGGCGCTGTTGACCGTGGAGTACTTGACCGTGACCGTGGTGTTCTGCGTGTACGCCTTTTCGGAGTCCAAGCTGCTGGTGGCCTGCCTGTACGTGCTGGACCAGCTGGTCATCAATTTCGCCATGTGCGTGAGCACCTATTTCCAGAAGGTGGGCGACCCGCGCGACATCGCCCCGACCATGGCCGTGGGCTTCACCATCAACCACATCGCGGCGGTCATCATCCCCATCGTCGGCGGGGCCCTGTGGCTGTGGGACGCGCGCCTGGTGTTCCTGGGCGGGGCCGCGCTGTCCCTGTGCTCGCTCATCGCCGCCCAGTTCATCCGCACCCCGGCAGCGCCGGGGGGGGAGGACCATGTCGTCCACGCCAAATGATGCTCCCTCGGGCGGCGCGCCTGTTTTCAGCGTCATCATCCCCAGCGCGGGCCTGCGCCCCAGGGGGCTGGCCCAGGCGCTTTCGAGCGTCGCCGCCGCCGTGGAGTTCGCCGGAACGGCCGGGCTTTCGCCACATCAGGTGGAGGTGCTGGTGGGCTTCGACGGCCGCGACGGCTTCCGCCCCGCAGCGCCCCTGGCCGATCTGCGCTATTTCGTGCTGCCCAGGCCGCAGGGCAAAACCTGCGGCTTCGGCAACCACATCCGGCACATCCTCATGGGCCAGGCGCGCGGCGGCCACCTGCTGCTCTTGGACGACGACAACGCCCTCACGCCGGAAGCCTTTGCCCACTATCTGCCGCACCTGGACGCGGAGCTGGTCATCGGCCGGGTGGACACCAGCCGGGCCTTTGACGTGCCTTTCCTGCCGCGTCCGGCGCCGCAAGGGGCAGATCCCGTGGCCGACGCCATCCGCCAGGGCAACATCGATCCCCTGTGCCTGTGCCTCTCGCGTGATCTTGCCTATGTGCGCTGCCGGGGCTGGCTGGACGAGGGCGGCTACGAGTCGGACTTCCTGAACATCCGCCGCTACTTCCGCCGCGCGCGCAAAACCGTGCGCCTGGATGCCCTGGTGGGCGTGTACGATGCCGGGCGCGGCCTGGACGAAGGCGGCCTGAACCAGCGCCAGGAGCGCCTTTCCCGCTAGCCGGGCGCGGCCGGGCCGGCCTGACCAGACGGATCGGCAGGTCCCTTCCTGCGCTCCGTCTCCCTCTCAATTCCCTCAACTTTTTGCCGCACTGCTGGGCAGCCTGCGACGCTTCCTTGCGCCCTTTGCGCGCAGAGAGCGCAATCTTTGCTCTCGCTGCGTGGCACACGCTGGTGTCTTTTGCTGGTTAGTTCAATAAAATCCGAGTGATATGGTGTTGGCACGGCGCATGCTCTCTTGCTGGCATGCGCCGCACGGCGCGAAACGGAATCACAACGCGGCCCTGAACCGGAAACCTCAAACCACCACAGCTTCACAAGGAGCCCTGACCATGCTCAAGAAATTCGCCGCCGCCGCCCTGATGCTCTCCCTGGCCGTTCCCGCCTTCGCCCAGAGCCCGGCCACCCCGGGTCTCGACAAGCGCGAAGCCAACATGGAGAAGCGCATGGAACAGGGCAAGGCCTCCGGCGCGCTGAACGAGAAGGAAGCCGCCCGGCTGGAGAAGCGCAAGGCCAAGCTGGAAAAGGCCGAGGAACGCGCCAAGGCCGACGGCCAGGTGACCCCCCAGGAGCGCAAGCACCTGGACAAGAAGGCCGACCGCATGAGCAAGGACATTTATCGCCAGAAGCACGACAAGCAGACCGCTGCTCCGGCCCCTGAAGCCGCCAAGCAGTAAGCACGTAAACCCTCTTTAAACCCACAACCATTCAAGGAGAATCGCCATGTTGAAGAAGCTCGCCACCGCCGCCCTGGTCCTTTCCCTGGCCGTTCCCGCCTTCGCCGCCACCCCGGCCGTTGACAACGCCGCCGCCCCGGCCGCCATGGAAGCCAAAACCGACGCCAAGGCCGAGAAAAAGGCCGTGAAGGCGGAGAAGAAGGCCGACAAGAAGGCCGCCAAGGCCGCCAAGGCTGACAAGAAGGCCGCCAAGGCCGACGCCAAGGCCGAGAAGAAGGCCGAATAAATCTCAGCACCCCATCTCCCTCCCCGGCGGCGCGGCTCTCCACAGCAGGAGCCGCGCCGCTCCTTTTTGCCCTCCGCCCGGCGCATCCTCCAACTCCGCCCAGGCGTCTTGGCCTTGGGGGCCAGTGCCCCGGCGGGCTCAAGTTGTTGCAAAAACGTGCCGATCTATGCAAAAGAGTCGGTAAGGGCCGGGCGCGATCTCCCGGAGCACGGCTGAAGGGAGTACCAGTACATGCGATGCGTCCGCGCGATTCTCCTCTGCTGCCTGCTGGCGCTGTGCTCAGCCGCTCCGGCCCTGGCCGAGGCTTCGGCCTCGGGGCTGCTCGACGGCCCGGCCAACGTACTGCCCGGCATCCCGGCGCCCCAGCCGGACTATCCCATCGCCAACCGCTACAAGGCCACGGTGTACGGCACGCCGCCCGCCTACCGCCACAAGCTTCCGGCGGAGGCCCAGGCCGCCCAGCCGGACACGCGCTCCATCAAGATCGACGGCCGGCGCGTGCCGGAGCTGTTCTGGTACACCGAGGCCATCGAGTACTCCGTGCTGCTGCAAAAGAAGGAAGCCCCGCTCATCTTCATCATCGCGGGCACCGGGGCGCGCTTCAATTCCTCCAAGGTGCAGTTCCTGCAGCGCCTGTTCTATAGCGCCGGGTACCACGCGGTGGGGGTGTCCTCGCCCACGCACTTCAACTCCATCGTCAGCCTGTCCAAGCACGGCCTCTCCGGCTATGTGCCCTATGATGTGGACGACCTGCGCACGCTGCTCGGGTGGATCAAGGCGGACGTGGAGGCCACGGCCAAGGTGTCGGCCTACAGCATCACCGGCTACAGCCTGGGCGCGCTGCACGCGGCCTTCCTGGCCGAGCGCGACAGCCGCGAGAAGGTCTTCAACTTTCAGAAGGTGCTGCTCATCAATCCGCCCGTGGACCTGTTCAACTCGGCCCTGACCTTCGACTCCTGGCTGAAGGAGACGGACGCGCAGACCGGCGGGGCGCAGCAGGCCGTGAACAAGTTCATCCAGAGCTTCACCGAGTTCTACCACACCAACCACATCGGCAAGCTGGACAGCGACATCCTGTACCGCTTCTTCCGCACCCTCGACGTGAACGACACGGAGCTCAAGCAGATCATCGGCGTGGGCTTCCGCATCACGTCCTCGTCCATGATCTTCACCTCCGACACCTGCCTGAACGCGGGCTACATCGTGCCCGCCGGGACCAAGCTCCCCACCAGCGAGCCGCTGCTGCCCTATTTCATCGCCGCCAGCCGCGTCTCCTTCGAGAACTACGTGGACGAGTTCCTGCTGCCCTATGTGCAGCACCGCGAGCCCGGCATGACCCGGGAGCGCCTGCTGGCGGCCTGCACGCTGCTCAGGCTCGAGGGCTTTCTGCGCGGCGCGGGCAACGTGCACCTCATCGGCAACGAGGACGATCCCATCCTGAACGGGGCGGAAGTGGCGTTCTTGAAGGACACCTTCGGCGCGCGCGCCACGCTGTTCCAGCGCGGCGGCCACTGCGGCAACATCCAGTACACGGGCTTCGCCGCCAAGATGCTTCAGATAATGGCCAGGGAGGGCGCGCAATGAGCGCCGTCCTGAACTCCCTGCGCCGGGTGGCGCTTCTCGTGCTGCCCCTGCTGCTGTGCGCCTGCGCCACGGCCAAGACAGCGCCGGAATACACCCTGCCGGACACCGGCTTCCGGGCGCCCAAGTCCCGCGCGGTGGCGCCCCAGGACGCGCAGCAGGCCCAGAAGGAGTCCATGCTCTACGTCTACGACCCGGGGGAGCGAGCCAACAGGCTGGTATACAGCTTCAACGCCCGTTTCGACCGCGCGGTGCTGCTGCCCGTGGTGGCGGGCTACCAGTACGCCTTGCCCGCGCCGGTGCGCACCGGGGTCAGCAACGTCATCGGCAATCTGAACGAGGTTCCCTGCCTGGCCAACAGCGCGCTGCAGGGCAGCCAGACCAAGGTCAACGTGACCCTGATCCGCCTGTTCACCAACACCGTGTTCGGCCTGGGCGGCATGTTCGACGTGGCCACGGACCTGGGCTTCGACAAGCAGAACGAGGACTTCGGCCAGACGCTGGGCGTGTGGGGCGTGCCCGAGGGGCCGTACATCGTGCTGCCCTTCTACGGACCCTCCAACGGCCGCGACACCCTGGGCACCGCGGGCGACATGGTGTTCTCGTATTATCAGATGGAGTATCTCTTCGACCTGGCGGGCATTTCCGATCACGCGGCGGCGGGCTACGTGAACACCGGCGTACGCGCGGTGGACACCCGCGCGGCCACCCCTTTCCGCTACTACAGCACGGACACGCCGTTCGAGTACGACATCCTGCGCTTCGCCTACTCCAAGGCCCGGTTCCTGCAAATCCTGGAATAGCGCGCGGCGCTGGCTAGAAATCCAGCAGCCGCAGCAGGTCCTCCGCGTCCCCGGCCTGGCCCAGGTCGAGGCGGACCGGCTGCGCCGCGTATTCCAGGGTCTCGCCCCGCACTCCCAGCACCAGTTCGCAGGCGCGGTCCAGAAGCGCCAGCCCGGCCAGCACGTCCGGCGCGTGCACGTGGCCCTGGCGCTGCCCCTGCGACATGCGCACCTCGAAGCTGGCCTTGCCGCAGGCGTCCTCAAAGGCGTCGGCGTGGCGCAGCATCTGCGTCAGGGCCGCGCGGCGCTCGCGCAGGGCCTCGCGCGGGGTGAACTCCTCCCCCGCCAGATCCAGGAAGCCGAGGGTCCAGGCCGTGAGCGCGGGCAGGTCGTCGCCGTCTGCGCTGCGGTCCAGCAGGGCGGCCAGAAAGAACACCCGCGCGGGCGACCAGGCGAGGCGGCTGTGGCGCAAAAGCGCGCAGAGTTCCCGGCCCTGTTCCCCGTCGCCGCAGCGCTGGGCGATGACCCGCCGGAGTTCCGGCGGGGGCGTGGCCCCTGGCCGCAGCCGCAGCACAAAGGCTTCCGCGTCCTCCGGCCGGGCCGGGTAGTCCAGGCGCTGGCCGCGTGGCAGCAGCAGGCCAACCCCGGCAGCGGCGGCGAGCACCCCCATGCGGCGGGCCAATTCCCCGGTCTCCCCGTCGCTGATGTCCGCCTCGGCCAGGGCAGGCTCCAGGTCGCGCCGTGTCTCGGCCCCGGGCGAGAAGAGCAGGGCCACGAGCGGGGCGTGCTCGCAGGCCTCCGGGTCCGCCGCAAGCTTGGCCAGGGCGCGGGCCGGGTCCGCTTCGCCCAGGGTCTGCTGGACGGTGGCAAGGGAATCCGCGTCCAGGGGCAGGCCGCTTTTCAGGTATGCGGCCAGATCTGACGCCAGCCCTGTCATCACAGAACTCGGCGCTTACGCCTTCACCCCGGCCACGATGCCGGTGTGGTTCGGCCCGCTGAAGCCCAGGCGCGTGATGCGCGTGAGGCCCGCCGCCGCGAGCATGTCTCCCACCTGCGCGCCGGAGTACGACTGCCCGCCGTCCGTGCCCAGCAGCATGTTCAGGGAGAAGAGCGCCGGGAACTCCGGGCCGTCCAGGCTGTCGGAGAGCAGGAACTCGTGCACCATGAGCACCCCGCCGGGATTCAGCCCTTCAGCGGCCTTGCGCACGATCTGCGCGGCCATGCCCGGGGCCTCGCCATGCAGGATGTGCGAGAGCCAGGCCAGGTCGAAGCCCTGGGGCAGGGCGTCCCGGGTGTAGTCGCCGGGCGCGAAGTCCAGGCGCCCGCCCTCCGCATAGCCAAGCCCGAAGCGCTCGGCCGTGACCTCGGCAAAGGGCCGGGTGGTGGGCATGTCGAACACCGTGGCCGCGAGGCCGGGGTGGGCCAGGCAGAAGTGGATGGCATAGGTGCCGGGGCCGCCGCCCAGGTCCAGCAGGCGCGTACGGCCCGCCATGCCCGGCAGCCCGGCGGCGGTGAGCTGCGCGTCCAGTTGCGGGGCCAGCTTGGGCGCTATGCCCATGGCCATGTTGAACATGCCCAGCAGAAAGTCCTGGCGGTCGGCCTCGGTCCACTCGCGCCCGCCGCGCACGCGCCTGCCCGTGCGCACGGCCTGGTCCAAGTGTCCGAAGGACTCCACCAGATTCATGTGGTGGCGGATGATGTGCCCCTGGTAGCGCGGCGAGCTGCGCACCAGGAAAGCCGCCGCCTGCTCGGAAAGGGCGAAGGCGTCTCCCTCTCGCTTCAGCAGCCCCAGGCCGCACATGGCCGTAAGCAGCATGTCCAGGGCGCGAGGTTCGCAGCCCAGGCCCGGCGCAAGCTGGGCGGCCGTGGCCGGACCATCGGACAGGGGCGTGAACACGTCGAGCTTCACGGCCGCGTGCAGGGCGCAGGATTTCCAGTACGCGCCGGAGAGGGACAAGAGCGGGCCGGGGGAGAGGTCGGCTTCGGGCATGGGGGGCCTCCTTGCGGTGGTTTCCGGGAGTTGGGGCGACAGTATCGCAGAAATTACGAAGCCTGCAAGGGCGTACCCGTTGCGCAAACGTCACACGGAATTCACCGTGGCAGCACCAACGCGCCGGACGGGCGGGGTAGGCGAGGGGCTCCGGGACCGGCCGCGGTCCCCATACCCAACAGGAGCTTCGCCATGCGCAACATTCCGGTCTGGGGCAAAATCGCCCTTGGACTCGCCGCCGCCTCCGTCATCACCCTGGCCGTGGCCGCCGTGGGCTACCTGGGCATCAAGAAGACCGAGGACGCCCTGGCCGACACGGTGAACAGCCGCATGCCCGCCCAGCGGCACCTGGCCGTGCTGCGCCACAGCCTCACCGCCATCCAGCGCGCGGAGCGCACCATGCTGATCCCTGAAACCATGGAAAATCCGGCCTTCCTGCAGCGCCAGAAGGACAACCTGGCCAAGTACCGGGCCCAGGCCGAGGCGGCCATGAGCGGCTACGAGGCCCTGCCCGTTCTGCCCGGACCTGCCGCACCGGAGGCGGGCGCGGCAGCCAACGCCACGGGCGAGCAGGCCATCCAGCCCAGCGCCGCGCCAAATGACCAGAGCGCAAGCCAGAACGCCACGGCGGGCGACGCGGCAAAGGCCCAAAGTCCGGCCCAGAGCCCGGCCTGGACGGAGTTCAAGGAGGCCTGGGAGGCCTGGGGCGCGCGACACAAGAAGGTGCTGGAGCTCCTGGAGGCCGACATGCGCATGGGCGCCATGGCCCTTTCCGTGCGCGAGGCGCGCGAGGCCCTGGGGCGGGTGGAGGCGGCCCTGGACGCCCTGCAGGCCGAGGAGAGCGCCAGCACGGCGGCCTTCGTGGCCCGGGCCCTGCCCCAGGCGGAAAAGGACCGCCTGGTGCTGCTCGTCGCGGCCGTGCTGGCCGTGGTCACGTCCCTGGCCTTTGGCGCGCTGGTCACCACGAACATCAATCGCCCCCTGAAAAAGACCCTGGCCTTTGCCGAGCGCGTGGCCGGGGGCGACCTCTCGGCCGAGCTGGCCATCGACCGGCGCGACGAGCTGGGCAAGATGGCCCAGGCCCTGCGCGCCATGGTGCAGGAGCTGCAGATGGAGATCGCCCTGGCAGGCGAGCGCGGCGAGGAGGCGGCCAGCGAGGCCGAACGCGCGCGCCTGGCCGTGGAGGAAGCGCGCGAGGCGGGCCTCCGGGCCGAGCTGTCGCGCCGGGAGGGCATGCGCGCGGCCGCGGGACGCATGGCCGAGGTGGTGGACCGCTTGGCCGCGTCCTCGCAGCAGCTTTCCGCCCAGGTGGAACAGTCGGCCCGGGGCGCGGTGGAGCAGTCGCGCCTGGCGGGGGATACCGTTTCCGCCGTGGAGCGCCTGCTTTCCGGCGTGGCCGAGGCCGAGACCGGAGCCGCCCGCGCGGTTGAAACCGCCGAAAGCGCCCGGGCCCGCGCCGGGCAGGGGGCCCAGACCGTGGTGGAGGTGGCCCGCGTGGTGGCCGCCGTGCAGGACCGCGCCGAGGCCCTGCGCCAGAGCATGGACGCCCTGCGCGCGCGCAGCGAGGACATCGGCCGCATCATCACGGTCATCGACGACATCGCCGACCAGACCAATCTGCTGGCGCTCAATGCCGCCATCGAGGCCGCGCGCGCGGGCGACGCCGGACGCGGCTTCGCCGTGGTGGCCGACGAGGTGCGCAAGCTGGCCGAGAAGACTCAGACCGCCACCA
>CAYUOW010000090.1:0-10539 GCA_964446455.1 uncultured Desulfocurvus sp.
TGGTGCGCAGGCCCCAAATGTCGTGCAGGATGATGGCCCGGCCGTCCTTCTGGCCAAGGTAGAGCATGATGTGCCCCGGCTTGTGGATCAGCGTCAAGAGGGGCGCGCCCTTTTCAAGGAGCAGGGCCTCCTTGGCCTCGGGCGCGAGGCCGTTGAACGGAACCCACTCGCCCTGGCGCGACTGCTGGCGCGAGTTGCGCGGCAGAAAGACGCCGAAGGGCGCGTACAGGTCAAGCAGCAGGGCCGAGCAGTCGCGGTTCTCCAGATAGCCGCCCCAGCCGTAGGGCTGGCCCATGAGCTGGTTGGCCAGGCGGGCATAGTTGCGCGGGGTCAGGGGCAGGGGCATGGCTGCGGCCTCGCCGGGGCGCATGCGCACGGCCAGGCTGGCCGCCCGGCCCGAGGCCTCGCGCGCCGGGGCCAGCAGGGCCAGGCCGGCCTCGCCTTCCGGACTGCCGGGCGCGCCGCCGTTCAGGCCGTAGTCCAGCAAGGGCAACAGCGTACCGATGCGCCCGGAGAAAAGGAAAGCCGCCGGAGTGGCTTCATCGGCGAAGCTGGCGGAAACAGCCGCGCCCTCCCGCGTGACGGCGGCCAGGGGCAGGCCCTCCCACTGGGCCATGAAGGCCTGGTCCACAAAGGCGATGTCGCGCGTGGGCACCCAGCCCGCGGCCACGCGGCCCTCCACCAGCACCCAGGCGCCGTCGGCGCTCAGGTGCGTGGCCAAAACGGGCATGCCCGCCAGCAGGCCGGAGTTCTGCCAGTAGTCGAAGGGGTAGCCCTCGCCCGGCAGGCCGGGCTTGAGGAAGCCGGGACGGTTGGTGGGCAGCACGCGCAAAGAGGTGTTGGCCGTGGCGATGGCCGGACGCACGAGGTTCGGATAGCTCTCGGCGCGCACCAGGGCTTCCATCTCGGCGCGGAAATCCGGCCCCAGGGGCCGCAGGTTCTCGCCGTAGTGACGGTTCTGCTTCAGGTGCGCCAGGCCCCACAGGGCGTCGGCCTTGGCGTGGGCGGGCTTGGCGCGGTGCCAGGGCGCGAAGTGCAGCTCGCGCAGGCGCGCGGCCAGCCGCTCCTGGACCTTGACGTCCAGCAGGGGCTGGTCCAGGGCTGCGGCGTCGAAGTAGGCGGAAACGTCCTGGGGCAGGACGAGCACATCGCGCACCTCCGTTGGCGGCGGAGGAGGCGGCGTGGGGGGCGCTTTCCGGGCCGCGCATCCGGCAATGCCGAAAGCGAGCCAGGCCAGCAGCCCAGCATGGAGAAAAAGGGCCAGCAGCCGACCGGAGCGGAAGCCCCTCCGCCGCTGGCCCCTTGCATCGCGCATGGCTACTTGGCCTTGGGCAGCACGGTGAGGGCGTCCTTGAGGGGCCTGGCCGCGGGCGCGTCGGCCTTGCGCTCCAGCACGATCTGCCTGGAGGTGAGGGCCTGGCCGTAATAGGTCTTGTTCAGCCCCTCGCGCACGTGGATCACGCCGCCTTCCAGCGACACGCCCGCGAACAGGCCGCCCACGTCGGCGAAGTAGTAGACGTCCTTGAACACGTGGGTGCTGGCCACCTCGCCGGTGAGGCCCTCGGTGCCCGCGGCCACGGTGGCGTCGGCGCCCAGGGTCAGGCCGGTGTCCAGGGCGGACTTGAAGGCCTTGTCGTTCATGAACACCAGCACGATGGCCGCTTCCTGCACGCCGATCTGCAGGCCGATGCTGCCGCCGCCCAGGGTATAAAACGCCGGGGAGGACCAGGAGCCGTCGGCATCGCGCGCGAGCAACACGCCGTTGCCGCCCTGGCCGCCATAGATGAGCCCGGCCTTGATGACGCTGGGCAGGATGAGCACGCCGCGCGCGTTCTTCAGGTACACGTCGATCTGGCGGAAGGAAGGGTCGGCGCGCATGCCGCGCACCACAGCGGCGGACTTGTCCACCAGGCCCTGCTCATAGTGGGCGGGGGCCGGGCTCGAGGCGTTGTGCGCGCCGTAGCAGCCCGCCAGAAGCCCAAGCAGGGAGAGGGTCAACACAGCCAGCAGGATCTTGCGCATGGGCAGACTCCTTGACGTAAAAGAGGGGGGAACGCTCGGGCCCGCCCACGAATGCCGGAGGAGCTGGCCGCCTGTGCCACAGATACACCAGGGCGAGCCGCCAGCGCAACCGGGCAATCCCGCCCGCCTGGCTACCCCGTGAACCGCCCCAGGCGCTCCTTGATCTCCTCGTCGAAGAGCCAGATGACGAAGGCCAGGGCCAGGCCGATGCCGAACACCAGTTGCACGGTGAACAGATCGGCGTCCGCCGCCGCGCCGGTGAAGGTGAGCACCACGAGCCCGGGCAGGCGGCCCAGGGTGTTGGCGAGCATAAGCTTCCACAGGGGCAGGCGGGTCACCCCGCCCATGAAGCAGATGGCGTCCTTGGGCGTGCCGGGCAAAAGGAAGAGCATGAAGAAATTGGCCAGCCCGCCACGGTGGATGGTGGCGTCGAACTTTTCCTGCAGATGATGGGGCACGAAGGGCCGCATGACCCGCTCGCCGAAGAAGCGCGTGAGGAGCATGGCGAAGAGCGAGCCCACGGCGTTGCCCAGCACGTTCAAAAACAGCCCGCGCCAGAAGCCGAACACGAAGCCGCCCAGCATGCCCACGAACTGGCCGGGGATGGGCGCCACCACCACCTGCAGGAACTGCACGGCCAGAAACACCCAGGCGGCCACGGCCCCGAAGGAGTCGAACCAGGCCTTGATGGCCTGCCGCCGGGTCTCGAAATCTTCGCGCGCCAGCTCGGCCACGAAGTCCACAAAGGCCTTGGGCAGGTAGGGCTTGGCCACCCAGGCCAGCAGCGCAAGCAGAAGCGACACCGCCACCGCGCCCGCAAGCACGGGCACCACTGCGGACAGACGCGAAAGTTTGCGCTTCAACCGCTCGACCATCAAGCGCCCCGCACCCAACGCCACACATGGCGCACTACACTGGATTCATTCATGTTAATTTATGGCCCGCCTGCCCGTTTCCAAGGCCTGCGTGCTGGTGTATACACAAACTCGCCACCACGCGAAAGGGGATGAACCATGCCGGATTTCGTGCATCTGCACTGCCATAGCGAATACAGCCTGCTGGACGGAGCCATCCGCATCAAGGACCTCTGCTCCCGCGCCAAGGACCTGGGGATGCCCGCCGTGGCCCTCACCGACCACGGCAACATGCACGGTTCCCTCGTATTCCGCCAGAAGGCGCTGGATACCGGCATCCGGCCCATCATCGGCTGCGAGGTGTATGTGGCCCCGGGCGCGCGCGACGACAAAAGCGCCAACAGCTCGCGCCAGGCGGCCTACCACCTGGTGCTGCTGGCGCAGAACCGCGTGGGCTACCAGAACCTCATCAAGCTGGTTTCCGAGGGCTACCTGACGGGCTTCCACTACAAGCCCCGCGTGGACAAGGACCTGCTGCGCCAGTACTCCGAGGGCCTCATCGCCCTTTCCGCCTGCCTGGCGGGCGAGGTCAACCGCACCCTGCTGTCCAAGGGGCTCGACTCCGGCATCGCCATGGCGCGCGAATACGCGGACATCTTTCCCGGCCGCTTCTACCTGGAGCTGCAGGAGAACGGCATTCCCGAGCAGACCCGCGCCAACGAGATGCTCCTTGAGGTCATGAAGGAGACCGGCCTGCCGCCGGTGGCCACCAACGACTGCCACTACCTGACCAAGGACGACGCCGAGGCCCACGACATCCTCTTGTGCATCGGCACGCAGCGCACCGTGCTGGACAAGGACCGCATGCGCATGGGCACCACCGAGCTCTACTTCAAGACCATGGAGGAGATGGAGGCCGCCTTCGCCTACTGCCCGGAGGCCCTGTCCAACACGGTCAAGATCGCCGAGCAGTGCAACGTGGAGCTGGAGCTCGGCAAGTCGCACTTCCCGGTGTACGACCTGCCCGAAGGCCAGAGCATCGACTCCGAGTTCGAGCGCATGGCGCGCGAGGGCCTGACCAAGCGCCTGGCCTCCATCAACTACAAGGTGGACGAGGCCGCCTACTGGGAGCGCCTGGAGTACGAGCTGGGCGTCATCAAGGAGATGGGCTTCCCGGCCTACTTCCTCATCGTGCAGGACTTCATCAACTGGGCCAAGGACCAGAAGATCCCCGTCGGGCCCGGGCGCGGCTCGGCCGCGGGCTCCATCGTGGCCTGGGCCCTCAAGATCACCAACCTGGACCCCATTCCCTACGACCTGCTGTTCGAGCGCTTCCTGAACATCGAACGCGTCAGCATGCCGGATATCGACGTGGACTTCTGCGAACGCCGCCGCCTGGAGGTGGTGGCCTATGTTGCGGCCAAGTACGGCCGCGACCACGTGGCGCAGATCACCACCTTCGGCACCATGAAGGCCAAGGCCGCCGTGCGCGACGTGGGCCGGGCGCTCGGCATGAGCTTCGCCGACACGGACCGCATCGCCAAGCTCATCCCCGAAGAAATGAAGATGACCATCGCCAAGGCCCTGGAAAAGGAGCCCGAGCTCCAGGCCATGGTGGTGGGCAACCCGCAGATCGAAAAACTCATCGACGTGTCCCAGCGGCTGGAGGGCCTGGCCCGGCACTCCTCCACCCACGCGGCGGGCATCGTCATCTCCGACAAGCCCATGCTCGACTACCTTCCGCTGTACAAGGGGAAGGAGGGTGAAATCGTCACCCAGTACGACATGAAGCTGGTGGAGAAGGTCGGCCTCATCAAGTTCGACTTCCTGGGCCTGCGCACCATGACCGTGGTCGAGGACGCCCTGGACATCATCATCCGCGCGGGCAAAACGCCCCCGGACCTGGACAACCTGCCCCTCGACGATCCGGCCACCTACGAAATCTTCTGCTCCGGCGACACCGACGGCATCTTCCAGGTTGAATCCAGCGGCATGCGCAAGTACCTGCGCATGCTCAAGCCCACCTGCTTCGAGGACATCATCGCCATGCTGGCGCTCTACCGCCCGGGCCCGCTGGGCTCCGGCATGGTGGACGAATTCATCAAGCGCAAGCACGGCCAGATCGAGGTCTCCTACCCGCACCCGTCCCTTGAGGAAACGCTGAAGCCCACTTACGGCGTCATCGTGTACCAGGAACAGGTCATGAGCTGCGCCCGGGTCATTGCCAACTACACCCTCGGCGGCGCGGACCTGCTGCGCCGGGCCATGGGCAAGAAGAAAGCCGAGGAAATGGCCAAGGAGCGCCAGAAGTTCATGGTCGGCGCACGCGAGAACAAGATCGCCGACGCCACGGCCCAGGAAATCTTCGACCTCATGGAGAAGTTCGCGGAGTACGGCTTCAACAAGTCGCACTCGGCGGCCTACGCGCTCATCTCCTACTACACCGCGTACCTGAAGGCCCACTACCCCGTCGAGTTCATGGCCTCCATCATCAGCTCGGAACTGGCCAACACCGACAAGGTCTTCACCTACATCAACGCCTGCCGCGAAATGCAGATTCCCGTGGTGCCGCCCGATGTGAACGTGAGCGAAAGCCGCTTCTCCGTGCTCGACGGCAAGGTCATCTTCGGCCTGGCTGGCATCAAGGGCGTGGGCGAGGACGCGGTGGGCGAGATCGTCACCGAGCGCCTGGAAAACGGTCCCTACAAGGACATCTACGACCTGTGCGAGCGCGTGAACCTGCGCAAGATCAACAAGCGCACCCTGGAAGCGCTCATCAAGGCCGGCGCCCTGGACTGCCTGGGCAAGACCCGCGCCGGGCACATGGCCGCCCTCGACCGCGCGGTCTCCATGGGCCAGAAAAAGGCCAAGGAAAAGGCCCAGGGCATGATCTCCATGCTCGACATGCTCGGCGGCAAGTCCGCCGCAGGCGCGGCCGAGGCCCCGGTGCAGTACGTGGCCGACGAGGACGTGCCCGAATGGGGCGACGAGGAAAAGATGCGCCTGGAAAAGGAGGCCCTGGGCTTCTTCCTGTCCAGCCACCCGCTGCTGCGCTACCGGCACGAGCTGCGCCGCCTGAACCTGACCAACCTGGCCGAACTGAAGGAACTGCCTGGCGGCGTGATCGTGCGCGTGGCCGCCCTGGTCACGTCTTTGCGCGAATATATCAACAAGAAGGGCGACAAGATGGCCTTCCTGCAGCTGGAAGACCTGACCGGCACCGGCGAATGCACGCTCTTTTCCAACGTCTACCTGGAGGCGCGCGAGCTTCTGGGCCAGGACCAGCCGCTGATCTTCGAGGGCAAGGTGGATGTGCGCACCAAGCCCGGCGAGGAGGAAGGCCCGCGCGAGTCCAAGATGCTGGCCGAAACCGTGAAGCTCCTGTCCCAGGTCACGGCCCAAAGCTTCGAACCCGCCCGCATCCCCGCGCGCGAGGAACACTGCAAGCCCGAACGCCTGGACGCCCTGAAAAACGTCCTGGCCTGCCACCCCGGCTCCGTGCCCGTGCTGCTCGACCTGCACCTGCCCGAGGCAGTGTGCACCCTGAAGCTCGGCGAACGCTACCACATCTGCGCCTGCCCGGAATTTTGGTCCGATGTCGACAAGTGGCGCACAGCGGGATAACGAAGAGAATCAGGGGGCTCTGCCCCCTGCACCCCCGCCAGAGGGCACAAGGCCCTCTGGACTCCCTGTGGCGGCCGGTTCGGCTCCGGGCGGCTCCGCGCCGGAGCCGAACCGGCCGCAGGGCGTTCATGGCGGTTGGCAGGATTCATTTCTTAACCACGCGGGTCCAGGGGGTGCATACCCCCTGGCGGGGTCTGGGGGCAGCGCCCCCAGCATCATTCCATGAGGACACCGTGACCATCACCGAACGACTTGCCACCCTCATCAGCGCTTCGCAGCTGCGCCACGCCCTGCGCACCGCCATCGCCGCCTCGGTCACGGCGGCGCTGACCCAGGTGCTGGGCCTGGAGCAGGGCTACTGGGCGGTGTTCTCGTCCATTCTGGTCATGCAGGCGCACGTGGGCGGATCCATCGCGGCCAGTTGGGCGCGGCTCTTGGGCACCGCCAGTGGCGCGCTTTTGGGCGCGCTGGCCGCCACGGCGGCGGACGCCTGGCTGGGCCAGGGCCTGGGCACCCTCACCACGGCCATGTTCGTGACCATTTTCTTCTGCGCGCTCCTTGCCGCCAAGAACGAGAACCTGCGCCTGGCCGGGCTCACCGCCGCGGTGGTCATCTGCCTGCACGAAGGCGGCGACCAGAGCGCCTTCAGCATCGGCGCCAGCCGGTTTCTCGAAGTGGGCCTGGGCATCGTGGTGGCGCTGGCCGTTTCCCTGGCCTGGCCCTCCCGCGCGCGGGTCATTCTGCGCTTCGGCCTGGGCAAGGGGCTGGAGCAGCTGGCCGAGCTGCTGGCCGCGCTCATGGACAGCCGCATGCAGGGTCGCTACGACCGCACGCGCATTTTTCACCGCAAGGACGCCGTGCTGCGCCTGTCGCTACGCAACCGCCAGCTTTTGAGTTCCGCGCGGCGCGAACCCGGCTCCAGCGGCGAAGGTGCGGCCCTGGCCGAACTCATCCGTACCGAGGACCGCCTGGCCGAGCACCTGCTGGCCATGGACCACGCCATCGAGAACGCCCCGCCCGAAGGCTTCCACACGCATCTGGCCGCCGAGCTTTCCGAACTGGGCGAGGCCCTGAAGACTGCGCTTACGCATCTGGCCTTGGCCGTGCGCACCAACGAGCCGCTGACCACCGCGACCAGCATGGAGCGCCTGGACGCGGCCCTGGACGCCACGGGCCTGAAGCTCCTGGACCTTCGCCAGCAACGCATCATCGCCGTGTACGACCTGGACGAGGTCATGCATTTCTACTCGTTCTACCACGGCCTGCGCGAAGCCGCGCGCGAGGTGCGGGCCGAGCTGGCGCGCAGGCTCGGCGCGGGTGTCGAGGACGCGGCGTAGGGCGAAGAAAGGCGAAGAGAATATCTTCTAGGGAAAAGCTTTACCTGTCCCACCACAAACGAAAAAGCCCCTGGCCGCTTGCGCAGCCAGGGGCTTTTGAATGCAGTTGCTCGCGCGACTTACCAGTTGGCGTCGGCGAAGGGGTTGGAGCCCAGGCCGAAGTCGGCTTCGGGCTCGCCGCCCACGGCGGGGGCGCCGGAGGCATCGCCACCGGCGGGAGCGGCACCGGCATCGGCACCAGCGGCGGCGGCGCCACCGGCAACGCCGGCCACGACCACGCCCTGGGCCTTCACCTTGGCCACTTCTTCCATGAGCTGCTCAAGCTTCTTGATGTGCTCATCCATCTTGGTGTTGGACACCTGGAGCTTCACGTCGCCAGCGGCGGCCTGCTCTTCCAGGGGCTTCAACTTGGCCTTCAGGGCCTTCACTTCGTCGCCCTTGGCGGCGGCGTCGGCAGTCAGCTTCTCCACCTGGGCGGAGAGGGTGGCGTTGGCGGCGCGCAGCTCGGCCATCTGGTTCAGGATAGCCTGAGCCTGGGCCAGGGCGGCGTCGGGCAGGGGCTTCACGGCGATCTTTTCGCCCAGGGCGGCAACGTCACCGGCGGAGGCGGTGGCGAGCTTGGGCTCCTGCTCGTAGATCCAGGCCTTGGACAGGGCGGCGGCAACGGGAGCGAACTCGGCGTCCACTTCACCCTGGGTCAGGAAGGACAGCAGCTCGATGGTGGCCGCGTCGGCAGCATTCGCGCCCTTCAAGCAGGACACGAAGGTGTTCATGGGGAATACTTTCGCTTCAGCCATGGGATTCCTCCTTATGGTCGGGAAAACCTAATGTTACGTTGGTATGCTTACCTTACGCCGCTAGCTCTGCGCGCCCATGGGCAGGCGGCCGATCTTGCGGGCGTAGGCGAGGGCCACAGTACGGTAGACCACGTGCCCGAGCTTGGACCAGGGCAGGTAAGCCAGCAACATGAACACAAAGATCAGGTGCAGGTAGTAGGTGGGGTAGGCCAGCATCTTCTGCCCGATGAGGCGGAAGATTTCCGAGCCGATGCCGGTGAGGGCGATGCCCCAGATCACGGTGATCAGGTACCAGTCGTACCAGTTGGACGTGCTCTTGGCGGCGTCCAGGGCGCTGCGGCGGCTGGTGAGCTTGGTGAGGCCGATGACCAGGGCGAGGGCGCCCGCGTTGGCCAGAAGCTTCACGGGGCTCCACAGCGGCATGGGGGTGTGGCCGGTCCAGGCGATGAACGCGGCCAGGCCGCCTTCCATGCCGAGCACGTGCTGCAGGAACCATGCGCCGAACCAGTGGCCCGTGGCCACCACGCCGGTGACGATCATGAGCGCGATGAAGGCGTAGAACACCAGCAGGTGGCCCTTCACGCGGTCCTTGTCCTTTTCCTCGACGCCGCAGGAGCTGAAGCGGCTATGCTGGGCCACTTCGTTCTTCAGGGTGTCGATGAGGCAGGTGAGGAAGCTCGGCTCCTGGCCGCGGCCCAGGATGTAGGTCTTGGGCATGGCCTCGAAGCTCTTCAACAGGTTCGAGATGCCGCCGGCGAAGGCGAAGGCCATGAAGGCGAACACCGCGCCGAAGATGGGGTCGATGGTGTAGTCGCCGGGGAAGAGGCCGCCGTAGATGATGGCGCCTTCGGCCGCGACTTTCAGCTCATGCCCTTCCACCGCGAACAGCGGGAAGGCGGTGCCCAGCTTGCCCGCCATGACGGACCAGATGAAGGCGTAGAGGATGGCCGGGATCAGGAACAGGATGGGGAAGTACTTGCTCGAGCTCATCCAGGTTCCGATGATGGCCGGCTTGGCCAGGCTGCGGTACGCCATGTTGCGCAGGGCGGACAGAAGGTCGCCCGGCTTGGCGCCGCGGGGGCACAGATCAGAGCAGGTGCCGCAATTGTGGCACAGCCAGATGTCGATGTCGTTCAGCAGGCGGTCCTTGAGTCCCCACTGGGCCCAGACCATCTCCTTGCGGGGATAGGGGGCGTCGGCCGGGGAAAGCGGGCACGCGACGGAACAGGTGGCGCACTGATAGCACTTCTTGAGCGACTCTCCGCCCACCTGCTGCAGTTCCTGAACGAATTTCAGGTCCGGTTGAACCCTGACGGTGTTCGACATGGTTCCAAACCTCCTAGTAGCCCTTGAACGGGTTGGGCCCGAACTTGGTGATGACTTCGGTCATGAAGCGTTCGATGATCGCCGGCACCTTGTCGTACTCGTCGATGGACACTTCGTACTGTTCCACACGCTCGGCCTCGACCCCCAGGCGTCCCAGGGACTCGGCGATGTTGACCTTGCGGCGGCTGCACAGCTCGGAGCCCTTGACGAAGTGGCACTGGTAGTCCGGGCCGTACTTGCAGCCCAGCATGATCACGCCGTCCACGCCCTTGGAGACCGCGTCGGCCACCCAGATGGCGTTGACGGAGCCCAGGCAGCGCACCGGCACGAAGCGCACGAAGGGGCTCCAGCTCTTGCCGCGGAAGGCGGCCATGTCCAGCGCCGGGTAGGCGTCGTTCTCGCAGCAGAGCACGATGACGCGCGGGCCGCCCGCCACCATGTCGTCCGGCACGTAGACTTCCTTGATCATGGAGCCGATCTGGTCGACGTTGTAGTTGTCGAAGCTGATGACGCGCTCCGGGCAGGCGCCCATGCAGGTGCCGCAGCGGCGGCAACGCGTGGGATTGGGCTTGGGCGTTC
>CAYUOW010000091.1:0-10432 GCA_964446455.1 uncultured Desulfocurvus sp.
TTTCGGCCAGCTTGCGCACCTCGTCGGCCACCACGGCGAAGCCCCGTCCGGCGTCGCCCGCGCGGGCGGCCTCGATGGCGGCGTTCAGGGCCAGCAGGTTGGTCTGGTCGGCGATGTCGGAAATGACGTTCATGATCTGGCCGATGCCCTCGGCCTGCTTGCCGAGCACGCCCATGTCCTCTTTCATGGACTGGGACACGGTCTGCATGGTGCCGATGCCCGTGACCACCTGGGCCACGATCTTGGCGCCGTCCATGGCCTTGGCGCGGGCCGTGGCGGAGGAATCCGCCGCCTGGGAGGCGTTCTTGGCCACCTCGAGCACGGTGGCGTTCATCTCCTCCATGGCCGTGGCGGTCTCGGCCACGCGGGAGGCCTGGACCTCGGTGCCGCGGCTGGACTGCTCCACCTGGGCGGAAAGCTCTTCGCTGGCGGAGCCGATGACCTCGACCACCTTTTCCAGCTGCTGGGCCGCATGCATCATGCCCTCGGCCTTGGCGCGTTCGGCCCGCTCCTTGGCTTCAGTGGCCTCGTCCGTGGCGATGCGCGCGCGCTCCGCCTCCTGGGCGGCGTGGCGGGTTTTTTCCTCGGCTTCGTCGATCTTGGCCTTCATGGTGCGCACCATGCCCTGCATGACGAAGTACACGCCGCCCTCGGTCTTCTGCGGGCGGAAGTGCACGTCCAGGTCGCCGCCGGCGATCTTGCCCGCCACCTCGGCCAGGTAGCCGGGGTCTTCACCCAGCTGCACCATGACGCTGCGGGTGAGCAGCAGTCCGAAGGCGATGGAGGCGGCAAAGCCAATGGCCATGAGGGCGTAGGTGAGGCGTTCCGCAGTCTTGGCCTGGGCCTCGTTGTTCTCGTGCAGGGCCTTGGCCTGCTGAATCTTGGCATCGACCATCTTGTCCACGCAGCCCTGGAGCTGACGGGCGGCTTTGCGGGCCTCGCCGGAGAGCAGGGCGCGCGCCTCGGCGTCCTTGTTCACGGCGTTCAGCTGCACCACGGTGTCGGCCAGCTGGTAATAGGCCTCGCGAGCGGTCTTCATGTCGGCCAAGAGCTTCTGCTCGTCGGCCGTGAGCTTGTGCTTTTCAAAGGCGCCCATGTCCTTGGTGATGCTCTCGCGGAAGGTGCTCACCTGTTTCAGGCTGAACTCCAGCGACTCCTTGGTTTCCGCATCCACCAACTCCACCATGTTCAGGCGCAGGCGCTGCAGGGTGGTGGAGATGTGGCCGATGTCCGCCAGGGGAACGGTGGCTTCTTCATACAAGAGGGCATCGGAGGCGCTGATCTGATTCAGTTTCAATACGCCGAAGGCGCCGGTGAACAGAATGACCAGCGACACCAGGAGAAAGCTTCCAAGAAGCTTTGTCTTCAATTTTGCTGACTTAAGAACGTCCATTTGTTTTCCGCATCCTTTTGGGGGTTGGATATAGGGAATGGCGATTCTTATACTGCGTCAGTATGAATTGAAATACGTAAACTTCGTATGCGTATTAAAATGCATAAAAAAAACCGGCCCTTGCAAGTGGCCGGTCCTCGGAAATTGATTCAGAGCCTGTCAACCCAGGGTTTCACGCTCACGAAAGCCGATGAGGAAGAGGATGGCGTCGAGCCCCAGGGTGGAAATGCTCTGCCGGGCCCCGGCCTTGACCTTGGGCTTGGCGTGGAAGGCGATGCCCAGGCCCGCGATGCCCAGCATGGGCAGGTCGTTGGCACCGTCGCCCACGGCGGCCACCTGCTGCAGGCTGATGCTTTCCTTCTCGGCCAGGCGGCGCAGCAGCTCGGCCTTGCGCGCACCGTCCACAATGGGACCGATGACGCGGCCGGTGAGCTTGCCGTCCTTGATTTCCAGCTTGTTGGCGTACACGTAGTCAATGCCCAGGAGCTGCTTGAGGCGTTCGCCGAAGTAGGTGAAGCCGCCGGAAATGATGGCGATCTTGAAGCCCAGGCGCTTCAGGTTGGCGATGAGCCGTTCCGCCCCTTCGGTCAGCGGCAGGTTTTGGGCCACGTCTTCCAGGACCTTGGCGTCCAGGCCCTTCAAGAGGGCCAGGCGGCGGCGCAGGCTCTCCTTGAAGTCGTACTCGCCGCGCATGGCTCCGGCGGTGATGGCGCTCACTTCGTCGCCCACGCCGAAGCGCTTGGCCAGCTCGTCGATGACCTCCACCTGGATGAGGGTGGAGTCCATGTCGAAGGCCACCAGCCTGCGGTTGCGGCGGAAGACGTTGTCCTCCTGCAGGGCCACGTCCACGCCCATTTCGGCGCTCATCTCCATGAACTCGCGGCGGATGGCCGTCCAGTCCGTGGTGGAGCCGCGCACGGAGAATTCGACGCAGGCGGGGCGCGGCTCGGATCCGTTGGCCAGGGAGACCCGGCCGGACAGGCGGTTGATGATGTCGATGTTCAGGCCGTGGCGGGCCAGGGCGCCGGTGAGGCGCGAGATGTGCGCGGCCTCCAGCCGCCGGGCCAAAAGGGTCACGATGTGCCGGGGCCGGCCCTGTACGCCCACCCAGGTCTCGTAGCGGTCCGGTCCGATGGGCGTGAGCTTGAGGGTGATGCCCAGCTCGTGGGCCTTGAACAGCAGATCCTTCAGCACCGGCGCGGCCTGGGATTCATCCGGCAGCGCCACCAGCATGCCCAGGGTGAGGTGGTCGTGGATGACCACCTGGCCGATGTCCAGGATGTCCACCCCGCAGGCGGCCAGAACCCCGGTGAGCACCGAGGTGATGCCCGGGCGGTCTTCGCCCGTGGCGTGGATGAGGATGATCTCGCGCATGTGCCAGGCCCCTTGGAGTGAAGTGGGCGCATCCTCGCACAATTCCGGGCCCGGCTCAAGGGCAAGAGGTTTGTGCGTATTGACAAAGAATAGCTATCTGACTATTCTTTTGCCGTGACGCCAAGCCCGGTTTCGCCGGCGGCTTGGCCCGCACGAAACAACCCCGGAGGAACTATGCTGAACAATGGCGATGTGCGCTGCGGCGATTGCGAACACTTCACCGACGATGGCTGCGAGGAGGCCGCCGAGGCCCTTGCGTTGGAAGGCTGGCCCCGGGCCAGCGTGTGCCCGGAGGACTCGGCCGACGCCTCGCGCTGCCCGGAGTTCTCACCCGGTGTGGATGGATTCCTGGCTCTGGATGAGGAGCGGTCCGGCCGGGAGGCCAGCGCTCGGGTCATGGCCATCAAGAACTTCATGTCCTGGTGAGGAGCGCCCCCTCGCGGGTGAACCCGCTGCGGCCCGCAGGCCCTGGCTGCGCCTTTGCCGGGGTCGGCGGGCCTTTTCTTAATGTCTTTGTCACATCGCAATATGTGGGCGGAACAGGATGCTCGCCAGCACACCCTCCGGGCCGCTTTCCAGGGTCAGCTCGCCTCGCAGCTGGTGCCGCACTAGGCCGAACATGAGCTTCATACCCAGGCTGGGCGCGCGCTCGGGCTCCAGGCCCGCGGGCAGGCCGGGGCCGTCGTCGCGCACTTCCAGGCGCACGCGGCCGTCGCCGTCGCGCCGGGCGCGGATGTCCACCTTGCCCGGCTGGCCCTCGCGCCGACCGTGCTTGAACACGTTGGCCAGGATCTCGTTCAGGGCCAGGCCCAGGGGCGTGGCCTGGTCCAGCCCCAGCACCAGCCCGTCCAGGGCCACGCTCACGCTCAAGTTCATGTCGCCGGAGTAGACCTCGCGCAATTGCCGGAACAGCGCGCGCACGTAGCGCTCCAGGTCTATACCCCGGCCTGCGCCAGCCGCGCCCGCGCCTTCGCCGTGCAGCTGGGCGTGCACCAGGCTCATGGCCAGCACCTTGGCGCGCACCTCCTCCAGGCTCTGGCGCGTCTGGGGCTCGGAAAGCCTGCGCCTGGCCATGTCCAGCAGGGAGGACACCACCTGCAGGTTGTTCTTCACCCGGTGGTGCACCTCGCGCAGCAGGGATTCCTTTTCGCGCAGGGAGGCGCGGATGCGCCCCTCGTCGCGGCGGCTGCGCACGATGCGCCACATGCCGTCCATCAAAAGCGAGACCTGCAGGCTGTCGTCCGGGGTGTAGGGCGTGGTCTTGCCCGTAAGGCCCAGGATGGCGGCGGGCCGCTCTCCGTCCATGGCGGGCACGCCCAGGAAGCGCTCCACGGCCATGTGCCCGGCGGGAAGATCCGTCTGCAGCAGGCTCAGGTCGTTGAGCAGAAGCGGCAGGCGGGTGGCGTGGACCACGGCCCAAGGCGAGGCCCCGGCCGTGGTGATGGTGGAGGGCTTGGTTTTGTCCGGTCCGCCCCGCCAGGCCAGGGGCACAAGCTCCTCCCCGTCGGCGGCGACGAAGAACAGCGCACCGCCGCTGCTGCCGGTCAGGCGCTCGGCCTCGCGCAGGGTGAAGGCGGCCATCTGCGCCTCCGTGGCCGTGGTGAGCCGCGACAGCTCGTACAAAGCCTCGAAGCGCGCCTGGTTGCGGCGCAGTTCCTCCTCCATGTGCTTGCGTTCGGAAAGGTTCAGGGCCGTGCACACCAGGCCCTCATAGCTGCCGCTGTCGTCGAGGATGGGCGAGGCGCTGACGTGCACGGGCAGGCGCGCGCCGTCCTTGCGGGTCAGCTCGTAATCGGCGGAGCCGGAAAGTCCGAGGCGGTGTTCCTGCATGCGCTCCAAGGCCACCAGGCGCTGCGGGCTGTCCAGCACGTCGCGCGGGTTCATGCGGGCCAGCTCGGCCACGGAATAGCCCAGCATGCCCGCCAGATGCTCGTTGACAAAGATGGTGTTCTGGTCGCGGTCCACGGCCCACACGCCCTCGTGCATGGATTCCAGCAGCTTGCGCGACATGCGCTCGCTCTTGCGCAGGGCTTCCTCCGCGCGGATGCGCGCCACGGCCAGGGCGAAAATGGCGGCCACGCGTTCGAGCAGCTGTGAGGCCTCCTGCGTGTCATCCGCTGAAATGCCCAGGGCCGTGATGCGGCCTAGTTCCTCCCCGGTGTGGCGCACCGGAATGGTCAGGCCCTCGCCCGTCTCGCAGGCGGGCAGGGGCTGTCCGTCCGGGCCCAGGTAGCGCCCGCTGTCCGGGTCGCGGTGCCCGGCCAGCACCTGCCGTGCCCCGGTGATCTCCTCGGCGCAGGCCGCGGCCAGCACCTGGGTCTGGACCAGATCCTCGCACTCCAGCAGCACGCGGGCCAGGCGGCTCAAAGAGGCCTCCACGCGCTCCATGCGCACGCGCGCGCTGATGTCGCGCGCGGTGCCGCAATAGCCCGTGATGGTTCCGTCCGCGTCGCGCAGGGGGCGGGCCAGAACCTCAAGGGGCACCAGGCCGCCGTCGGCGTGGATGAGTTCCATCAAAAGGGAGGCCGGCGTGTCCTGGGCCGGGCCTGGCAGGGCCTCGTCCCAGGCCGTGAGGACTTCCCCCGCGCGCCCGACCGAGGCCGGGCTGAAGGTTGCTTCAAAGGGCTGCCGGAGCAGGGTCTCCAACGGCGTGCCGGCCAGGGCCTCGGCCGAAGGGCTCAAGTAGGTCCAGTGCAGCTCCGGATCCATGGCCCAAATGACGTCCACGACGTTGTCGGAGAGCAGGGCATAGCGGTGGTTGGACTCACGCAGGGCGTCCTCAAGGCGCCTGCGCTCCGTGTTGTCGAAAAGCACGGCCTGGAGCACGGCGGGTTCGCCCTGGGCATCGCGGATGATGGCGCTGCGCATGAGCACCCAGCGCCTGTCGCCCCAGGCGCTCATGACCTCGTACTCGTACTCGTTGCGCAGGATGCCCTTGCGGTTCTCGTCCAGCCACTGGGCCACCTTGGCCCGCCATTCCGGCACCACGGCGTCCACGACACGCCGGTCCCCTGCGTAGAACTGCTCCGGCGTGTAGCCGAATATGCGCTGTACGCCGGGGCTGACGTACTCGTGCCGCCCGGTCTTCAGGTTCACGCGCATCAGGACCTGTTCGGTCCAGCTTTCGGCCAGTTCGCGGTAGCGGGTCTCGCTCTCCTGCAGGGCCTTGGCCGCGCGGCGGCTTTCGGTGATGTCGCGGAAGGAGAACTGCACCACCAGGTCCTGTCCCGGCTCGCGCGGGCGCAGCACGCCCACCTGGTGTATCCAGCGGTGCTCGCCGTTCTTGTGCACCAGCTCGAATTCGTAGAAGGACTGCGGCTTGCCCTGCATGAAGTCGGCAATCCAGCCCCAGGCCTCCTCCCGCCATTGGGGCGCCACCACGCGCATGCCCAGGCCGGGGTCGTCGTAGAACTCCTGGGGCGCATAGCCCATGACCCATTCCATGCTCGGGCTCACGTATTCGTGGCGCCCCGCGTCCAGGTTCACGGTCAGCACCACCTGGTCCGGCCAGAGTTCGATGAGCTGGCGGAAGGATTCCTCGCTTTGGCGCTGGGCCTGCTGGGCCTGGCGCAGGGGGGTGATGTCCGTGGCTACGCCCTGCAGCAGCCAGCCTGTGCCGTCGGGGGTGGGGCAGTAGACCTGGCGCTGGCGCACCCAGCGCTGCTGGCCCTCCGGGCCGATGACCGGGAACTCGTATTCCTCGGCCACCGTGCCGCCGGCGATCTCCTCCAGCCAGGTCCGCACCGTGCCGCGCCAGTCCGGGGGCAGGCAGCGCAGGATGGTCAGGGGATCGTCGTAGAAGTCCTGCGGGGCGAAGCCGCACAGGGCCGTGACCGAGGGGCTGATGTACTCGTAGCGGCCCTCGGGGAAGCGCATGGAGAAGAAGACGTCGCGGGAGTGCTCGGCCAGCATGCGCAGGCGCGCCTCGCGCCGGGTGAGGGCGGGCACTCTGGGCTTGCGCGGGCGGCGACGATGGGTTATACGGCTTTCGGACATGCGGCGGACCCCTGCGGGCGTATGCGCCCAAGGCACTGGCTACCGTACTTTGCCCGAATTTGCATCTGCCGCGAAAAGCGCCTGCGCGTCGGAAATTTCCTTGACAGCGCACAGTGCCGTGGATAAAAGGGCCTTCCTTCGGGGGCCGTTAACTCAGTTGGTAGAGTATATCACTTTTAATGATAGAGTCGAAGGTTCGAGTCCTTCACGGCCCACCAAAGTTTTGTCCGTCCCCATCGTCTAGTGGCCTAGGACACTGGCCTCTCACGCCGGCAACAGGGGTTCGAACCCCCTTGGGGACGCCAAGAGAATACAGCGGATCACCGAAAGGTGGTCCGCTTTTTCTTTGCCTGAAGCCCCGGTGCCCCCGTTGAAATTCGCTTCCACCGCGCTGCCGCGCCTCGCTCCCTCTGTGCGCCTGCCGCGTTGGCCCGCGTATTCCAGGGCATTGGAGCGCGGCATGGGCTTTGGCAGCGGCGCGAAGCCGCTCGGCAGGCTCTTTGAGCGCGCTCTCTTTCAACGAAGAGTGAAGGGGCGCGCGATGCTGCGCCCGGGCCAGGCCATCACACCCGCAGGGCGGCGCGCTCTTTTCCGGCCCGGCAGGCGATGAGCTCGGCCACGATGCTCACGGCGATTTCTTCCGGGGTCTCGGCCCCGATGTCCAGGCCGATGGGGCAGCGCACGCGGGCCAGGTCCGCCTTGGTGAAGCCCTGGCCGCGCAGGCGTTCGTATACCGCGTCGCGCTTGCGGCGGCTGCCGATCATGCCGATGTACCCGGCCTGGGTGCGCAGGGCCTGGGCCAGCACGCCCGCATCGTGCACGTGCCCGCGCGTGACGATGACCACGAAGGTCTCCGGCCCCTGGGGCAGACCGGCGAAGCAATCGCCGAAGCCGTCCAGCACCCTGATCTTGGCCTGGGGGAAGCGCGCGGCGTTGGCGAAGTCCGGCCGGTCGTCCAGCACGGTGACGCGGAAGCCCGCCAGGGCCGCCACCTGTGCCGTGGGACGCGAGACGTGCCCCGCGCCGAAGAGAAGCAGCGGGCTCGCCGCCGCCCAGGGCTCCAGCACATAGTGCGCCTGGCCGCAGCACAGGCTGATGGGCGCGTTGATGCACGCCCCCTGGGTGCAGATGACATCGAGCAACGCCGCAGGCAGGCCGGGGCCGTGCTCCGGCCCGGCAGGGGCCAGCAGGCAGGCCGGGCCCTGCTCCTGTGGCGTCAGCAGCAGGCGGCGCTCCCCGTTTTCCAGGGCCTGGGCCAGCCGCCGGAACAGCGGCAGGTCCTCGGGCCCGATGCGCTCCAGGAATACCCGCAAGCGTCCGCCGCAGATCATGTCCGCCCCGGCGGCCAGCTCCCCGGTGAGGTCGAAGGATTCCACACGGCGTTCACCCGTGGCCAGCACCCGCGCCCCGGCGGCCATGACGCGGGCTTCCACCAGCCCTCCGCCCACGGTGCCCGCCACGATGCGCACGGCGCTCTGTCCTGCCGTGCAAGCCTCCGCCGCCAGCAGCATGCGGCTGCCGGCCGAGCGCGGGGTGCTGCCCTCGTGGGTCAGGATGATGGCGCGCACGGCGTGTTCGCCGCGTTCCAGCAGGGTCAGCAACGGGTGCAGGATGTCGTTCATGGGGTGCTCCAGCCGTGCCAGTTCTTTTCGGTTGTCTGCACTTCGCGGCCATCGGCGGCGAGCCTGCCCCGCACGCGCCCCAGGCGGCGCAGGGGGCTGCCGCAGGGGCAGGGGCCGGGCAGCATGCGGGCCGTGTCGCCGGTTCTGTAGCGCAAGAGCGGCAAGGCGCGGGGCCCCAGGGTGGTGATGAGGATCTCGCCCGTTTCCCCGGGGGGCAGCGGTTCCCCCGTGGCCGGGTGGGCCACCTCCACCAGCAGGTCGGCCTCGCGCAGATGATAGCCGTGTGCGGCCGCGCATTCCACCCCGCCCCCGTAGCCCGTCTCGGTCATGCCCCAGTGGTCGAACACCGCGCAGTTCCAGGCGGTTTGGACCTTCTGGTGCAGTTCGTCGGGCAGAGGCTCCGCAGTGGAGAGCAGGGCGCGCAGGGCGCGGACCCTCTCCTGCGGCCCCTGCAGCAGCGCGCGCAGCTGCGAGGGCGCGGCCACCAGCACGGTGACGGCCTCCTCGGCCATGAGGGGGGGCAGCGTCTGCGGGGTCCAATCCTGCGGGGCGAGCACGGGTCTGGCCCCCAGCCCCGGCAGGGCGCGGGCCAGCAGGTCGGCCACGCCCCATTCCCGGCGGCCGGGCAGCAGCACCAGCACGACGTCGCCCTCGCGGCACAAGGTGCTCATGCCCACGCGGAAGAAATCCAGGGTGCGCTCCAGGTCGGCCTGGGTGAAGGACAGGCGCTTGGGCGGACCGCTGCTGCCGGAGGTGTTGAGCGTGACCACCCGGGCCACCTCGTTCTGGCTTACGGCCAACAGCACCGGTGCGTCCAGGGCCATGGCGTCCATGCGTGGCAGCCGGGCCAGATCCGCATGGCTGCGCAGCTTGTCCAGGCCGAAGCAGGCCAGCCGCCCGGCGTGGAAGGGGCTGTGCCGCACGGCCCAGGCCAGGGTGCGCCGCAGCTCGGCCATCTGCCAGGCCTCAACGGCTTTCGGCGTCAGGGCCGTCACGTCCGTCAGGTCCATGCGCGCGGCCAGCCAAGGGTCCAGGGGGCTCCTGGGAAGGGATTGGGCCGGGTTCAGGTCCATGGGGCGCTCCGGTACAGGGCCGTGCCGTCCGTGGCCGTCAGGTTGTACAGGCAGAAGGGGATGAGCCGCCCGTCCGGGGCCTGGGCGTGGATGCAGCAGCCGCGCACGCGTTCGATGTCCAGGGTGGCCGCGTCCTGGAAGGCCATGCAGGAGATGCTGAAGCGCCGGTGCGTCCCGCGCTCGGCCAGGAAGCGTTCGAAATCATCGCCCTTGAAGTTGCAGTTGCCTTGGGGCTGCGCGGTTGCGCTGTCCGGCTGCGGGGCGGTGGCCCACTGCATGGCCACGTTGGCCTTGGCCCGGCGCGAGCCCTCCGCGGCCTGCAACGGGCCGGGCTCGCAACAACCGCCTTCAAGAATTGGCACAAGCCTCCCCCCTTCAACCGCGAAGCGGGCGCTGAAGGAGCAGCGCTCGTGCTCACAGCAGGGCGGGTGGAAGTCCTCGGGGCGCAGGGCTCCCTGGCTCTGTTCCACCAGCAGGGTCAGCACCTCCGGCAGGGTCAGGCGGCGCTCCTCGTCCAGCGCGGGCAGAAAGCGGCCGAAGGTGGAGGCGGGCTGGAAGTGCACCCCGCGCACGGCGGGCGCGCGCGATACGGCGAAGCGCAGGATGTCGCCCAGGGCCTGGTCGTTGGCCCCGCGCAGCAGCGTGGGCACCAGCACCACGCCCAGGCCCGCGCGGGCGCAGGCGTCCAGGGCGTCCAGCTTGGCGCGGTGCAGCGGGCGGCCCCGCAGCAGCAAACTGGCTTCGTCCGTGCCGTCGAATTGCAGAAAGACCGATTGCAGCCCGGCCGCCGCGAGGGCTTCGGCATAGCCAGGCTCGCGCCCCAGGCGCAGGCCGTTGGTGTTCAGCTGCACCAGGCCGAAGCCCTGGGCCCTGGCAAGGGCGATGATCTCCGGCAGGTCCTCGCGCAGGGTGGGCTCGCCGCCGGAAAGCTGCAGGTTGCACGCGCCCGCGTCGCGCCGCAGCTTGGCCAGGCG
>CAYUOW010000092.1:0-10060 GCA_964446455.1 uncultured Desulfocurvus sp.
GCATCGCCGCCAAAGGGGGGCCCGGGGGGTCTCGTACCCCCCGGCCTGCGGAGCATATTCTCTTACTTCGCCTTCACGTACCAGCCGCTGGCCTTGGACAGCAGGTCCTGCACGCGGCCCACCAGGGCGTGGGGATCGGTCAAGTAGCCTTCCAGCAGCAGCGCGGACTCGAACAGCTGGCGCGCGGCCTGCTCCACAAAGGGATCGTTCCCGTCGGCCTGGTTCAGGTCGGCCAGGTTGCGGATGAGCGCGTGGTTCGGGTTCAGCTCCATGACCTTCTTGGGCACGGAGGTGTCGTGGTTCATGGAGCGCATGATCTTGTCCATGCTGGAGGTGGTGTGCCCGTCGGGGTTCACCAGGCAGCAGGGGCTGCCGGTGAGGCGCGTGGTGGCGCGCACGTCGGCCACGCCTTCGCCCAGCACGGCCTTGAAGCGCACCAGCAGGGCCTCCAGGGCGTCCTTTTCCGGGGCGGGCACGGTGTCCTCGGGGCTTGCGCCCTCAACATCCGGCAGGGCGGCCAGGTCTTCGGGCTTGGCCAGCTCGGCCGGGGTCAGGGCGAAGTCCTTGTAGGTGTGCAGAGCGTCCATGACGAACTCGTCGATGGGCTCGAAGAGGTACAGCACCTCCACGCCCTTCTTGCGGAAGAGTTCCAGGTGCGGATTCAGCTTCAGCGCCTCACGGCTGGGGCCGAAAGCGAAGTAGATCTTCTTCTGGTCCGGCTTGGCGCGGGCCATGTAGTCCTCGAAGCTCATGAGCTCGTCGGCGGCCTCGCAGGCGCTGGAGTTGAAGCGCAGAAGCGAGGCGAAGGTCTCGCGGTTGCCGAAGTCCATGTACCCGGCCTTGAACACGCGGGAATGCTCGCGCCAGAACTTGGCGTACTTGTCCTTGTCCTCGGCCATTTTGGACAGCTGGGACAGGATCTGTTTGGTCAGCGTGGTGTTGATCTTCCGGATGAGCCGGTTGTCCTGCAGGGTCTCGCGGCTGATATTGAGCGGCAGGTCCTCGGTGTCGACCACGCCGCGGGTGAACATGAGGTACTGCGGGATCAGGTCCTTGTTCTGGCGTTGAATGAGCACGCGGCGCACGTAGAGGTCGAGCCCCCAGTCCTCGCGGTCGAAGCCCATGAAGTCCTTGCTCTTCTCCGGGATGAAGCACAGCGCGTTGAACTGCACCGGCGCGTCGACGGAGACGTGCAGGGTGTCCATGGGCTCGTCCAGGTCATAGGTCAGGAAGGAGTAGAACTCCTTGTACTGCTCCTTGGTGATCTGGAACTTGGGCTCGCGCCACAGGGCGGGCACGGTGTTGGCGCGCTCGCCGTTGACCTGGATGGGGAAGCTGATGAAGTTCGAGTGCTTGCGGATGATGTGGCGCAGGCCTTCCACGTCGGTGAACTGCTCGGCCAGGTCGTCCTTCAGGCTGATCTCGATTTTGGTGCCGCGGGCCGCAGCCTCGGCTTCCTCGCCGGCAAGCTCGCGGATGGTGTACGCGCCCTGTCCGTCGGAGATCCACTCGACAGGAATGGCGCCCTCGCGGTGGCTCTTGGTGGTGATCTTCACGCTGCCCGCCACCATGTACACGGAGTAGAAGCCCACGCCGAAGCGGCCGATGATGCCGTCGGCGTTGGTTCCGGCGTCCTTCATGGCCTTGAGGAAGCTGGCCGAGCCCGAGTGGGCGATGGTGCCGATGTTCTCCACCAGCTCGGCCTCGGTCATGCCGATGCCGTTGTCGCTGATGGTGAGGAGCTTCTTGTCCTTGTCCGCCTCGATGCGGATCTCGAGCGGCGCGTCGTCCGACTCGGAATCGGCGGCGGTGATGCGCAGCTTGTCCAGCGCGTCCGAGGCGTTGGAGACCAGCTCGCGCACGAAGATTTCGCGCTCGGTGTACAGGGAGTGGACGAGGATATCGAGCAGTTGCTTGATTTCGGCTTTGAACTCGTAGGTGGCCTGTGCGGACATGGTTCGCGTCTCCTTCAAATTCTTGGGGTCGTATGGGCGTGTGGCTTTCAGTCGACTGTTCCCGATGCCCTCCGCGCGGTGCGGAAGCCCCATGGCACAAGGCCCCGCGGGTGGCGGGGCCTTGGCTGGGCATGTGGAGGATTCGGGCCGGTAACCGCGGAGGAAGTCTCCGCGAAGGCGGAAGGTGTGGCGCTCCCGTCTTGGGAGCTTAAGTAGTCACGGCCTTGATCTTGTCAAGAAGGTACTTCTCCATCTCGCGGCGGTCCTTGCGCAGGCGGATGAGTTCCGATTCCAGCACGGTGAGCTTGGCCTTGAGCTCGGCGTTCTCCGCGGCCATGCGCGACACCTCGTCGGCGTTGGCGTCCAGCCGGCCGCAGGTCTCCTCCACCACGTTCTTGATGGCGGAAAGCTCCTCGGCGTCGAGCCCTGGGGGCAGGGCCTCGCGCGCTTCGCCGGCGGGCAGGCCGGCCAGACCGGAAAGATGCTGGCGCAGGCCCTCGCCGATGCTGCGCGCGATCTCCGCGCCCATCTCCTTGGCAATGGCCGCGGCCATGCGCACGGCCGTGTCGGCCAGTTGCGGGTCGGACTCGCGCTGATGCTTGTGGGTGAAGGGCGCGTCGGCGCCGGTGGCGAAGTGGTCGCCCTCAAGGCTCGCCGTGAGCGGGAAGTTCTTGCCCAGGGCCTCCATGACGTCCTGGGCGCTGTGGCCCAGGCTGAACATCTCGGCGATGATGCGGAAGACCTCGACGGCCTCCGGCCGGAAGCGCTTCTGCCGCCCGGAGCCGGAACTCGGCAGGTGCTGGGCGAAGCGGTTCTTCCAGTAATGCACGGTGGACTCGGGCACGCCGAGCCTGCGGGCGATTTCGGCCACGGAGAGCAAGCGTTCTTCCGGCGACACGGGCAGCCTCCTCAATTACTGGCAAACGGGCGTTGGGTGCGGGGTGGTTCCCCGCTCTCCTTACACGAAGCGCGCGCTCCCCACAAGAGAGGCGCGGCAACGTGGGAGAAACGCCCGGCCCCTGCGGGAAAAATCCGCGCCGGAAACAGGGAAATTTCGCCACGCCCGCTTGACAAGCATTTTGCTTTTGCAATATTTTTGAGCTGCGAATTTTCGTATTCGAAAATTTCATACAAGGAAATCCCCGAATGAAGAAAGTTCTGGATGTCGCCGACCGCAGACTGGTGGCCGCCCTGGCCGAGGACGGACAGGCCTCCGCCGCGGAGCTGGCCGAGAGCCTCGGCGTCACCGCGCCCACCATCCGCGCGCGCATGAAGAACCTCATCAGCCAAGGACTCCTGCGCGTGGCGGGCCTTGTGGACCCCTTCGTGGTCAAGGGGCTTTCCGTGGCCCTCGTCGGCATCAAGCTGCAAAGCCAGATGCAGCTGGACCAGAAGCTGGAGGAGATTTCCAAGCTGCCGGACGTCAACTGGGCCGCCGTGGTCACCGGCCGCTACGACATCCTGGTGGAGCTCGTCACCACCGAGGACATCGCCGACCTGTACAACTTTCTCGACAAAGCCCTTTCCGGCGTTGGCGGCATCGCCTCCAGCGAATCGTTTGTGGTCATGAAGGCCAGGCGCAAGTGGATTCCCCTGCCCAAGGGCGCGCGCACCTGGTTCAGCGAATAAGCAGCCAGTGAGTAAACCAGCGAATAATCGCCCAGCGAACAACCTGCACCCCAACACCATTTTAAGGAGCATACCATGATCATCGGCATCCCGAAGGAAATCAAGACCCTGGAAGATCGCGTGTCCATGACCCCCGGCGCTGTGGAGACCCTGATCCGCCGTGGTCATTCCGTCCTGGTGGAGAAAGGCGCTGGCGTGGGCTCTGGCCTTGCCGACGCCGAGTACGCCGCCGCCGGCGCGAAGATGGTCAGCGCCGCCGAGGCCTGGGCCGCCGAGATGGTCATCAAGGTGAAGGAGCCCATGGCCGCGGAGTACAAGTACCTGCGCCCGGACCTGCTGCTGTTCACCTACCTGCACCTGGCGGCCGACGAGGCCCAGACCAAGGCCCTGCTGGCCGGCGGCACCACCGGCGTGGCGTACGAGACCGTGCAGCTGGCCGACCGCTCCCTGCCGCTTTTGCTGCCCATGAGCGAAGTGGCCGGCCGCATGGCCACCCAGGTGGGCGCGCACTACCTGGAGAAGACCCAGGGCGGCCGCGGCATGCTGCTGGGCGGCGTTCCGGGCGTTGCCCCGGCCAACGTCGTGGTCATCGGCGGCGGCGTGGTGGGCACCAATGCCGTCAAGATCGCCGTGGGCATGGGCGCGCGCGTCACCGTGCTCGACCTTTCCCACAGCCGCCTGCAGTACCTGGACGACATCTTCGGTAGCCGCATCATCACCATGAGCAGCACCGAGCCCAACATCCGCGCCGCCGTGAAAGAGGCCGACCTCGTCATCGGCGCCGTGCTCGTCGTGGGCGCCAAGGCTCCCAAGCTGGTCACCCGCGAGATGATCGGCACCATGCGCGAAGGCTCGGTCATCGTGGACGTTGCCGTCGACCAGGGCGGCTGCATCGAGACCACCAAGGCCACCACCCACGACAAGCCGACCTACATGGTGGACGGCGTGGTGCACTACGGCGTGGCCAACATGCCCGGCGCCGTGCCCCGCACCAGCACCTTCGCCCTGGTGAACCAGACCCTGCCCTACGCCCTGAAGCTGGCGGCCAAGGGTGTGGACGCCCTGCGCGAAGACCCGGCCCTGCTCGCCGGACTCAACACCTACAAGGGCAAGCTGACCTGCCCGGCCGTGGGCGAGGCCCTCGGCATCCCGGCCATCACCCCGGCTGAAGCCCTGGCGTAGTTCCCCCTCCGCCACGGCCCATGCTTCACGCCCCCGCCTCTTCCCCTGGAGGCGGGGGCTTTTTTGCGCCCGACGGCGATCTGTGCTTGCCGGGGCGGGCCGCGCGGGAGTAAGAAACGCCCCGGCGTGACCAGCGCGCGTGCCTTGCCGCACGCAGTCCGCCCCAATACGAACACAACAACGGGACCAGCAGATGCGAAACACCCTTGCTGCGGCCACGCGCGCCGCACGCCCGCTCACCCTCGCCGCATCCATGCTGTGCATGGGACTCCTCTCCTTCGGCTGCGCGCCGCAGCAGCCCGTCCAGCCAGCCCCGCCGCCGCAGGCCCAGGCCGCGCAGACCGGCGTGTCCTTCCTGGGCGTGCTGACGGGCAAGGACGGCCAGCCCCTCACCGGGCACGACATCCGCAATACGCCGCCCTTCAGCACGTCGTACCGGGCGCTTTTGCGGCGCAACAAGCTGAAGGACAGCTGGCTGACGCACTTCAACGGCCCGGCCACGCCGGTGCGCAAGGTGACGGTCGGCGGCGCGGAATACCTCTATGTCGACACCTGCAAGGCGCAGAGCTGCGGCGTGAACAACATCAAGGTGCTGTACTGCGAGAAGGAAAAGGCGACCTACGCCCTGCTGCGCCAGAACGGCGAAACCCTCTGGCTGGGCGAACCGCCGGACGAGATCAAGCAGGTCTTCACCAGGCTGGAGAAGCTCGAAGCGCCGAAGTAGGCAGGAAGAGGATGAATGGGAAGGAAAGCCCCCGGCTCAGAGATGACGCGGGGGCTTTTTGCGGGCTCCCCGTCGACCCCGCCCCTTGCCAACCCTCTCCGGGGTGGCTATAGCCTGCCCCATTATGACAAAAGATCTCATCATCGTTGAGTCTCCCGCCAAAGTGAAGACCATCGGCAAGTTCCTGGGAAAGGACTATGCCGTGGAGGCCTCTGTGGGCCACGTGCGCGACCTCCCCAAGGGCGACATGGGCCTGGACGAGGAGCATGGCTACGCGCCGCGCTACGAGATCATAAAAGGCAAGGAAGACATCGTGGGCCGCCTGCGCAAAGCAGCAAAGGCAGCAAACCACGTCTATCTCGCGCCCGACCCTGACCGCGAGGGAGAGGCCATCGGCTGGCACGTGGCCGAACTCATCAAAGGCCAGAACAAGAACGTCAGCCGCATCCAGTTCAACGAAATCACCGCCCGCGCGGTGAAGGAAGCCCTGGAACACCCCCGGCCCATCAACTACGACCTGGTGGGCGCGCAGCAGGCCAGGCGCGTGCTGGACCGCCTGGTGGGCTACAAAATTTCCCCCATCCTGTGGAAGCACGTGAAGCGCGGCATATCCGCCGGGCGCGTGCAGAGCGTGGCCCTGCGGCTCATTGTGGACCGCGAGCGCGAGCGCCGCGCCTTTGAGCCCGTGGAGCACTGGGCCCTGAAGGTGAAGCTGGCCGGAGAGAATCCGCCGCCCTTCCGCGCCGATCTGTGGAAGGTGGGAGCCAAGGCCGTCGCACCGGGCATGAAGGACATCGGCAGCAAGGATGCGGCCGACGCGCTGGTGAAGAACGTCCGCGCCGGGCAGTTCACCGTGGATGGCGTGGAGGAAAAGGAGCGCAGCAAGAGCGCCCCGCCGCCGTTCACCACGTCGAGCCTGCAGCAGGTGGCCAACCGGGCCCTGGGCTACCCGGCCAAGAAGACCATGGGCGCGGCCCAGAAGCTCTACGAAGGCGTGGACCTGGGCGAGCGCGGCACCGTTGCGCTCATCACCTACATGCGTACCGACTCTGTCCGCGTGGCCGACGAGGCCAAGAAGGCCGCGCAGGAGTTCATTCTTTCCGCCTATGGCGCGGACTACGCCCCGGCCAAGGTGAAGGTCTACAAGACCAAGGACGGCGCCCAGGACGCGCACGAGGCCTGCCGCCCGGTCGACGTGGCCGTGACGCCTGAGAGCGTGAAGCAGTTCCTGCCCGCGGACCAGTTCAAGCTGTACCAGCTCATCTGGCGGCGCTTCGTGGCCTCGCAGATGACCCCGGCCCGCTTCCACGACACCACGGTCACCGCCAAGAACGGCGCGACGCTGTGGCGCGCCAAGGGCGAGCGCCTGCTGTTCCCCGGCTTCTTGAAGGTGCAGGGCCTGGAGGCCCCGGACCCGGACGCCGAGGCCGAGAACGGTTCGGAGCAGCTGCCCAAGCTGACCGTGGGCGAAGCGTTGCAGCTGCTGGACCTGACCAGCGAGCAGAAGTTCACCCAGCCGCCCCCGCGCTACACCGAAGCCACGCTGGTCAAGGCGCTGGAAGAGGAAGGCATCGGCCGGCCCAGCACCTACGCCGCCATCATCAGCACCCTGCAGGACCGCGAGTACGTGGCCATGGAGGAGAAGCGCTTCGCCCCCACCGAGCTTGGCAGCACGGTGAGCGACAAGCTGGTGGCCCACTTCGCCACCTTGATGGACATCGGCTTCACCGCGGGCATGGAGTCCAAGCTGGACGAGATCGCCGCGGGCGGCCGCGCCTGGGAGGCGGTCATCGAGGAGTTCATGGGCGAGTTCATCCCGGCGCTGGAAAAGGCCGGAACCGAGATGAGCCGCGCCACCATCGATTCCGGCGTGCCCTGCCCGGACTGCGGCAAGCCCATGCACGTGAAGTTCGGCAAGAACGGCGAGTTCCTGGGCTGCTCCGGCTACCCGGACTGCAAGGCCATCCGCGAGTTCACCCGCGACGAGCAGGGCAACATCCTGCCCGTGGACAAGCCGCGCGACGAGATCACCGACATTCCCTGCCCTCTGTGCGGCAAGCCCTTTGCGGTGAAAACCCCGCGCAAGGGCCGCTCGCACGAGCCCTTCCTGGGCTGCACCGGCTACCCCAAGTGCAAGAACATCAAGAACTTCAAGCGCGACGACTTCGGCAAGATCGTGGTGCTGGAAGCGCCGGAGGAAATCCCGGCCGGCACCTGCCCGGACTGCGGCAAGCCCATGGTCATCAAGACCGCGCGGCGCGGCACCAAGTTCATCGCCTGCACGGGCTACCCGGCCTGCAAGCACACGGAGCCGCTGCCCACGGGCGTGGCCTGCCCGCAGCCCGGCTGCACGGGCGAGATGGTGGAGAAAAGCTCGCGCCGGGGCAAGGTGTTCTACTCCTGCTCGCGCTACCCGGACTGCACCTATTCCCTGTGGGACCGCCCGGTGCCCGGCCCCTGCCCGCAGTGCGCCTCGCCCCTCTTGGTGGAGAAGTTCAGCAAGGCCAAGGGCGCGCAGATCGCCTGTCCGAACAAGGAATGCGGCTGGGTGAAGCCGGAGGACGGCGCGGGGGAGTAGCGGAGGACAAATAATTGCGATAGCAAGGGGGTACCGGAAGCGCGCCCGCCTTCCGGCAACCATAACGATGCCTCGCCAAGGAGCCCTCATGCGACACCTTGCTGCCCGCCTCGTCCCCCTTGCCCTGGTTCTGCTTTTGTGCGCCTGCGCCGCAAAGGACGCCCCCGTGCCCGGGGAAGCCCCCGTGCCCCACTTCCTGGGCGATGAATACGGCAAGATGACCCAGGTGCTTGGGCACAAGGAGCGCTTCGCCTGGCGCAACCCCTCCTTTGATCCCAAGAACTACAACGCCGTGCTGCTCGACCCCACCGTGGTCTGGCAGGCCGACGCCCTGGCCAAGCAGTCCGGCGTGAGCCCGGAAGAGCTGGCCGCGGTGGCCAAGTACTTCGACGAAGTGCTGAAGAAGACCATGGTCACCATCGACTTCCCCCTGAAGACCACCCCGGCCCCGCGCACCATGCGCGTCTCCGCCGCCATCACCAAGGTCAAGGCCAGCAATCCCACCATGAACACCATTTCGAGCGTGCTGCCCGTGGGCATTCTCATGACCCTGGGCCGGAAGGCGGCAGGCAGCGCGGACCCCAACGTGGGCTCCTGTTCCATCGAGGTGCGCTTCTCCGACGCGGCAACGGGCGAGACCCTGGGCCTGTTCGCCGACCACAAGGACGGCGACAAGTACGACTCGGCCAACTTCCACAAGCTGGGCCAGACGGAAAAGGCCATGGACGATTGGGCGGAGATGCTGCGCGCGGGCATCCTGCGCAACTGGGGCGTGCGCCAGCAATAGCGCCCGGGATATTCCGACAAGAAAAAGGGCCGGAGGGGATGCGATCCCCTCCGGCCCTATTGGCTTTGCTTGGCGCGGCGGCTACAGGACGATGCCCTGGCGCTGGGCGATGAGCTCGAAGGCGCGCTTGGTCAGCTCGGTGATGTTCGGCTTGCTCACCTGGTCGTCGGCCCCCACGCTCTCGCCCTTGTGGCGCAGGCGGTCGGTGATGAGCGAGGAGAAGAGGATCACCGGCAGGTCCTTCAGACCCGGGTCGTCCTTCACGCGCTTGGTCAGGTTGTGGCCGTCCATGATGGGCATCTCGATGTCCGACACCAGGATGTCCACGAAATCAGTCAGGGGCTTGCTCTCGGCCGCGGCCTTGTTCTTCAGGTCCACCAGCGTGTCCCAGGCCTCCTGCCCGTTCACGGTCTGGGTGACCTCGAACCCGGCCTTCTCCAGCATGGTGCCGATCATCTTGCGGATGCTGGTGGAGTCGTCGGAGATGAGCGCGCGGAAGTGTTCCTTCTTCACGGGCTTCTTGGTCTCCTGGATCTCCTCCAGGGCGGAGTCTTCGATCTTCATGGCCAGGCCCGGGTTCAGGTCGGCCAGGATCTTCTCCATGTCCAGGATGAGCAGGATGCGGTCCTCGAAGCGCACGACGCCGGTGACGCTGGAGCCGGAGTACTCGTTCAGGTGCTTGCCCGGAGGCTCCACCTGGGTCCAGCTCAGGCGGTGGATGCGCGTGACGCCGGAGACCATGAAGGCCGAGGTCATGCGGTTGAACTCGCTGACGATGACCTTGGTGTCCCCTTTGGTGTGGTCCATCTTCTTGCCCAGCCACAGGGCCAGGTCCACCAGGGGAATGATGCGCGAACGCAGGTTGAAGGCCCCGAGGACGGAGGGGTGGGGGATCTCGGGAAGTTGCGTCACCGATGGCATGCGGATGATCTCCAGCACTTTCGCCACGTTGACGCCATAGAACCCGCGGTAGGTCTGGCCGGTGGTCTCATCCTTCTCGTCGATGAAGAATTCCACCAGCTCCAGCTCATTGGTGCCGGACTCAAGCAAAATGTTCGTCTGGCTCATGAATCCTCCGCAGTATAGGGCCTATAACTTCTTCTCGGATTATTTTCTATCTGACTTTATGTCGGCTGTAAACCAAATGACTCCGCAAGCCCCTTGAAACGCCTCCCTCTTTGCCCGGAAAGCATTGTCTGCTCTCG
>CAYUOW010000093.1:0-10030 GCA_964446455.1 uncultured Desulfocurvus sp.
CAGGAGGCCCAGCCCCTCAACTACACCTGGGCCATCACCCTGTCGCTGCTCTCCGTGCCCTTCCTGGGCCAGAAGCTCGCACGGCGCGATCTCGCCGCCATCTGCGTCAGCTATCTTGGGGTTGTGGTGCTTTCCACCCAGGGCAACCTGACGGGCCTTGATTTTGGCAGCCCGGCCGGGGTGGGCCTGGCGCTCTTGAGCACCTTCATCTGGGCGCTGTACTGGATTGGCAACACGAAAAACGGCACAGACCCCGTGCTGGCGCTTCTGCTCAACTTCGCCGCGGCCTTTCCGCTCATCCTGGGCGCCACGCTGATCTTTTCGGAGCTGCCCGCCTGGAGCAACCCCGGTCTGCCCGCCGCGGCCTATGTGGGCGTGTTCGAGATGGGCGTGAGCTTCGTGCTCTGGCTCATGGCAATGCGGCTCACGGATTCCACCGCGCGCATCGGCAACCTGATCTTCCTCTCGCCCTTCCTGTCGCTTCTGCTCATCCACCTCATCCTGGGCGAAACCATCCACGCCACCACCTTCGCAGGGCTGGCGCTCATCCTTGCGGGCAACCTGCTGGGCCAGCGCCGGAAACAAACGGCCTAGAACTTCCCCTGCGCGTCGACGAAGGTCCCCAGCACCTTCAGGTGCGCACGTTCCTCCTCGGCCAGCAGATTCAGGGTGCGGCGCAGGTCCGCGTCCTCGGCGCTGGCGGCGCGCCGCATGTAGAGGTCCATGGCCTGGGCCTCCACGGCCATGGCCAGCTCCAGGGCCTCGCCCGCGTCGGAGGGGTCGGCCATGTGGCCCAGGTAATCGCTGGCCGCAATGCCGCCCTCCAGCACGCCGGGGCTGACGGAGGCCTTGGCCCGCGCCTCGAAGGCCGCGCGCTGCGCCTCGTCCTTGTCCGTTTCGGTGGAACGCGACCAGATCTCGAACAAGGTGCGGCGGTGGCGCTCCTCGAACCCGGCGAAACGCCGGAACAAGGCGGCAAGCTCCGTGTCGGCGGCGCGCCCGGCCAGGGCGTTGTAAAAATCCTCCAGGGCCAGCTCCATGCCCCAGGCGCGCTCCAGAAGCTCCGCCGGGCTGCGCGCCTCGGCCAGGCTCTGGATGCCCAGATCGGCCGGGCCTTGGGCCTGGGCGCCCTCCCAGGCCATCATGCCCCCTTTCAGGCTCATGAGTTCGCGGAAACCCTGGCCGGCCAGCATGTTGGCCGCGGCAAGACTGCGCGAGCCGGCCCGGCAGTACGTCATGAGCGGCAGGTTCTTGTCCAGCTCGCCCAAACGCTCGGAAAGCTCCGGCAGGGGGATGTGCTTGGCGCCGGGCAGGTGTCCCTCGGCGTATTCAAAGTCCTGGCGCACATCGAGCAGGGTGCGCGCGCCAAGGCGCACCTCGTCGAGGAACTTGCCGGCTTCCTTTGGTTCGATCTGGTGGACGTACGCGGTCATGCCACACTCCTTTCGTCACCATATACAGGCAAAGCAGGGGTGCGGCAAGACGGAGCGCGAAATGAGTGGGCGAATTCAGGCGTGATTGCGCAACTTAAGCTCGGCCGGATGCGGATGCAGATACCATTGTCCGGCCAGATAGGTCTCGCCGAATTTCCTCACGTAGTGGTTGAGCAAAGTCACAGGAACGATGAGGGGTGTGAGCTCCCGGGCATAGGCATCCAGGACCTCAAGCAACTCCTGCTTCTCGTCGGGGCTCAAGGTCCGCTTGAAGTAGCCCATGACGTGGGAGAGCACGTTCACGTGCTTCTTGACCGTTGCCATGAGGCGCAGGGCCTCCATGAGTCCGGTCAGGTAGGCGTGCTGAAGCTCCGCCTTGGGCAGCTTTCCGCCCTCGGCCACAAGCTTGCCCAGGCTGCGGTAGTGCACCACGCTGTGGGCCATGACGAGCAGCTTGTGCCGGGTGTGGAACTCCACCAGCCGCCCCAGGCTGAAGCCCTGCTCCAGCAACGAGCGCCAGCGGTGCATGACGAACACGCGCTCGATGAAGTTCTCGCGCAAGTCCGGGGCGTTCAGCCGCCCTTCGTCCTCAACGGGCAGCAGGGGCAGCTCGTCCATGAGGCGCGCGGCGAAGAGCCCGCGCCCCTTGAGCAGCGGAGCGCCTCCTCCCTCGGGGTAGACCTTCACCCGGCTCATGCCACTTGAGGGCGAACCGAACTTGAATACGAAGCCGCACAAGCCCTCGTCTTTGAGCGCCGCCACCCGCTCCCGCGCCCAGGCGTCCATTTGCGGGGTCAGGTCCTGTCCGGTCTTGACGGTCACCAGGCGCGGAGCCTCCGGGTCGCCCACCAGGCGCATGGCCTCGCGCGGGACGGACAGGCCGCACTCCACCTCCGGGCACACGGGCACGAAGTCCACATGGCGGCCCAGTTCGTCGCGCAGGAAGCGGTCCAGCTTGTGGCCGCCGTCATAGCGCACGTTCTCGCCCAGCAGGCACCGGCTGATGCCGAGCTTTGGCCTTCCGCTCATGCTACCGCCGTCCATGCGCCCTCCTTGCTACAACAGGCCCTGGTCCCAGTTGAACACGCTGGTACGCGGCGCGGCCTCCAGGAACTTCGGCCAGGGCTCGCGGAAACTGGCGTACAACGCGTACCCAGCCTGCTCCAGCTCGCGCCTGTGGGCAGAGAGATCCAGCTCCCAGCCGGGGAAGATCCAGTGGTTGCCCGCGTACTTGCGCACCCAGGCCACCTCGCCGCGCGGACTCAAAATAGGCTCCTCGGTGCGCACTTCCTCGGCCAGGATACGCGTGAGGCCCAGGGGCCAGAAGCCGCCCATGACGATGCCCAGCGGTACCGGGCAGGTGCGCGGCAGGGAAAGCAGCTCCTCGCCGGAAAGCTCCGGGCTCACGAACACGCTTTCCAGGCCCAGGGCCGCGTATTGGGCCGCCGTTTGCGCATTGGCCAAGTTGCAGAAGGGCCCGCCGATGAGGCGCAGGCCTTCCTTGTCCTTGAACAGCCCGGCCTGCCAGGGCGCATTCAGCACGAAGATGCGCGCGCCGCGTTCGCGGGCCTCGGCCACCAGACGGGCGTAGCGCTCGTCCTCGCTGGGCCAGATGACCGGCGGCAGCCACCACCAGATGCGCCCGGAGACTGGCCGGGGCACGTCGAGCAGGGCCGAGCGTTCCAGCCAGATGCCGGTTTCCGCCGTCTTGCCGCCCCGCGCCGTGCCGCGCGGCAGGGAGCGGAACACGTGGATGTCCGTGCGCTTGCCCGGCTGCGGCGCGCCGAACACGCGCGGGCTGAAGGAGGAGGCTTGGCGTTCCGGCGGGTCGGGCCGCACGGCAAGGTCCTTCTCCATGCCCGCAAGCAGCTGCATCAGCTCCGGTTCGCGGCGGTCGATGAGAAACACCGGGGCCTTGGGCGGCGGTCCGGGAATGCGGCGCGGCCCGCCGTGGCCGCCTCGGGGGCCGCCCTTTGGCGCGGCCATGGCCTGCATGGGCAAATCGAGCCTGCCCCCCTTGGGCACGCGCCTGCGCAAAGGGATGGTCTGGTGCCAGGCGTCGTCCTCGCAGCCCAGGCGCAGCAGGTCGCCGGGCAAGAGATCCTCGCGCGGCTGCACATAGGCCTTGCCGTCGGGCTCGCGCTTCACCTGGCCGATAAGCAGGCCGGAGGCGGTCTCCTGGCTGGGTTTCACGGGCGGATACTTGCGCTGCGGCAAAAACACGCCATGGGTGCCGGGCCGACCCAAGGCCTGCTCCAGAAGCGAGGCGGCCGTCTTGCGCGCCGTGGCGTCGCCGGACTGGTCCCGCAGGAGCCGGTAGGCGGACACGACATAATAGACGTAGTGTGGCCCTTTTTTGCGGCCCTCGATTTTCCACGAGGTCACCTGAGGCACGTCCAGCAAGGGTTTCGTCAGAACGTCCAGGCTCAGATCCTGGCACGAGAACAGGCGCTCGGGCTTGCCTTTGGTGCCGCCTTGCCTGTACAAGCGGCGGCAGGGCTGAACACACCGTCCGCGCAAGCCGCTCTTGCCGCCGAAAAAGCTGCTCCACCAGCACCGGCCGGACACGCAGTGGCACAAGGCCCCGTGGACGAAGATCTCCAGTCCCAGGCCCTGCGGGCAGGCGCCGGCCATGAGCTTCACCTCGTCCAGGTCCAGCTCGCGCGGGAGCACTACGCGACTGGCGCCAAGCTCCTGGGCCACCTTGAGCGCCGCAGGATGTGTGGCGTTGGCCAGGGTGGAGATGTGCAGCTCGCCCTCGAACCCGGCCTGCCGGGCCAGGGGCAGAAGGCCCAGGTCCTGCACGATGAGCGCATCGGGGCGGACATATTGCGCCAGACGCTCCATGAGGCTCCCGGCCGCGCGCGCGTCGTCCGGCTTGAGCAGCACGTTCATGGCCACATACACGCGAACGCCGCGCTCGTGGGCATAGTCGGTCAGCGCGGAAAGCTCGCCCAGGCCGAAATTCTTCGCCTGCATGCGTGCGGAAAAATGCTTCAGGCCCAGGTAGATGGCATCCGCGCCAGCGGCCACACCGGCCAGGAAGCTCGCACGGTCGCCCGCGGGGGCCATTATTTCAGGTACATGTCTGTCCATTCGGGAAAAACGCCTTTTTGTGAGAGTGCAGAAGCCCTGCCGCAGCGGGCAGGACGAAGGATGTGGGATCGTGGTCAGAAATTGCCGTGAAGTCAAGGTGCGCGAGTTGCGCTTCCTCGGCGTGTGGGAAGGGCCCAGCGATTTTGTGGAGCTGACGCTGGAGAATCCCGACTGGGAGGGCTACCGCCCCGGCCAGTTCGCCATGCTGCGGCCCAAGCACTGGGGGCTCGAGCTCTCCTGGGGGCGGCCCTTCTCCATTTCCCGCGCGGACGAGGACTCCATCACCTTCTTCTTCCAGGTGGTGGGCAGGGGCACGGAACGCCTCACGCGCCTGCTCCCCGGAGACGAGGTCATCGTCTGGGGACCGCTCGGCAACGGCTTCAGCGCCCCGGAGGAGACGCCCACCCTGCTGCTGGCCGGCGGCATGGGCATCGCACCCTTCCGCGGCTACATCGAGAAGCACCCCACGCCGGAATTTTTGCGCCTGGTCTTCGCCCACCGCGCCAGCATCGACTCCTACCCCTATCAGCTGCTTTCCGACAAGGTCCGCGCCGAGGCCATCCATGAAAAGACTCCCGATGATCTTCCGATGATCATCGAGCGTCTTGAGGCCGAGGTGGCCGGGGCCCACGGCGGCATTGTGCTGGCCTGCGGCCCCCTGCCCTTCCTCAAGACCATCCAACTGGCCGCCCGGCAGCACGGCGTGCGCGCGGAGCTCTCCCTTGAGCGCAGCATGGCCTGCGGCGTGGGCGCGTGCCTTGGCTGCGTGTGCAAGGACGGCCAGGACAAGCATGTGCAGGTCTGTGCGCGCGGCCCGGTGTTCAAGGCCGACGACGTGCATTTATAAGGTAAGGAGAGAGGCATGGATCTGCGCGTTGAATTTGCCGGCCTGGTACTGAAAAATCCCATCATCACGGCCTCGGGCACCTTCGGCTTCGGGCTGGAGTTCATGAATTTCGGCGACCTGAAGCGCCTGGGCGGCATCGTGGTCAAGGGCCTGTCCCTCAAGCCGCGCGAGGGCAACCCCATGCCGCGCATCGTGGAAACCCCTTGCGGCATGCTGAACGCCATCGGCATCCAGAACCCGGGGGTTGAGGCCTTTGTGCGCGACAAGCTGCCGCTTCTGCCCTGGCGCGAAACGGCCATCATCGCCAACCTGTATGCCTGCTCGGCCCAGGAGTTCGGCGACCTGACCGGCGTGCTGGCCGGAGAGGAAGGCGTGGCGGCGTTAGAGGTCAACGTGAGCTGCCCCAATGTGCAGAGCGGCGGCGCGGCCTTCGGCCAGGACCCCACGCAGATCCGCAAGGTCACGGAAGAAGTCAAGAAGCGCTCCGGCGGCAAGCCGGTCATCGTCAAGCTGTCGCCCAACGTCACGGACATCGGCCTGTGCGCCCGCGCGGCCGAGGAAGGCGGCGCAGACGCGGTGAGCCTCATCAACACCCTGCTCGGCATGGCCGTGGACATCCGCACCCGCAAGCCCCGCCTGGCCAACGTGGTGGGCGGGCTTTCCGGCCCGGCCATCAAGCCCGTGGCCCTGCGCTGCGTGTACCAGACCAGCCGGGCGGTCAAGATTCCGATCATCGGCATCGGCGGCATTGGCAGCGCGGAAGACGCCCTGGAGTTCATCCTGGTGGGCGCCAGCGCCGTTCAGGTGGGCACGGCCAACTTCCTGCGGCCCGACCAGTCTTTCCGCATCGTGGAGGACCTGCCCCGGGCCATGCTCAAGGCGCGCGCCCAGAATTTCGAGGAGCTTCGGGGCAGCCTGCAGCTTTCGTAACATTATATTACGCGAATGCGCGCTGGGTGGCAGATTTCGCTTGCCAGCCAAAGTGAATCGTATTAATTGGTTCGTCCTCGCGGAGAGGTGTCCGAGCTCGGCTTAAGGAGCACGCCTGGAAAGTGTGTGTGCCCGAAAGGGTACCGGAGGTTCGAATCCTCTCCTCTCCGCCATTTTTCACCCCGGGGAAGCCGGACGGCGAGTTCGCCGTGAACCCCGCCAGGCCCGAAAGGGAGCAACGGTAGCGGTCCGAACCCGGGTGTCCGGTTTCCCTTGAAGAAGGGCGCAGCAATGCGCCCTTTTTTTTTTGCGCCAAACAGCGGATCTTGTTTGAAATACGCATTTACATCGTTCAAACAAACTGCTAATTGATTCTGTCTTTATTGCTTCAGACATTTAAATTCAGTTGGTTAGCTCTAGTTATAGATGCTGTTTCGTTCAATTCAAACGAGGGGTTCTGGATGCGTCTTAAACGTAATCTCACACATCTTGCCGCCAGCCTGCGCGCTGTTGCGCTGCTCATGCTCCTTCCCACCGTCTGCCATGCGGGCGGCTTTGCCCTGAATGAATACGCCGCCCGCGGCAACGCCATGGGCGGCGCGAACATCGCCCTGGCCGACGACGCGTCCGCAGTGGCGTACAACCCGGCCGGCATCACCCAGTTGCCCGGTTCGAGCGTCATGTTCGGCATGACGGCCATTGCTCCCACTGCAGACGTTCGTACCGGTTCCGGCAGCAAGACCACCCTGCAGACCAACGTCTACACCCCGCCCCACGCCTACTATGTGCAGCAGTTGAACGACAAGATGTGGTTCGGCATCGGCGAGTTTACCCGCTTTGGCCTGGGCACCCAGTACGGCTTCGACTGGGCCGGCGCCTCCAAAACCTACCGGGCGGAGCTGAGCTCCTACTCCATCGCGCCGAACCTGGCCATCAAGCTTACGGACAATCTCTCCGTGGCCGTTGGCCCGGAGATCATCTACAGCTCTGCCGACCTGCGCCAGCGCCCCACCGCCACCACCGACGTCCGCATGAAGGTCGATGGCATCGGTGTCGGCTTCCAGGCAGCCCTGCACTACAAGCTCAACGATGAATGGTCCGCCGGCCTGGTGTACCACTCCACGCAGAAGGAATCCGACTCCGGTCACGTTCACTACAATGAGAACGCCGTGATGCGGAACCAGGCCCTCACCATCAACATGACGCTTCCGGCCTCCTACAGCCTTGGCGTGGCCTACAAGCCCAGCAAGGACTGGAAGATCGAAGCCGATGCGACCTTCACGCAGTGGCAGGATTATGAGAAGCTGAAGTACGACTTCGAAGACCGCGCCGACGTGACCAGTTGGAAAAACTGGCGCAACGTGTGGCGCTTCCAGCTCGGCGGCGAATACATGGCCACCGACTGGCTGGCCCTGCGCGCCGGTTTCGTGTGGGACCAGGACCCCATCCGCCGCGGTTACGAGGACTACATGCTGCCGACCAATGACCGCAAGATCTACAGCACCGGCTTCGGCATCATCAGCGGCAACTACACCTACGACTTCTCGCTTATGTACCTGGTCAACAACGACCGCAGCATCAATGCCAACAGCAACATCGTCGGCGCCACCCAGATCACCAACAGCAAGGCCTACATGGCCGGCTTCTCCATCGGGTACAAGTTCTAAGCCCGAAACAAGCCTTCGCTGGCACAGCCAGAGTTGCTCACCTTCAAGACCCGGCTTCGGCCGGGTCTTTTTTTGCGCCTTCTGGTTGGCCTCTCAAAACAATCCCGCGCTCAATTTGACAAATTTCACATTTTGATGAAAAGAAGAAGTACGAATACGCATTTAATTTAACAATTTTATCCAGGAGAAGCCATGTCCCCCCGTGTCTTTTCTCTTTCCACAAGGCTATGGGCAACAGCTCTGTTGGCTTTGATAGGCTCAGTCGCTCTCCTCTTCGTCTCGGTTCGCACAATCGACGCCGTAAAAATCCGAGGTCCCCTGTACCAGGACATCGTCTCCTACAAGGATCTGCTTGCAGACATCCTGCCTCCCCCCGCCTACCTGATCGAATCGTATCTGACCTGTTTTGAGCTCATGAAAGCGAAGCCCGCCGAACAGGCAGATCTCCTCAAGAAGCTGCAAAAACTCGAATTGGAGTACCGGGAACGCAACGCTTTCTGGAACGAGGGGCTGAAGCACGCAGGTCTGCGCAAGGCCATGCTCGATGAGGCTACCCCCCCAGCCTTGGCGTTCTTTACCGCCCTGAAGACGGACTTTATTCCTGCCATACAGAGAAACGACCTGGAAGGTGCCAACAAACTCCTCGAAGGTCCCCTCACAGTCCGGTACAGAGAGCACAGGGCTGCAATCGACAAGACAGTTGATTTGGCCAACGCCGAGGTGCTGGTGGTCGAACAGTCCGCCGACTCGACGATGACAAGCAGCTTGCGTTCACTCGTTGGATCGGCCATTGCCATCAATCTGCTGGTCCTCGCGCTCACCTTCTTTTCCATACGCTCCATAATGAGACCGATGAACACGCTGACGACGTACGCACAACGTGTGTCTGGCGGCGACTACGAATGCAGCTGCGAAATCGAGGCTGGATATGAGATTGGAAACTTGGCGGCGGTGCTTACGGATACAGTTGCGAAGGTAAAAGATAGTCTCGTTCAGGCGATCAATTCAGAACAAACGGCGCAGACTGAAGCTCAGAGGGCTCACGAGGCGATGGCTAAAGCCGAAGAAGCACTGATTCGCGCTGAGCATGCCAAACAGCAAGGCATGCAGGATGCAGCGCTGAAGCTGGAAAGCGTCGTGCAGATTGTTGGCGCGGCTTCTGAACAACTCGCCGCAGAGATAGAACAGTCGAGCAAGGGAGCAAAAGCGCAGGCACAAAAAGCTTCTGAAGTCGCGGTGGCAATGGAGCAAATGAATGCGGCGGTCATGGCCGTGGCTCAGAACGCCACAAGAACATCGGAAACGTCAACTCTTGCACAGGTAAAGGCAAAAGAGGGAGCATCGGTCGTCAGCCAGGTCATCCAGGGAATCGGCGAGGTCCAGGCCTCAGCAGTCAGTTTGAAAAAACAGATTGCTGACCTTGGCGCGCAATCCGAAGGGATCGGCGTGATTCTGAACGTCATCAGTGACATCGCGGATCAGACAAACCTGTTGGCGTTAAACGCTGCTATTGAAGCAGCCCGAGCCGGAGACGCCGGCCGCGGCTTTGCCGTTGTGGCCGACGAGGTACGGAAACTCGCCGAAAAGACCATGACGGCAACCAAACAGGTTGGCGATGCCATCAAGTCCGTACAAGCAAGCACACGCGAGAATATTCAACTGGTAGACGACGCTGTGGGTTCCATCAAAGACGCCACAGACCTAGCTGGTGTTTCTGGACAATCATTGACCGACATCGTCGAACTCGTCGCGTCCGCCACGGATCAAATCCAGTCCATCGCTTCCGCAGCTGGGCAGCAATCGTCCGCCAGTGAGGAGATCAACCGGGCAATCGACGAAGTGAACACAGTCGCCAAGGAAAGCTCTGAGGCGATGAATGACGCTACCCGGGCCGTCCTGGAACTCAGCAGGCAGGCCAGCGTGTTGCGCGGTCTTATCCATGAATTGAAGGGCAATGGCCCTGAGCCGGAAATTCAGACGGCAGTTTAAGCGGCCCAAAGTTCCCCCAACGCAGAAACGGCCCTGAAGGTAACCTTCAGGGCCGTTTCGAAATTAAG
>CAYUOW010000094.1:0-1886 GCA_964446455.1 uncultured Desulfocurvus sp.
CGACGTGGAGCAGGTATACGAGTACACCAACAAGGGCAACCTCGTGGCCGTGGTCAGCAACGGCACCGCCGTCCTGGGCCTTGGCAACATCGGCCCCGAGGCCGGCAAGCCGGTCATGGAAGGCAAGGGCGTGCTCTTCAAAATCTTCGCCGACATCGACGTGTACGACCTGAACATCCGCCAGCTGGACCCGGACAAGGTCATCGAGTTCTGCAAGATGCTCGAGCCCACCTTCGGCGGCATCAACCTTGAGGACATCAAGGCTCCGGAGTGCTTCAAGATCGAGCAGACGCTGATCAAGGAAATGAACATCCCGGTGTTCCACGACGACCAGCACGGCACGGCCATTATCTCCGGCGCGGGCCTCTTGAACGCGCTCGACATCAGCGGCAAGAACATCAAGAACATCAAGCTCGTGGTTTCCGGCGCCGGCGCCGCGGCCATCTCCACCAGCCGCTTCTACGAGTCCATGGGCCTGGACAAGAGCCAGATCTGGATGTTCGACTCGCGCGGGCTCATCCACACCGGCCGCACCGACCTGAACCCCGAGAAGGCCTACTACGCCCAGAGCAAGCCCTGCACCCTGGCCGAGGCCATGAAGGGAGCCGACGTGTTCCTGGGCCTGTCCACCAAGGACATCCTCTCCCCGGAGATGGTCAAGAGCATGGCCGCCCACCCGGTGATCTTCGCCTGCGCCAACCCGGACCCGGAGATCGCCTACCCCGTGGCCAAGGAAGCCCGCCCCGACTGCATCATGGCCACCGGCCGCTCGGACTTCCCCAACCAGATCAACAACGTGCTGGGCTTCCCCTTCATCTTCCGCGGCGCTTTGGACGTGCGTTCCAAGGTCATCAACGAGCAGATGAAGATCGCCGCGGCCAACGCCCTGGCCGAACTGGCCAAGCAGCCGGCCCTGCCCGAGGTCTGCGCCCTCTACGGCGTGAAGGAGCTGACCTACGGCATCGACTACGTCATCCCCAAGGCGCTGGATCCCCGCGTGCTTGAGTGGGTGTCCCCGGCCGTGGCCAAGGCGGCCATGGATTCCGGCGTGGCCAAGAACAAGCTCGATCTGGCCCAGTACAAGAAGGATCTTGCCGCCCGCATGACCGAGTCCAAGAAGCGCACCCAGCTTGTGGTCGACAGCTTCGGGTACGATCTGTAAGACTCGCGCCACGCACGAACCCCCTAGGCCCGGAGGAAACTCCGGGCCTTTTTTTCGGCCACGGCTCTGCGCACTCCCGCGCTTCTTGCGGCGCAAATCTTGCGCACAGTCGCGCCAGGGCAATCGGCTTGCCGCAGCAAGATACTGGAATAACTTACACACGCAACTGGCCCGAAGTTTGCTGAAACCTCCCAAGACGGCCCGCGTCTTGACGATAGCGCAGGAAGGCGTATCTTCCGGCGCAGGGCCTGGAACGGAATGGGCCGCAACAGATTTCGACAGTAGGCGGGCACAGCCCGCACAAGGAGGATCTCATGAAACGCCTTATCGCTTCCGCAATCCTCGCCACCTTCCTCGTCGGCAACCTGGCCGGCTGCGCCGACAAGGCCCAGACCGGCGCGGGCCTGGGCGCGCTCACCGGCGCAACCGTCGGCGCGCTCACGTCCAAGAACAAGGTTTCCGGCGCGGCCATCGGCGCGGGCATCGGCCTGCTGCTGGGCTACATGGTCGGCAACGAGATGGACAAGCACGACAAGGAGCAGATCAACAAGGCCCTGGAGACCCAGCCCTCTGGCAAGCCCATGGCCTGGAAGAACCCGGACAGCGGCACCCAGTACGAGGCCACGCCGAGCCCGGCCTACGTGCAGAACGACAAGGTCTACCGCGACATCTACATCAAGGCCAACGTGGACGGCCAGGAGAAGGACATAAAGGCCAAGGCCTA
>CAYUOW010000094.1:1986-9858 GCA_964446455.1 uncultured Desulfocurvus sp.
GCCTTGTCCTGGCCAGGGCGGCTCACGGAATAGGAGCTCAGGTCGTCGGCGCCCGCGGCCGGGGCACCGCCGGGGCGGCGCACCTCGGTGCTGGAGGCGGAGACCTTGCTGCCGGAGTAGTTGCTGCCCACAGCGCGGTCGCCGTGGGAAGCGCTCTTGCGGCCGGACTTCTTCGAGCTCTTGGGCTCGGCGGCCTGCTTGTCCGCCTTGGCCTCGGACTTCTTCGAGGTCTTGGCGCCCTTCTTCTCGACCACGATCTCCTCGGTGCCGGCGGCCTTGGCCTTCTTGGACTTCTTCTCCGCCTTGGGCTCGGCCTTGGCCGGGGCCTCCACCGCGTCCTTCTTGGACTTCTTGCTCTTCTTGCCCTTTTCCTCGGCGGCCTTGGCCAGCTCGTCCACCTTGGCCTTGCGGTTCTTCTTGGCGGGCTTCTCGCCGGGCTTCACCTCGACCCAGCCGCCCTGGTCCTGGCCGGGCGCGGCCTTGCCGGACTTCTTGGACTTGGCCTTCTGGGCCTTCTTTTCCTTAAGCGCGGCGGCGCGCTCCTCCGGAGCCATTTTATACACCTTGGCCTGGGCGGGCGTGACGGCCGCAAGGCCCAGGATCAGGGCAGCGGCCAGCAGACCGGTGCAGAGTTTACGCATGATGTTCAAGCCTCCTTGCAGGGGGGTGGACGCAGGCGGTGCGCGTGCGTCCGATTATGTCACCATACACGATGAGCGCCCAGGGCGTCCAGAGGGGGAAAAGCCCTGCCCTGGCGGCTATTTCAAAAGCTGGCCCAGGCGTGCCTGGTCGAAGCCGTCCACGCGCACGCCATCCACGAAGATCACCGGGGTGCCGGAGATGTCCATGCCCGCGGCCGTGGCCATGTCCTCCTGCACCGCGGCATCCCAGGCCGAGCCGGACAGGGCGGCCACGATGGCCTCGCCGCTCTCGCCCAGGGCCTTAAGCTCCGGGAAGCGCGCCAAAAAGGCCGCGGCCACCTGCACCCAGGCCTTCTTCATGTTCTCCGGGCTCTTGTCCGCCACCTTGGGCGCGGGCAGGTCGGTGTAGGCGAAGCGGGCGAAGTCCAGGGCCTTTTCCGGGGCCTTTTCCGCCGCCCACGCCATGAGGGCGCAGGCGATGTCCGCGCCGGGATGCGAGGTGAGGGGGAAATGCGCCAGCTTGAGCTCCGCGAAGCTCGCCGTCTTGCCCATGAGGAAGGCGAAGGCCGTGCGGCAGTAGGGGCAGAACGGATCGGACACGTAGACCACGCTGCGCGCGCCCGTGCCCTTCATGAGGGGGTGGCCCAGGGTCTTCAGATCCTCCAGGCGCATCTTGTCGCGCGCGGCCTTGAGGATGCTCCGGCCCGCGCCCAGGTCCACGATGTCGGACACGTAGAAGCGGCCGTCGGCGCTGACGAACATGGTGAAGGGCTGGGCCTGGCCCCCGGCCGGAGTCAGCACGCCGCGCACCATGTACAGCTCCGTTCCGGCGAAGGCGGCGGCCTTTTCCGCCGCGTCCACGCGCACGTCGGCGGAAGAAAGGGCCGGGGCATTGGGCCGCAGCCGCAGCCCGGCCGCAAAGTTCCTGCGGAAGGCCTCGGCGTCGAAACCGGCTGCCTGCTTCTCGGCATGTTTTTCGGCCTGCGGGGCGTCCTTGGCCTTTTCGCCCTTGGGGGCGGCCAGGACCGGGGCGGACAAGGACAGGACCAGGGCCAGGGAAACGGGGATGAAACGGAAGGACATGCGCGGCATGGGAGTCTCCTTTGCTTACAGCTGTGCGGACCAGGCGGCCAGGCGGTCGCAGGCCTCGTTGATTTCGGCCTCGTCGCCGCCGAAGGACAGGCGCACGTGGCCCTCGCCGCCGGGGCCGAAGGCTCCGCCGGGAATGGTGATGACCTTGGCCTCGCGGATGAGCCGGATGGCCAGCTCGCGCGAGTTCTCGACCGCCCCCTGGGCCACCATGGCTAATTCCACCTTGGCCATGACGTAGAACGCGCCCTTGGGGCGGATGTGGCTCATGCCCGCCATGGCGGAAAGCCGCTGGCAGATGAGGTTGCGGCGCTTCTCCAGCTCGGCCTTCATGGCCAGGAACACGTCCTGCGGGCCGGTGAGGGAGGCCAGGGCCGCGATCTGCGCCGGGGTGGGCGCGCAGATGGCCGCGGCGTCGTGGATCTTGAGCATCTGGTTCAGCAGCGCCTCCCGCGCCCAGAGGAAGCCCACGCGCCAGCCCGTGAGGGCGAAGCGCTTGCTGAAGCTGAACACGCCGATGAGCAGGTGCCGCAGTTCCGGCAGGCTCGACAGGCTGAAGGCGGCCTCGCCGTCGTAGGTCAGGGCGTCGTAGGTGTCGTCGCAGATGACGAAGATGTTGTGGCGGATGGCCAGCTCGGCCACTTTGAGCAGGTCGGCCTTGGCCCACACCGCGCCCGTGGGGTTGTGCGGGCTCGAAATGATGATGGCCTTGGTGCGCGGGGTGACGGCCGCCTCGATGGCCTCGGGGTCCAGGCTCCAGTCCGCGCGGCGCAAGGGGGCGAACACCGGCGTGCCCTCGGCCATGAGGATCTGCTCCACATGGGAGGGGTAGAAGGGCTCGGGCACGATGACCTCGTCGCCCGGGCCGATCAAGGTCAGCATGGCGCACAAGAGGCCTTCCATGCCACCCACGGTGATGGCCACCTCGCGTTCGGCATCGGCGGGCAGGCCCTTTTCAGCCTTCAGCAATTCCGCAGCCGCGCGGCGCAGGGCGGGCATGCCCGGCTGGAGCGAATACTTGCCTGCGCTGGCGTCCTCGCGCAGGGCGCGGCACACGGCGTCCACCACGTGCTCCGGGGTCTTGAAGGACGGGATGCCCTGGCCCAGCGACACGCAGCCGCCCACCTGGGCCGCGATCATGGGCATCTCCTTGGTGGCGGAGATCTTGATCTGCTTCACGCGGCGGGAAAGCCGGGATTCCAGGTCCATGCTCACTCCTTGCCGGAAGCCGGGCCCTGGGGGAACAGCTTGCCGGGATTCAGGACGTTGTTCGGATCCAGCAGGTTCTTTATGCCCTTCTGCACGCGCAAGCTCACCGGGGCGATCTCCAGCGGCAGCAGGTGGCGCTTGGCCAGGCCCACGCCGTGCTCGCCGCTCATGGTGCCGCCAAGGCCGAGCGCCAGGCGCACGCATTCCTCGGCCGCCTGCTCCACCCTGTGCCGCGCCGCCTCGTCCGGGGAGGTCAGGTTCAGGTGGATGTTGCCGTCGCCCGCGTGGCCAAAGGCGTAGATGACCACGCCGAAGCGCTCCTCCACGGCTGGCAGGGCGGCGACCATCTCGGCGATCTTGCCGATGGGCACGGCGATGTCCTCCGGGATGTACACGGCGCAGGCCTCGTGAATGCGCGTGCTGACGCTTCGGCGCACCTTCCACACGGCCTCGCGCTCTTCGTCGTTTGGCGCGGGGATGAGGGCCAGGGCGCCCAACTCGCGGCAGATGGCCTCGATGTCCTGAGCCGCGCGGGCGGTCTCTTCCTTCGTGCCGTCGCACTCGATGAGCACCAGGGCCTCGCGCCCGCCTGAAATCTTCGCCTTCACGTGCTCCGGCAGCAGGTCGCCCACCAGCTTCAGGCACTTGGCGTCCAGGAACTCCATGGCCGAGGGCAGGTGCCCGCGCGTCATGACGCTGATGATGGCCCGCATGGCCGCGTCCAGGCCGGCGAAGACCGCGGCCAGGCACTGCTGGTGGGCCGGGTGCGGCAGAAGCTTCAGCGTCAGCTGGGTGATGACGCCCAGGGTGCCCTCGCTGCCCACCAGAAGCCGTGTCAGGTCGTAGCCCACCACGCCTTTGCGCGTGGCCGTGCCGGTCTGGATGAGTTCCCCGGTGGGCAGCACGGCGGAAAGGCCCAGCACGTAGTCGCGCGTGGTGCCGTACTTCACGCAGGCCGGGCCGCCCGCGTTTGTGGCCGCGTTGCCGCCGATGGTGCTGGTGTCCAGGCTGGCCGGGTCCGGCGGGTAGAACAGACCCTTGGCCTTGGCCGCGCGGCGCAAATCGCCGGTGAGCACGCCCGGCTCCACCGTGGCGGTCACGGAATCGCTATCGATGGCCAGGATGCGGTTCATGGCGCTCATGTCCAGCACCACGCCGCCGGTTTCGGCCAGGCAGCCCCCGGCCAGGCCGGTGCCCGCCCCGCGAGGGACCACGGCGAACAGATGCTCGTTGGCAAGCTCAACGAGCCTCGCCACCTGGGCTTCACTCCTCGCCAGCAGCACGGCCGCGGGCGGCAGGCACAGGCCGGAGTCGTCGTGGCTGCGGGGCTCCAGGGCCTCCGCGCTGGTGAGCAGGTCCGCGCCGAACTCGCGTTCGAGCAGGGCCAGAATGTCGGGACTGGGTGCGCCGGGATGCAGCATGGCCGACTCCAGGGGGTGTTGCGGAGGAAAAGGCTAGGTTCTGGGCCGCTCGAAGCCGGGCACGCTCATGGCGTCCTCGGCCAGGTGCAGCAGCCAGCCCGCCAGGGTCACCAGCACCAGGTAGTACACGCCCAGGGTGCAGAAGACCTCGATGTTGCGCCAGGTGTTCTTGGCGATGGTGGTGGCCGTGCCGGTGAGCTCGTTCACGGTGATGATGGACGCGAGCGACGAATACTTGATGAGGTAAATGATTTCGTTGCCGCAGCCGGGCAGCGCCCGGCGGAAGGCCTGGGGCAGCACGATGTTCAGCACCGCCTGCCGGGTGGTCATGCCCAGCGCCAGGGCCGCGCGGATCTGCCCGCGCTTGATGGAGTTGAGCCCGCCGCGGATGTATTCGCTCTGGTAGGCGCCGCTGCACAGGCCGAAGGCCAGCACCGCGGCCTCTATGGGGTCGAGCACGATGCTGAAGTCGCCGATCTTGATGTACGGCAGGGCGAAATACCAGAAGAACACCTGCACCACGAGCGGCGTGCCGCGGAAGAGCGAGACATAGGCCTCGGTGAGCTTGCGCACGGGCTTGGGGCCGTACACGCGCAAAACACCGGCCGTGAGCCCGATGATGACGCCCAGAAGGGCCGAGGGCACGATGACCAGCACGCTGGTCCACAGGCCTTCCATGAGGCCCGGCGCCAGCTCCGCGCGCAGGAATTCGAAATACGGGGTGCTCACAGGCGGCATTCTCCGGATTCGCTGTCGCCAGTCAATTCGCTGATCTTGGAACAGAAGGCCTGGGTGCGCGAACCGGAGCCCTTGCCCAGCAGTTCGGCCGGGGAGCCCTGCTCCACCACCTTGCCCTTTTCCATGAACATGAACTCGTCGGCCAAACTGGCGGAGAAGCTGATCTGGTGCGTGGCCATGATCATGGTCATGCCGCCCTGGGCCAGGTCGCGGATGACGGCCAGCACCTCGCCGATGAGTTCGGGATCAAGGGCGCTGGTGGGCTCGTCCAAAAGCATCACCTTGGGGTCCATGGCCAGGGCGCGGGCAATGGCCACGCGCTGCTTCTGCCCGCCGGAGAGGTTGGCCGGGTACAGGGCGGCCTTGTCGGCCAGGCCCACGCGTTTCAGTTCCGCAACGGCGCGTTCGGTGGCGTCCAGCTTGCTCAGGCCCTTCACCTTCATGAGCGCCACGCGGACATTCTCCAGCGCGCTCAAGTGATCGAACAGGTTGAAATCCTGGAAGATCATGCCCACCTGCTGACGGAAGGCGCAGAGTTCCTTCTTGCTCTTCTTGTCCACCTCGCGGCCTTCCAGCAGAATGTGCCCGGAATCCGGCGGCATGAGGAAGTTGAGGCACTGCAAAAGCGTGCTCTTGCCCGCGCCCGAGGGCCCGATGAGCACCTTCACCCGGCCGCGGCCGATGGCCAGGCTCACGGAATCCAGGACGCGGTTGCCGCCCAGGGTCTTGAACAGGTTCCGGGCCTCGAGGATGGTGTCGGCCGGGGCGGCGGGCATGGTTGCGTCAGACATGGGATTAAACCGCTCCTTGGCGCGTGTAGCCCGCGATGCGGACCTTGTTTTCAAGCAGGGAAAGCCCCTTCACCCCGACCCAGGTGAGGACGAAAAAGATGATGCCCGCCACGAAGGCCATGCTCACGGGCTCGTGCGTGGCCGAGGCGATGGAGCGCATGCGCGCCATGATTTCCACCACGCCAATGGTGAAGGCGAGCGCGGAGTCCTTGAGCAGGATGGAATACTCGTTGCTCCAGCCCGGTATGGAAAGGCGCAGGGCCTGGGGCAGGATGATGGTGCGGATGGCCTGGGCGTCGGTCATGCCAAGGGCCCGCGCGGCCTTGAGCTGGCCCGGCGGCAGCGACTGGATGGCTCCCCGGAAGATCTGCGACTGATAGGCGCTGGAGGTGAGGCCCAAAACCAGCACCGCGGCCGTGAAGGGGCTGTCCAGGCCCAGGCCCGTCAGGCCCGGCACTGTGGAAAGCCAGGCCAGGATGCCGAAGTAGAAGATGTACAGCTGCACCAGAATGGGGATGCCCCGGAACAGCCACACATAGATGGACACCGCGCGGCGCACGGGCCTGGGGCCATAGACCTGGAGCACGGAGAGCGGCACGCCCAGGGCGAGCCCCACGAGCATGGCCCCCACGATGAGCCCGGCAGTCCAGACCACCCCGCCCAGCATGTAGGGCAGGGCCTCGTAGGCGGCATTGAAGGCGACGGCGAAATCCATAGAATCCTGCGGTTGGGGTCAAAAAGCCCCGGCCCAGAAAAGGCCGAAAGGCTCCGGCATTTCTCCGAAGCCTTTCGGTTATTTTCTGGAGCCGGAAGGAAGGCTAGTCGATGTCGTACTTCTTCTTCAGTTCCTGCCAGTAGGGGTCGGCCATGAGCAGCTTGAGGCCGTCGTTGATCTTCTTCAAGAGCTCGGCGTCGTCCTTGCGCACGGCGTAGCCGTAGTTCTCGGCCGGGGCGTCGAAGGTGCCGACGACCTTCACGTTCTTGTCCTTCTTCAGCACTTCCTTGGCGATGGTGTTATCCATGCCGGAGCCGTCGATGCGGCCCACGGGGAGGTCCTGCATGGACAGGTCCGAGGAGTCGTACTGCACCAGCTTGAACTTCATGCCGGGCTTCTTGGAAAGCTCCTCAAGGTACTTGGCGGTGACGGTGCCGCGCTGCACGCCGATCTTCTTGTTGGTGGTCAGCATCTGCTCCAGGGTGGCCTTGCTGTCGCCCTTCACCACCAGCACCTGGGTGACCTTGTAGTACGGGTCGGAGAAGTTGACGCGCTGGGCGCGCTCGGCGGTGGCGCTCATGCCGGAGCAGATCATGTCGATCTTCTTGGCCTCAAGGGCGGGGATGATGGCGGACCACTCGACGGGCTGGTGCTTCACCTTGAAGCCCATCTTCTTGCCGATCCACTCGATGGCCTCGACGTCGAAGCCGACGGTCTTGCCCTCTTTGTCGACAAAGGCGTACGGCGGGAAGCCGCCGCCGTCGATGCCGTTGATGAGGACCTTCTCCTCGGGCGCCTTGGCGGTGGCGTTGGCGGTGGCGTTGTCGGCGGCCTTCTCGGGCGCTTTCTGGCAGCCCACCAGGGCCAGGCCAAGGATCATGGCGACAGCAAATGCGAGACGTTTCATGCGCGAACCCCTTTGTTCTCCTCGTGATGGTGCATCATCCCCCGAAGCGCCGCGCGCCCCCAGGGCAGCCAAATCATTTCGGCATCGCTTAACAGACTGCGCCCCCGCAGGCAAGGACCGGCAGGGGCGCAGGATCGTTTGACGAGAATGGGGCTAGGCCTTTTCGCCCTGCCCGTTTCCGTTCACCGCGCCGTCCAGAATCTCTTCCGGGGCGTCCTCGGCCTGCTCGTTCTTGCCGGAGAAGGCCTTCTGCAGGGCGTCCATGTCCAGCGCGCCTTCCCACTTGGCCACCACGATGGTGGCCACGCCGTTGCCGATCAAGTTGGTGATGGCGCGCGCCTCGCTCATGAAGCGGTCCACG
>CAYUOW010000095.1:0-9726 GCA_964446455.1 uncultured Desulfocurvus sp.
CAGATCGCCGGAGTTCTGCAGTTGTACCGAATATTTTTCCCAAACATACTTTGAAATATCAATTATATATGCGCGACCGCCATAGAATTCGACCGCTTCAACAACCCAATCACATAAATCGACTCTGCTCGCCACAATAGCCCCCTAAAGTTCAACGACATTTTCCTAAAGACAAGTGACAGCTCCCTCACGCCCCAAGTCAACACACATAGAAACAAGTCAAATCCCCCTGGCCCAGGCCAGCCCGGCGGCGATGACGAGACCGCCCGCCAGGTAGCGCCAGTCCTGCATGTAGAGCATCACGCCCGCGCTGAAGACGAGCAGCAGCGCGTAGGTCCAGATCTCCGCGGCCGAGCGCACCAGCTTCACCGCGTGCTTGTCGAGCTGGTGCTGCACCGGTGCGATGGTCTCCCACGCGCCGCCGTCCATGCCGCTGTCGTTCAAGCCGTCAGAGCCGTTCCGCTCACTCAAGCCACTGCGGCCCAGGGCGTCCAGGTCCAGCGGGCCGGTCGGTCCGCCGTTCTGCTGCTGCGGCGCGGCCCAGCGCGACTGCAGCTTGCGGCCGCAGGTGGCGCAGGCGTGGGCGTCGTCCGGGTTCTTGGTGCCGCAGCCCGTGCAGACGATCATGAGGCCCGCCGCCGCACGCTAGCGCAGCTCCGCCTGCTGGAAGTACTTGGCGCGCACCGCGCCCATCTTGCTCTGGATGGCCGCGATGCGGTCCGTGGTGGTGGGGTGGGTGGAAAGAAAGCCCGGCACGTTCTGGCCCTTGCTCTTGGAGTAGGCGTCCATCTTGCGCCACAGGGAAAGCGCGCCCGAGGGCTCGTACCCCGCCTTGGCCGCCAGGATCATGCCCACCTCGTCGGCCTCGGACTCCTGCGCGCGGCTGTGCGGCAGGGCCACGCCCACCTGGGAGCCGATGCCGTACACCTGGCCGAAGACCTGGCTGGCGGCGGGGCTCACCGTGGTGCCCAGGGCGATGGACGCGGCCTGCCCGCCCAGCTGGGTCATCAGGGCCACGCTCATGCGCTCGCCGCCGTGGCGCAGCAGCGCGTGGGCCACCTCGTGCCCCATGACCGCCGCAAGCTCGTCGTTGGTGGTGGTGAGGTTCAGGATGCCGGTGTAGAAAAAGACCTTGCCGCCCGGCAGGCAGAAGGCGTTCACCGTGTCCTTCTCGATGACGTGGAACTCCCACTTGTAGTCCGGCTTGTTGGCGGCGGCGGCGATGCGGTAGCCGACGCGCTTCACGCGCTCCACCTGCAGCTGGTCCGTGCTCTCCTTTTCCTTCTTGAGCACTTCCTGGGCGCTTTGCAGGCCAAGGGCCATCTCCTGGCCCTCGCTGACGAGCAGGAGCTGGCTTCTGTTGGTGTAGGCCGCGTGGGCGCAGGCCATGAGCAGTACGGCGGCGAGGGCGACGAACACCCAGGCGAGTCGGCGGGTCATGCGGATTCTCCTTGCCGGGGCTGGTCACATCCCGGCCGGGATACAATACTCCTGCGGGCTGCGCTTCTCAAGGGGGGTGCGGGACGGTACCGGCGAGGGCCTGGCGGCCCGGCTACGGCGCAGGCAGCGGGTCGCCGCCGTTCATGCGCGCCAGCTCCGCCGCGATGGCCGGTGCGTCGAGCCGCGCGCAACCGGTGAAGGTCAGGCCGTCCACAACCTCCTTGCGCACCTGGAAGTGGCGCTGGGCAAGCCGGGCCAGCTGCGGCCAGTGGGTGATGAGGATCATCTGCTGCCGCCCGGCCAGGGCCAGCAGCCGCTCGCCCACGCGGGTCAGGGTGTGCCCGCCTATGCCGGCGTCCACTTCGTCGAAGATGAGGGTGGGCCGGGCGCTTTCGGCCTGCAAACCGGCCAGGGCCAGCAAAAAGCGCGAAAGCTCGCCGCCGGAGGCTATCTTGTCCAGGGGGCGCGGCGGCTGGCCGGGGTTGGGCACCCAGAAGAGCCGCCCGCGCAGCTCCGTAAGCTCACAATCCGGACCGGAGTAGACCGGCGCGGACTCGAAGGCGAACTCCACGCGCGCATGCTCCGAGAAGCCCAGGCCCGCCAGCTCCTGCCCCAGGCGGGCGCACAGCCGGTCCGAGGCGTCGCGCCGGGCGGCGTTCAGGCGTTCCAGCACGCCGCCCAGAACCTTGGCGGCTTCGGCTTCCTCGCGCTCCAGGCGCTTGGCGTCCAGGGCGCAGGAATCAAGAAAGGAAAGGTTCTCCTCCACCTGGCGGCCCAGGTCGACGATTTCGTCGAGGCCCTTGTTCAGCTTGCGTTTGAGCTTGGCCAGCTCGAAGAGCCGGGCCTCGATGGCCTCGATGTCGTCCTCTCCGTCATCCAGGCTCAGGCGGCGGATGCGCGATTCCAGGGCGGCAAGTTGGTGGCGGTAGTCCTCGGCCGCGTCCTTGTCGGCCGCGAAGGACTCGTCAAAGGGCGTGAGCTGCGCAAGGGCCCGCGCCAGCTCGCCCACCAGGGCGGAGAGCGGCGCCTCGCCCAGCAGGGCGGAAAGGGCCCGGCCGCGCGCCTCGTCCAGGCGCTCGCGGTCCTTCAGGCCCGCCTTGCGCGCCAGAAGTTCGTCCTCCTCGCCGGGCAGGGGCTTCACCTTGGCGATCTCGGCCCGCTGGAACTCCAGAAATTCGCGCTGGCGCGACAGGCCGTCCACGCGCTCGGCCAGCTCGGCCCGGGCCTGCTGCACGGCGCGCACGGCGGCAAGGGCCGCGTCGCGCTCGGGCAAAAGGCCCGGCTCGGCCAGAAAGCTGTCCAGGATGCGCGCCTGGTAGGCGGGCTGCAAAAGCTTCTGCTGGCCGTGCTGGCTGGTGTGCAGCACCAGGCCCGCGCGCAGCTCGCGCAGGGTTTCCAGCGAACCCAACCGGTCGTTCACGAACACGCGGCTACGGCCGGAATCGGCGGAAAGCTCGCGCCGGATGATGAGGTCTTCCGCCGCGCCGTTTTCGCCTTGCACCACGAACACGGCCTCCACCACGGCCTTTTCCTTGCCCGGGCGCACCAGGTCGGCGCTCATGGGCTCGCCGGTCAGAAAGTCGATGGCGCGAACGATGAAGCTCTTGCCCGCGCCGGTTTCGCCGGTGAGGGCGTTCATTCCGGGCGCGAACTCCAGCTCGGCGTCCTCGATGAGGGCCAGGTCGCGGATGCGCAACAGCTCAAGCATTGCGGCGGGCCTTGTTCCGGTGCGCGGTGGTCTTCATGTGCATGACGATGTTTTCCAGGGGCAAGGTGTGGAGATGCTTTTCCTTTCGGGAAATATATCCCCTCTCGAACAGCCAATCAACGTTTTCCTCGGCCACGCCGTACAGGGGGATGAGCTGCCAGGCCAGCTCGCGCGCGCTGTCCAGCCCGGCGCGGTAGGCATCCTTGAAGCGCGTGTCGTAGACGTTTTCCCCGGGTTCGCAGGGCTTGCCGAACACATGGTACTGGCGGCACACAAAGGGCCGCAGCGGGTACACCGAGCAGCGCCCGCCAACCAGGAACGCGCACTCGCCCACGGTTCCATATCCCAGAAGGCGCTGCTTCAGCTCGTCCTGCACCGGGCCCTCCAGAATTTCGGAGGCGTACCACCACAGGCCCAGCACCTCGAACTCCGACACGGGAATGACCTGATCGACGCAGCAGTTGCGGCAGCCCGGCCCGCAGGCGATGCCGTAGCCGCGCCGCGCGGTCTGCTCGGCCAGGTCCGCCCGCACGGATTCGTCGGAAAGATGGTAGGCGTCGAGCAGCCGCTTGAGCCACGGGTGCCGGGCCTCGAACTCGGGATAGGTTTGGCGGCCGCCCATGCTTACCTGCGCAGGCGCGGGTCCAGCAGGTCGCGCAGGCTCTCGCCCAGGAGGTTGTAGCCCAGCACGGTGAACAGGATGGCCAGGCCGGGGAAGACCGAAAGCCACGGCGCCACCTCCAGCACTTCCTTGCCGTCGAGCAGCATGTTGCCCCAGCTTGCATCCGGCGGCTGCACGCCAAGGCCCAGGAACGAGAGCGACGACTCCACCAGGATGGCCCCGGCAACGCCCAGGGTTGCGGAAACCAGCACCGGGGCCAGCGCGTTGGGCAGAATGTGGCGCAGAATGATGCGCAGGGGCCCGGCCCCGGCCACGCGCGCGGCCAGTACATAGTCGCGCCCGCGCAGAGACAGGGCCTCGGCCCGCACCAGGCGCGCCACGCCCATCCAGGAAGTGAGTCCGATGACGGCCATGATGTTCGTCAGGCTGGGTTCCAAAAACGCAATGACGGCCAGGATCAGAAAGAAGGACGGGAAGCAGAGCATCACGTCCACCCCGCGCATGATGATCTCGTCCGCCCATTTGCCGAAATAGCCTGCGGCCAGGCCCAGGGCCAGGCCGATGGCCGTGGAGATGCCCACGGCCACGAAGCCCACCCATAGCGACACCCGGCCGCCGTAGAGGATGCGCGAGAGCACGTCACGGCCGAGTGCGTCCGTGCCCAGCGGATGCGCCAACGAGGGCGTCAGGAGCAGGGCGTCCACGTTGATGGCGTTGGGGTCATAGGGGGCGACAAGGGGAGCGAAGAGCGCAGCCAGGCTCATGCAGCCCACCAGGCCAAGGCCCAGGGCCAGCATGCCGTAGCGATCCAGCCAACTGGGCGGGGCCAGGGGCCTGCGCGCGCGCCTCATGCCTCGCCCTCCCCACCGCCACCGGCCCCGGTGGATCTGATGCGCGGATCGGCCAGGCCGTAGCCCAGGTCGGCCAGCAGGTTGCCCAGAAGGGTCAGCACCGCGCCCAGCACCAGGCTGCCCATGATGAGCGGGTAGTCGCGGCTCATCACCGCCTGATAGAAGAGCTGGCCCAGGCCCGGCAGGGCGAAGATGGACTCGATGATGACGCTGCCGCCGATGAGCCCCGGCACCGAGAGGCCCAGGATGGTGATGACCGGCAGAAGCGCGTTCCTAAGCGCGTGGCGGAAGATGACCACCCGCGCGGGCAGGCCCTTGGCGCGCGCGGTGAGGATGTAGTCCTGGCGCAGCACCTCGAGCATGCTGGCGCGCATGAAGCGCGACATGCCCGCAAGGCTGCCGAAGGTGTACAGGAACACCGGCAGGGCCAGGTGCCGCGTGAGGTCCCAGGCCTTGCCCCAGAAGGGCAGCTTCTCGAACCCCAGGCTGGTGAGGCCGGAAATGGGCAGGATGGGCCAAACGATGCCCAAAAGCAGCATGAGCAGAAGCGCCAGCCAGAAGCTGGGCATGGCGAAGCCGATGAACACGATGACGGTGGAAACGCGGTCGAAGAGCTGGCCCTGCCTCCAGGGCGCGGCCACGCCGATGGGAATGGCCACGGCGAGCGTCAAGATGAGCGAGACGATGTTCATGCCGAAGGTGAGCGGCAGGCGCTCCTTGATCTTGTCCCACACCGGCCTGGAATCGCCGGACATCGACCGGCCGAAGTCCAGCTTGGCCATGCGCCCCACCCACTGGCCGTACTGCACGTGGATGGGCTGGTCCAGGCCGTAGAGCTTTTCCAGGCGCTCCCTGGCCACGGCGGAAGCGCCGGGGTTCAGGGTGGTCTGCAGGTCCGTGGGCTTGCCCGGGGCCAGATGGATGACCCAGAAGCTGATGACCGTGATGCCGAAGAAGACCACGGCCACCCAGGCGAGCTTGGCTGCGATTCGAAGCAGGGTCCTGGTCATGCACGGTCCGTTGTTGCTGGTGTTCCGGGCGCTCCCGGACTGGCACCCAATTACGCGATTCCAGGGCCGGAGGCAACGCTGCCCGCGCGGCCATGCAAATTTTCAGGATTTTCCATTTTCCCGTTGACAAGGGACGGCCCATTTCGCTAGACAAGCCTTCCCAACGCCGTGGGGCTGTAGCTCAGTTGGGAGAGCGCTTGAATGGCATTCAAGAGGCCGTGGGTTCAATTCCCTCCAGCTCCACCACTCGATAGATCAAGGGCTTGCGAAGCAATTCGCAAGCCCTTTTTCGTTGCGACTTCCTGGTCACCCCACAACTGCTGGTGGGCGATTTCAGCCATCCTGTCCGGCAGTCGGCCGTTCACGAAGCATACGGCCTCAAAGCCCATACAAAAACCTGGTCCAGCACAGTCTGCGCCATGGCGAATACATGATGCACGTGCTGGAGAATGGGTTTTCGTCGGCAGGGAAAAACCAGGCGGGGACCAAAACCGGACGCCAGACGGGATCACGCAAAAGAGGGTTCCCTTGCCCTCTCCAGCCACGGCTCGAGGCGGATGCGTAAAAGCACGCAGTCAACACACGCGCAGGAATCGGAACACACTGACGTGATGAAGAGGCCGTGTCTGGTCCCAGGAGATGTCTGCTCCCCTCACGGGTTCAGCAGGCCGAGGGTAATGGCGCGGGCCACGGCATGACTGCGGGTGGCGCCTCCCAGCTTGGCCATGACTTTGGCGATGTGGAAATCCACCGTTTTGGGCGACAGGCCAATCCGATTCGCAGTGTCTTTGCTGGACATCCCGCGCGCCACCCACAGCAGGCATTCGCGTTCCTGGGACGACAGGACAACCCCGAAATCGGCGCACCCCGCTGTCTGCAACTGCATTTGCAGCCGCGTATGCGAGTGGATTGCGGCCAGTTGAGCGGCATGTCCCCATTCGGCAAAAAAACGCTCAAACTCCGTGGAGCCCATGGCGTTGGACAGCGATATGCCGGCAACAGGATAACGGCCTGGCGAACGGAGAGGAATGACCACGCCAACCGTCATGCCGCAATCCGCCGCTTCGTTGATTATGCGGCGCTGGACCGCCGTCAGGCTACGGCCCTGGCCCGGCCAGAGGTGGAGGGAGTCGCGCCCAACCCGCAGCGGCGAAAGGCTCCTGATGCAGTGATGCACCACAGGGTCGTCACGGTAGTACTGCTGCTGGCTGTAGCGTTGCTGATAGACGGCGGGGAAGTTGGAAAGGGTCTCGACCTCGGCTGGGGTCCCGCCGGAGTCGAGGCCGGCATAGCCGTACATCATCAGGTCGAAGCCCAAGGACTTCAGAAAGGACACGGTCGCAGTCCACGTCTCATGGACCGATTGTGTGGCGCTGAGGCGGGTGAGAAAACCATCAAGACAGCTGTTCATGCTGATCCTGTCCTCTCTTCACCAAAAGATCCAGACACAATAAGAAGAAAGTACCCGTAACTAGTAATCCTACTAGTTGTCCTGCCTTCCGTCTATCGGTATGTTTTAAATGTTTTCCGTGGACCGTCAGGCCTGCTGGACGGCTGTCGGGTTGAGCGTGCCTCCTGAGGACGGCTGGTGTGGGCATGGAAGTACCGGCTTGCGCTTACTGCCGCAGCGCCTTGCCCTGCAGGTAATTGCGCTTCCGATGGTTTTCCGTGCTCGCAAGGTTCCCCCTATGGGCGGGAAACAACCGCAAGGGCTTGCGCTGTTCGCCATGGAGTAACTTCAATATCCGTTGTGAGGTCAACATGCATTGCAACATGAGATGCCGCCCTGCCTGTGCGCTTTTCCTCGCTCTCGCCTTCATGGGTATGGCCTTTGCGCCCGTTGGGCTGGCCCAGCAGGGGATCGACCCGGCCGACCCCATGGTGCGGATCACCTCGGGCAAAACAAACCTGGATGTCGTCGCCGTCATGGAGGCCGTCGGCCGCGACGTCGGCGCCGGTACCGGTCTTGGTCCTGAACTGGTGACCTACTACTGGCAGACTTTCGACGCCATCGTGCTTGCAGGAAAGCCCAGCGAGGGCAAGCCGCTCTTCGTGGACCTCTACGTGCCGTGCTTCCTGGCCCAGGCCAAGGTCGAGAAGGTGCTGACCGTCCTTGCAGACTCGCTCGCCAAGCATACCGGCATCGCGCAGAAGTGGATCTTCATCCACACGCATTTCCCGAAGGAGAACCAGGTGTACATCGACGGCCAGGTCATGCGCGGCTGCAAGGCTCCCGGGGCACCCACGCAGGCCAGGTAAGCTGTTCGCTGAGCAACGCCGGAGCTTCCCATGCGCATGCTGCACACTGCCGTCTTGCTGTTTGTGTTGACGCTTTGCACGCAGGCCTCGCTTGCTGCACAAGGGACCGCGCAAAATAGAACGGCGGCGGAAGAAGCTGTGGTGGACCCCCACGCGCCCCACGTCTCCTTCCATTTCCAGGACAAGGAGATGGACTTCGCCTTCGGCTCGCTCGTGCTCGGCGCGACAAGCGCCGGAGGCTGCGAGATTGGAGAGGCCTTTGCCACCGCCGCGCGCATCAAGGACGGCGACGCCGCCAGCTGGCAGGCCGAATGGCTGAAAACCGGGCGAATGACAGAGGAACGCGGCGAAAAGGCTCTCGCCGCCGGGCACAAGGTCAGCGCTCGCCAGCAGTTTTTGCGCGCCAGTTACTACCATCGGGCGGCAATGGTCTCCATGCTGCCCGACGACCCGCGCTTGAGGGACACGGCCCGCCGCAGCCGCACGCTCATTTTGCGCGCCGGGCAGCTCATGGAGCCAAGAATCGAATACGTGGAAATCCCCTTTGCGGGCGGCCGGATGCCGGGCCTGTTCCGCAAGGCGGCAAAAGGCGCGAAGCCTGCCAAGACGCTCATCCTCATCGGCGGGGCCGAGACCTTCGCCGAAGACCTGTACTTCTTCATCGCGCCCCAGGCCTTTGAGCGGGGCTACAACTTCCTCACCGTGGATCTGCCGGGCCAGGGCCTTACCCCCCTTGAGGGCAAGGTGTTCCGTCCTGCCATGGACGCGCCCATCCGGGCCGTGCTGGACTACGCCCTGGCCCGCCCGGACGTGGACCCCGCGCGCTTGGCCATCTACGGCATCAGCAGCGGCGGAGGCTTTGCCCCCCAGGCCGCCATGAATGAACCGCGCATCAAGGCGCTGGTCATGAACAACTGCGTGGTGGACGCAGCTCCCGGCGTGGCCAAGATGGCCGTGGCCACGGCCACGCCCGAGGTTGCGGCGGGCTGGTCCTCCTTCAAACGGCAGACCAACCAGGGCATCGCCTGGCGTTTCGGCGTGGACATCAACAACCTGCCGGGCCTTGTGGCGGCCAACGAGGGATTCGCCTTTATCCCGGCACGGGTGACAGCCCCTTCCCTGGTCATCGTGTCCGACGGCGAGAGCAGAAATGAGGAGATCAAGCGCCAGACCGCCCTGTGCATGGACGGGCTGGCAAGCCCGCTGAAGAAGCTGGTGGTCACTCCCGCCGAGGAAGGCGCCTCCAACCATTGCATCATGGAGAATCGCAGCCTCATGAGCCAGGAGGTGTTCGACTGGCTGGACGAGGTGCTGCGCTAACTGTTCCCGATACGCAACAGACTGGGCGGCATCCCCCTTGCCCCCAGAACAACCTCTCGGAGAAAACGCATGAAACGACGCATCGCCATTTGGTTTGTTTCCGCCCTGGCTCTGGCCTTGGCCCTGCCCGCCATGGCCGCGGAAACCAAGAAGGACGGAGCCGCGGAGTTCGACATGCACGCCGCCTACGTGCGCTACCACTTCCAGGACAACGACATGGACTTCACCTTCGGCTCGGTGGTGCTGGGCGGCGCCACCAACGGCGGCGTGGAGATAGGCGAGGCCTTCGCCACCGCGGCCAGAATCAAGGACGGCGATGCGGCCAGTTGGCAGGACGAGTGGTTCAAGATGGCCCAGATGACCGAGGCGCGGGGCGAGAAGTCCCTGGCCGCCGGCCACAAGGTGAGCGCCCGGCAGCAGCTCATGCGCGCTTCCAACTACTACCGCGTCTCCCTCATGGCCATGCTCACCGGTGACCCGCGGCTGGCCGAGCGCGGTCAGAAGAGCCGCGAGCTC
>CAYUOW010000096.1:0-9661 GCA_964446455.1 uncultured Desulfocurvus sp.
TCTTGGAAGCGACTTCCTTGACCATCTGGGCGCCCATGTTCTCGAACTTGTCCTCAAGCTCGATCTCCTTGGCGACGGTGACGCCGTCCTTGGTGATGAGCGGGGAGCCGAAGCTGCGGTCGATGACCACGTTGCGGCCCTTGGGGCCGAGGGTGACCTTCACGGCGTTGGCCAGCTTGTCCACGCCGATCTTCAGCTTCTCACGCGCCTTGGCGTCGAAAATGATTTCTTTGGCCATGTGTCGGACTCCTTGAAAATTATGCCATGCGGCGTTGTTGAATGCATGCGGGCGGCGGCTTGGGCCCTGCGCCCGGTGTTTTCCGAAAAAAGAAGGGCGTCGCCCCTACTTGGTCACGACGGCGAGGATGTCGTCCTCGCGCAGCACCAGGTGCTCTTCGCCATCGATCTTGATCTCGGTGCCCGCGTATTTGGTGAACAGCACCACGTCGCCGGCCTTCACGGCCATCTTGACCAGCTTGCCGGCATCGTCCAGCTTGCCGGGGCCCGCGGCCACGACCTTGCCCTTCTGGGGCTTCTCTTTGGCGCTGTCGGGGATGATGATGCCGCCGGCGGTCACTTCTTCGGACTCCAGGCGCTTCACCAGAACACGGTCATTGAGGGGCTTCAACTTCATCTTTCACGTCCTCCGCAGGTGTTGTGTGTGTTTTCTTGCAGCGGCCCGCGCCGGATTCCTGCCAGGCCTAAACCTGTTGTGCAGAGTCCCGCGAGGGAGGGGCCGCCGCCATTGTGCGCGTAAAAAGCCCCGCGAGCGAAAGCGGGGCGTTCGTAGCATGGCATACATAAACATGCACGGCCTTCTGTCAACATGGACCGGTGTAAAAAATGTCGCAACCAGGCGCTAGGCCTCGGCGGTTTCGTCTCCGTTCTTCTCCTGCGCGGGCGTGCGGCCGAAAAGCTCGCACAGGCCGCGCAGTTCCTCGGCCAGGGCGCGGCCCGGGCCGCACAGGCACAGGGTGTTTTCCGGCGCACGCCAGCCCCAGTTGCCCTTGGCCTGGCCGGGAATGTTCATGCGGTGCTCGGCTCCCAGGTCCAGCAGGTCCTGGGCCGGAAGCACGGCGTCCCTGGCCGGGCTGGCCAGGGCCAGGCGGATGAACTCGCGCACGATGGTGTCCTTGGCGGGCGTGCGGCCCAGGTAGCGGGAAAGCACGCGGCGCACGGACGGCGTGGCCTCGGCCTCGAACCAGCCGCGCGTGGTGTTGTTGTCGTGGGTGCCGGTGTAGACCACGCTGTTCTTCTCGTGATTGTGCGGCGAATCCGGGCTGGTGGGCGTGTGCGGGCCAAAGGCGAACTGCAGGATCTTCATGCCCGGCAGGCCAAAGCGTTCCTTCAGCGCAACCACCTCCGGGGTGATGATCCCCAGGTCCTCCGCGATGATGGGCAGGCTGCCGTGGGCGTCCAGAACGGCCTGCAGCAGCTTTTCGCCCGGCGCGGGCACCCAGCGGCCGTTCACCGCGGTTTTCTCCGCCGCGTCGATCTCCCAGTAGGCTTCGAAGCCCCGGAAGTGGTCCAGGCGCACCACGGAAAAGAGCCCGAAATTGTGTCGCAGGCGGCTTATCCACCAGGCGAAGCCGTCGGCCTCGCAGGCCTCCCAGTCGAACACCGGGTTGCCCCAGCGCTGGCCGGTCTTGCTGAAGTAATCCGGCGGCACCCCGGCCACCAGGGTCGGCTCGCCGTCCTCGTCCAGCTTGAACAGCCGCCGGTTGGCCCACACGTCGGCCGAATCGTGGGTGACGTAGATGGGCACGTCGCCCACCAGTTCCACGTCGAGCTTGGAAAGCTCCCACTTGAGCCGCCCCCACTGGCGGAAGAACAACCACTGGCAGAACTGGTGGAACACGATCTCGCGGTGCAGCCGTGTGCCGTATTCGCGCAGGGCGCTTTCCCCGCGGTGGCGGATGGCCTTGGGCCACTTGGTCCAGGCCGCGCCGCCCAGGCTCTCCTTCACGGCCATGAACAGGGCGAAGTCCGGCAGCCAGGAGGCGTTGTCGCCCACGAAGGTGCGGAAGGAGGCGTCGTCCTCCAGGGTGCCGCCACCCATTTCGGGCATGAGCCGGTCGAAGATCTGGCGCAAGAGGGCCAGGCGCGCGCGCTCCACGGCCGGGAAGTCCACGCGGGGCGCAACGGGCATGGCAAAGGGCTCAAGTTCGGCCTGGGTGATGAGCCCGTCCTCGCACAGGCCCTCGGGGCTGATGCACAGGGTGTTGCCCGCAAAGGCGGAAAAGCTGGAATAGGGCGAGCTGCCCAGGCTTGAAGCCGTGGGGTTCAAGGGCAGCACCTGCCAGCGGCTCTGGCCTGCCAGGGACAGGAACTCGCCGAAGCGCAGGGCCTCGGGCCCCAGGTCGCCGATGCCGAAGCGCGAGGGCAGGGAGCTGATGTGCAGGAGCACGCCGCTGGTGCGTCTGGACGGGGGCATGGGGCCTCCTTGGGCGTCTTTTGGGGGCGCGGTTGCGCCGACCTTATACGTCTTTGCGCCGGGACGGAAGGGCCGGGCGGTCCTGCGCACAAGCGCGCAGGGCGGAAGTTGCCGCCCGGAGGCTGGCACGCAAGGTGCATCGAAACTTGGCAATAGCAACGAAAGGAAGGATATGGCCATGCGCACCAGCACGGAGACGAAGATGGAGACAAAGCCCCGGGACGGGCAGACGCTGCACAGGGCGCAGGTTGCCCTTGGCGGGGCCGGGGGCCCCCTGCACGAGCTGGATTACGAGGATCTGGCGCTGACCACGCAGGGCATGCGCCTGGTGCGTCGCGCGGCCATGGACGTGCTGCGTCGCTTCAGCGCCGTGGACGAGGGCCAGGTGACCCTGGCGCGCGCCCTGGCGGTATTCCTCGACCACGTGTTCTGGGAGGAGAAGAGCGGCGGGCTCATCCTCTGCGCGGACTTCCCGGACCAGAGCTTCTGCCTGCCCATCCCGCGCGACCTGTGGAGCCTCAAGGCCCGCACCGGCCGCGCGCAGTAGCCTTACAGCACCACCACCGAATTGTCGGCGTCGGCAAAGGCGTTGAACACGTAGCAGTCGGCCTCGGTGTCGTTCAGCCATGTTCCCGCGTCGGTCACGTAGCGGTACTGGTAGCTGGCGCCCGTGGGCAGGTCCAGGCTCAGGGAGAAGGCTCCCTTGGCCTTGCGCATGGGCGCCGGAGCCCAGGCGTTGAACTCGCCGGCCAGGAAGAGCTTCTTGGCCCCGCCCGCGCTTTCTTCCGTGAGGCTGAACCCCACCTTGCACACCGTCTTGTCCTTGGAAAGCTTCTTGGTCAGCGGCATCGCGTCATCCCCCTGCTTGTGAGGTTGGGCCCGTTGCGCCGGGCCTGGCGGAACGGGCGGCCTAGAGGCGCGCGCCCAGGGACCGGTAAAGCTCGATATACTGCGCGGCGGACTGCTCCCAGCTGAAGTCCTGGGCCATGGCCCGCTCCACCATGCCCTTCCAGTAGGGCTTGTTGTCGCGCCAGAGGTCCAGCGCCTGGCGGATGGCGGCATAGAATTCGTCGGCCGTGGGGTTCTGGAAGGTGAAGCCCGTGGCGCGCGGGTGCGGATAGGGCGCGATGGTGTCGCGCAGGCCGCCCACGGCCGTGGCCACCGGAGGCGTGCCGAAGCGCAGGGCGTACATCTGCGTCAGGCCGCAGGGCTCGTAGCGCGAGGGCATGAGGAAGATGTCCGACCCGGCCTGGATGCGGTGGGCCAGGTCCTCGGAGTAGCCCACGATGACGCGCAGGCGGTCCTGGTGCACCTCGGCCAGCTCCTGCAGCCTGGCCTCGTGCTCCAGCTTGCCCTCGCCCAGCACGATGAGCCCCACCTCCTGCTCCATGAGCTTCGGGATGATGTCGATCAGAAGATCCACGCCCTTCTGGCCGCGGAAGCGGCCGATGAAGCTCATGACCGGCTTGTCCTCCAGCTGGTCGGGCAGGTGCATCTCCTTCAACAGCGCGTTCTTGCAGTCCTGCTTGCCCTCGGCGCAGCCCGCCTTGTAGATGCAGGGCAGGTACTTGTCGTCGCGCGGGTCCCACACGGAATAGTCGGCCCCGTTCAAGATGCCGCGCAGCACGCCGCGCCTGCGGCCGAGCATCCCCTCCAGCCCGCAGCCGAACTGCGGGGTCAGGATCTCCTCGGCGTAGGAAGGGCTCACCGTGGTCACGGAATCGGCGTAGGCGATGCCGGTCTTGAGCAGGTTGAAGTCCCCGTAGAACTCGGCCCCGTCCATGTTCCAGGCCTCCGGCGGCAGGCCGGACTCGAAGAAGAGCCGCGAGGCGAAGCGGCCCTGGAAGGCCAGGTTGTGGATGGTGAGCACCGTCTTGGTGTCCTTCCAGTAGGGGTCTGTCCTGCGCCAGAAGTGCAGGTAGGCGGGCACAAGGGCGCTCTGCCAGTCGTGGGCGTGGATCACCGCCGGGGCCCAGTCGAGCCTCCTCGCCCACTCCAGGGTGGCGCGGCAGAAGAAGTTGAAGCGCTCGCAGTTGTCGAAATAGTCGCCCGCATGGGTGTTGTAGAGATTGCGGCGGTCGAAGTACTCGCCGCGGCCCACGAAGTACACGGGCATGCCGTAGTAGTCGGCCTGGTAGATCTCCGCCGTGATGGGCGCCCAGGGATAGCCAACGGGGCAGCGCTCCGTGAGCAGGCGCAGGCCGAACTCCGAGGTGTTGAAGCGCCCGTACAGCGGGGTTACCACCGCCGTGTTCACGCCCATGCGGAAAAGGGTCAGGGGCAGCGCGCCCAGAACGTCGGCCAGGCCGCCGGTCTTGGAGAAGGGGTACATCTCCGAGGTCATGAACAGGACGAGCGGCTTGATGCCCATGCTATCCCTCGAAACAACCGGCCGGAACTCTCCGGCGCGGGTCAGTATCTGTGCGGCCGGGCCCTTCAAGGGCGCAGGCGCGACAGTCCGGCCACGAAGTCCTGGACGATTTGCCCGTGGTCAAAGGCCAGGGGGGGCAGGGCGTCCAGCATGAAAAATGCCGCCTTGGCGGCGTCGTCCCCGGCCATGAGGTCCTCGGGGTTCTGCGCCTGGGCCGTGTAGACCACGCTCATGGTGTGGCCGCGCGGGTCGCGCGCCGGGTCGGAATACACGCCCACAAGTCCGGTGAGCACCACGTCGAGCCCGGTCTCTTCCTTGGCCTCGCGCCGGGCCGCGGCCTCGCAGGTCTCGCCGTAGTCGATGAAGCCGCCCGGCAGGGCCCAGCCCGGAGGCGGGTTCCTGCGCTCCACCAGCACGATGCCCCGCCCTGCGTGGTAAATCAAGACGTCCACGGTGGGCGCGGGGTTGCGGTATTGGGCCGGTGCGGACATGGGCTTCCTATTGCTGAAGATAATACTGAACCCGCTCGCGTGTTTGGCGCGCAGCATCTCCTGGATAGGCGATTTCGCGCCTTCTTACAAGTGCAAACGTGTGACATGCCGGTGAGTTCTTGAAAACGTGTGCGCGGGAGAGCCGGGCGGGGAGGGGCGCAAAAGGGGCGGTAAAAGTCTTTGGACTGGTCCCTGGGCGCGGGTGGCCCCACGCAGGAGGGCAAAGGGGGGCGCGGCAGGGATGCTGGGCTTCGGGCCAGGCGGTGGAGGACTGGTTTTCTGCGACCTGCTGCCGCAAAATATCTTGTTTTATGTCAGTGTGTTGAACTGTGCGCGGCGGGCATGGCCCTGGCGTCGGATATCTCCGGAGCCCAAAAAGAAAGCGGCTTCCCGTGGGACCACCCCAGGGAAGCCGATTTCTGCAAAAGAAGGAAGGATGCTTTCAATAGAGCAAGAGCCGGGCCAAAGCTGCGACACCTGGAAAAATAAAATTTTAGTCATTTTATTTTGGCACGTTACTGCGGAGCATTTTTTCTGCGCTGGATTTGAAAGAGGCTTTTGGGCCTGAAAACGGTTTAAGTTTTTTTACCCGGACCCGCTTTCTCCAGGTTTTGAGGGGGGAGGGGGTTCAGTAATTTAAACGGCCCCCGGCTGGGGCCCGCGCAGGGCCTGAAAAATTCTCAAGACAAGGGCCGGGCCTCCACGCGGAACACCCGCGCCAGGGCGTCCTCGCCCACTGCGCCCAGGCGCAGGATGGCCACGGCGCCGCCGCCCAGCAGGCGCACCAGGGTGGAGGGATCGCCTCCGGCGGGCCAGGGTTCGGCCAGCACGGCAGCGTCGGCTCCGGCCACCAGGGTCGCGTCCAGCTGGGCCGGATGGGCGGCTGCGGGCTGGCCGCTTCTGTTGGCGCTGGTGGCCACAAGGGCCGGGCCGGCCAGGCGGCACAGCTCCCGGGCGGTGGGGTGCGGGGTGATGCGCACGGAGGAGAAGCCCAGCGCGTCGCGCACCTGGGGCGGCAGGTAGTCCTTGGTGCGCACCAGCACCGAGAGCGGTCCGGGCCAGAAAGCCTCGGCCAGGCGCGCCAGGTCCGGCGGAATGGCCTCGGCGATGGCTGCAAGGCCATCCATGTCCGCCAGAAGCAGGGGGAAGGGCTTGGCCTCGGGCCGACCCTTGAGCGCGGCGATGCGCATGCAGGCCTCGGCCCTGTGGGCCGCGCAGCCCAGGGCGTACAAGGTCTCGGTGGGGTACACCGCCACGCCGCCGTGCATGAGTGCCGAGGCGGTCGCCGCAAGCTGAATGTTCAGGTCCCTGTCCATGCCCCTCGTTCCGCTCCTTTTCTTCCGCCGCCACTTGCACTACAGTGCGCACTGGCTGAAAAACTTCGTCACGCCCTCTACCAAGCGAGGCTCGATGTCGCGGCATACCGGCTTCCCGGCCCTTTCCATAGCGCCCCCGGCCCTGGCTGACAAGCTGTGCCCGGTTTTGCCCCAGTGGGCGATGGGGCTGGAGGAGCCCGGCCTGGCGCGCTACTTGGCGCTCACGGCCTTGGGCTCCGGCGACGCCGACCTGGCCGCCAGCGGCGCAGGGCTCGCCCTGTGGTCCTGGCAGCGCGCGCCCCTGGACCGCCAGCGCGCCGAGGTCGTGAGCCACGCCCTGCCGGCCACGCCCGCGGGAGCCTTTGCGAACGCGCTGCTGCCGCGCCTTCAGGGCGGGCCGGACGTGGACGAGATGGGGGCGCTACTCGCCGCGGGCGACATGGCGCTCATCCTGCGCATTCTTCTGCCGCGACTGCGCGACGAGGCCAGCGGTCTGGCCTGGCTAGCCCCGGCCTGGGACGGCCTGCTGCGCCAGGGCTCCGCCGATTTGCCCCTGGCCGCTCTGGAAGCCTGCGCCTGGCCTGCGGAACTTTTGCCCCTGCGCGCCCGGCTGCGGGCCGAGGCCGAGTTTTTGTACTCACCCGCGGACAAGGCCCTGGCCGCCCTTGAAGGTATGGACGGGCCGCTCTTTGGCGGCTTCGCGTCCCTGCTGCGGGCCGAACTCCTGCTGCGCCTGGGCGAGGCCCAGGCCGGGCAGGCCGAACTGGCCGCGCTGTTCTCCGCCCTGCCCTGGCACACGCACCTGGGCCTGAAGCTGCACGACCTTCTGGCGCCGCCGCCCGTGGCCGCGCCGGAGGACACCGCCCGCGCCGTGATCCTCGTCTATTCCTGGAACAAGGCCGCCCTCACCCGGCAGACCCTGGAGAGTTTGGCCAAGACCGACTACGGCCGCGCACGCATCCTGGCCCTGGACAACGGCAGCACCGACGGCACCGGCGACGTCATGGAAGCCTGCGCGGGCCTGTTCCCGGCCGCAGCCTTGCGGGTCATCCGCCTGCCGGTGAACGTGGGCGCGCCCGCCGCGCGCAACTGGCTCATCGCCCAGCCGGAGGTGCAGGAAGCGGAGTTCGCGGTGTTTCTGGACGACGACGTGCTGCTGCCGGAGCGCTGGCTGGGCCGCCTGCTGGGCGAGGCCCTTGCCCGCCCGGAGGTCGGCGCCGCGGGCTGCCGTATCGTTTCCGCCACGCCGCCGCCTTGCCTGCAGAGCGCGGACTACCAGCTCTTCGCGCCCTCGGGCCGGGAGGGCACCATCCTCGGCCTGCCCGAGCACGTGAACATCTACGACAACTGCGCGGGAGCCTTGGACTTCGGCCTGTTCAGCTACGCACGCCCGGCCGTGCACGTTTCCGGTTGCTGCCACGCCCTGCGCACCGAGGTGCTGCGCGAGCTGGGCGGCTTCGACATCCGCTTCAGCCCCACGCAGTTCGACGACCTGGACCGCGACCTGCGCAGCGCCGTTGCCGGCCGCCCGGCCGTGTACGCCGGGGACGTGGCCATCGCCCACGTGCAGCATTCCAGCCTGGCCAAGGCCAAGGGTCCGGCGGCCATGGGCCAGGTCTTCGGCAACAAGGTCAAGCTGGAGGGCAAGCACGCGCGCGAGGCCATGGACACGGCCTTCCGCGCCGGGCTGGACTCCCTGTGGCGCGACCTGCGCGCCAAGTGGGCGGCCCTGGGTGAGACCCTGCAGGCGGCCCGCTGATCGAGGAAGCATTTGCATCCTTCGCCGATTGTGATAGGTGTGGAATCATGAACAGAAAGAAGTGCATCGCCCCCGCAGCCTGCCTCGCGCTCCTGCTTTTGACGACGCTTCTTTGGGGCTGCGCCCAGGTTCCCATGAGCGCTGCGCACCTGAAGCGCGACCCCTGGTCCCTTGAGGAGCCGCGCTCGCTCATCACCAAGTTCATGCGCTTCGACTACCAGGTGCTGCCCGTGGGCGATGCCGCGGGCATCAAGGGCTGGGCCTATCTGGACACCACCAAGCTGCCCGAGGGGGCCAAGTGGGTGGAGTCCCTCAGCTTCACCGCGTATTTGTGCGACCCGGAAGGTCGCGTAATGGCCCAGGACACCCGCAGCTTCCTCCCCCGGGAGGCGCGCGCCGACGAAGGCATAGGTTTCGAATTCACCCTGCAGCCGGAAGCCTGGGGCCAGCGGCCCCTGTTCATCGCCTTCGGCTACCGCCTTGTGCTCACCGAGGGCCGGGGCATACAGGGCGCCAAGGGACCATTCTTCGCCAGCGAAGACGCCACAACGAGGTAAGCCATGCCACTGCCAGGAAGCCGGGACAGCTCCGTGGTCATGAAGCGCGTGAGCCAGGGGTCCTTCCTGCAGCGCACCGTGCTCAAGCACAACGTCATCTTCAACGAGGGCAGCAAGGGCGACGAGGCCTATATCCTTGTGGACGGCAAGGTGGAGATTTCGGGCAACGTGGACGGCCGCAAGAAGGTCTTCGCCGTGCTGCAGCCCGTGTCCATCTTCGGCGAGATGGCGCTGTTCCTGGAAAACCACGGCCGCACCGCCACCGCCATCGCCCTTGAGGACTCCAAGGTCGTGGTGCTGAACGGCGACGACCTGGACGGCCACATCGAGTCCGCGCCGCCGGCCATTCAGGCCATTCTGAACGTCATGGTCACGCGGCTCAAGAACACCACCAAGAAGGCCCTGCGCGCGCCCAACGTGCCCATGGGCATCGTGCGTGTGCTCGACCTCTTCGAGACCAACGGCAAGCGCGAAATCTTCTACGATTCCGCCGTGCGCCAGCTGGCCGACATCTTCGTGTGCAGCGCAAACACCATCGAGGGCTACCTGCAGGGGCTCGCCGGCCAAGGGCACCTGAGCATCGACTCCGGCGGGACCCCGGACAGCGGGCGGCGCATCATCCGCATCCAGACCCCGCACCTGTTGCAGGCCGTGCTGGCCTCCGGCAAGCTGGAGAAGCCCAAAGACGAGGACTAGAAAGACGAGGACTAGAAAGGCGGGGAGAATATTTTCC
>CAYUOW010000097.1:0-9583 GCA_964446455.1 uncultured Desulfocurvus sp.
TTCTTGATGGTCTTGCCGTCCACCGTGGCCAGCCCGGCCTGCAGCCATTCCTTGATGCGCTCGCGCGAGACGCCGTGGTCGGCCAGCTCCCGCGCCCAGAACTGGTCCAGGCGGGTGCCGGCGTCCGCCTGGGCGGCCTGGCGTTCCTGGGGGCCGCCGAGGAGTGCCGGGGCCGCCGCGTCATCCGCGTCGTCATCGGCGACATCATCAACGTCATAAGGTTCCAGGGCGTCGAGGTCCGGGTCGTGGTCGTGATTGGTGGTGTCGTGGCGCATAGCACACATATAGCCCGGGGCGGGCAAAAGCACAAACACCGGCCTTCTTGACCGGCTGGTGGGCCCGTCGTACAAGACGCGCACCCAAGAACGCCTCCGCGAGCGGGAATCCGCGCGCGACAACCAAACGAGGGCCCATGGCTCCCAACATCGTCGGCCTCATCCTGACCTTCAATGGCGAACGCCTGCTGGGCCGCTGCCTGGAGTCGCTGGATTTCTGCGATACGCTCCTCGTGGTGGACTCCTACAGCACCGACGCCACCCTGGACATCGCCGAGGCCGCCGGGGCCGTTGTGCTCAAGCGCCGCTGGGAAGGCCCGGGTCCGCAGTTCCGCTACGCCCTGGAGCACATCCGCGCCATGGAGCCCAAGGTGGACTGGGTGGTGAGCCTGGACCAGGACGAGTATTTCACGGACGAGCTGCGCGCCAACGTGCGCGCGGCCATCGCCAATGCCGGGGAGGACGAGGCGGGCTTCCTCACTCCGCGGGCTTCGTTCTACTTCGACCGCTTCCTGCGCCACAGCGGCTGGTACCCGGACTATCTGTTCCGGGTGTTCCGGCCGGGCAGAATGGAGGTGCGCGTCAGCGGGGCGCACTACAGCTTCCACGCCCTGGGACCCACGCGCAAGCTCGGGGGCGACATCGTCCACTACCCCTACCGCAACTTCCGCGAGCACCTGGACAAGGTGAACTCCTATGCCCAGCAGGGCGCGGACGACCTCAAGTTCAAGGGCAGGACCGGCGGCGTCGCCAAGGGCGTCATTCATGGCCTGGCGCGCTTCTTCAAGATCTACCTGCTGAAGCTGGGCGTGCTGGACGGCCGCGCCGGGTTCATCAATGCCGTGCATGGCGCCTTTTACGCCTTCCTCAAGCATCTGCGCGCGGGCGAAACGGGCGACTGGGGCCCGAAGCCTTGAAGATCGCGGTGGCGGTGAGCGGCGGCGGCGACAGCCTGGCCTCGCTGCTGCGCCTGCGGGACGAAGGCCACGAGATCTTGGCCCTGCACGGGCAGTTTCTGCCGGAGCACGACCTGCGCGCGGCCGAGGGCTTGGCGCAGGCTTGCGCCGACCTCGGCATTCCCCTGCACCTGCTGGACCTGCGCGCCGAGTTCGAGGCCCGCGTGGCCGGACCCTTCGCGGCGGAGTATCTCTCCGGCCGCACCCCCAATCCGTGCGCCCGCTGCAACGCGGCCATGAAGTTCGGCCTGCTGCTGGACCAGGCCCTGGCACTGGGCGCGGAAGCCCTGGCCACCGGGCACTTCGCCGGGGCCGGGCCGCACCCGGTGTACGGCTGGGCCCTTACGCGCGGGGCGGACCCGGTGAAGGACCAGAGCTATTTCCTTTCGCTCGTGCCCAGAGAGCGTCTCATGCGGGCACGTTTCCCGCTTGCGGCCACGCGTAAGGTCGAGGCCCGCGCGGATTTGGACGCACGGGGCCTCACCCCGCCCCTGCCGGAAGAAAGCCAGGAGATCTGCTTCGTGCCGGACGACGACTACCGGGCCTTCCTGGCCGCGCGCACTGCGACGCTGCCCGGCCCCGGCCCGGCGGAACTGCCCGACGGCACCCCCGTGGGCCGGCACCAGGGCCTGTGGCGCGCCACCATCGGTCAGCGCCGGGGGCTCGGCCTGTCCTGGCGCGAGCCGCTCTACGTGCTGGACAAGGACGTGGCGAAGAACGTGCTGGTGGTGGCCCCCAAGCAGGCCCTGCTGGTGGAGAGCTTCCGAGCGGGCGAGGTGAACGTGCTTGTGGACCCGGCCCTGTGGCCGGGGGACGTGCTGGTGCAGACCAGGTACCGCGAGAGCGCCCGGCCCGCGCGGGTGGAACTTTCCGGCGGCGTGCTGACGGCCCGTTTCGCCGAACCCCACGTGCGCCCGGCGCCGGGGCAGGTGGCCGCCGTCTACGACGGCGAAGGCGCGGTGCTGGCCGGTTCCGTCATCATGTGAACCGCCGGGGCGTGACCCGGCAGGACCGGGCCTATCCCCGGTCGATGCCGAAGAACATGTCGCGTTCCAACTGGAGCTGTTCCTTGCGGCCTTCCTCGAGGGCGTCCAGCAGGTTGCGGATGGTCTCGTCCGGCGGCATTTCGGGGTGGCGCAGCAGGCGCTCGGCCTCGTCGCGCACGAATCTCTGGTGGTAGTACTTGTCCGGCCAGGCGAAGCGGGTCAGCTCGTCCAGGGCGCGCTGCCTCTCGCCCTTGCCAATGCGGGACAGGCCCAGGTAGAAGAGGGCGTTCGGCTCGCCGGGCTTGCGGATGAGGACGTCCTGGTAGGCGGCCTCCGCGTTGGCATAATCCTTCATGGTGAAGTAGGTGAGGCCGATGCGCAGACGCAGGTACACGGAGTCCGGGTCCTGTTCCAGGGCCTCGTGGTAGCGTGCCAGGGCCAGGGTGTAGTCGCCGCTGGAAAGGGCCATGCTGCCACGCACCGCGGGCGAGCAGCCCGTCAGGAGTGGCAGGGCCAGGGCGGCCAGCGCGACCACGGTGGTCAGGACGGTCGGGAGCAGACGGGGGGTAAGGTTGCGCATGACGCCTCCTTCCTGTGGACAAGGTGTTTTGATGAGCCCGGCGCCATCTTCGCGCAGGGCGCGGCAATAATCCAGGAAAAAACAGCACGGACCATGCCGAATTCCCCACACGCCAAGACCTTCCATGTGGCCACCCTGGGCTGCAAGATCAACCAGTACGAGTCCGAGGCCATTGCCGAGGCCTGGCGCGCCAAGGGCTATGCCGAGGTTTCCGATGCCACCGGGGCCGCCGAGGCCGGGGTGCTGCTCGTGAATTCCTGCGCCGTTACCAGCCGCGCCGTAAGCGACCTGCGCGCCCTGGTGCGCCGCCTGCGCCAGCAGAATCCGTCCGCGCGCATCGTGGTCACGGGCTGCGCGGCCCAGGTGCTGGCGGCGGAGCTTTCCGCCATGCCGGAGGTGGACGAGGTGGTGCCCCAGGGTCGCAAGGCCCAACTGCTGACCGGACCCTTCGGGGCGTCTGCACCCCAGCCGGATGCGTCCAAACCGGAGGCCCCGCGCTTTCCGCCCTTCAGCATCGGCTCCTTCCGCCGCGCCCGCGCCGTGGTCAAGGTGCAGGACGGCTGCTCGCACCACTGCACCTACTGCATTGTGCCGCTTACACGCGGGGCCAGCGTGAGCCGCGATCCGGCCGAGGCCATCGCCGAGATGCGCCGCCTGCTTTCCTCGGGCTACCGCGAGCTGGTCCTCTCCGGCGTGAACCTGCGCCAGTATGGCGAGGACCTGCCTGAGCCGCACGATTTCTGGGATCTCTTGGCCCGCGTGGAGGCCGAGCTGGGGCCGGAGTGGGCGGGCCGCGCGCGCCTGCGCCTGAGCTCCGTGGAGCCGGGCCAGCTGGGGGCCAAGGCCCTGGACGTGCTGGGCGGTTCCCGCCTGCTGGCCCCGCATCTGCACCTTTCCTTGCAAAGCGGCGACGCCGCGGTGCTGAAGCGCATGGGGCGCGGGCACTACCGGCCGGAGCAGGTGCTGGACTTCCTGCGCCAGCTTGGCGGCGCCTGGCCTCGCCTGGGCCTGGGGGCGGATCTGCTCACCGGCTTCCCCGGCGAAACGGCGGAGCAGTTCGAGGCTTCCTACGCCTTTTGCAGCGAGCTGCCCCTGACCTATGCCCACGTGTTTCCTTTTTCGCCCCGGCCCGGCACCGCGGCCTCGCGTTTACCCGATCCACTGTCCAAGGCCGAGCGCACGGCCCGCGCGGCCCGTTTGCGCGGCCTGGCCGAGTCCAAGAAGCGCGCCTTCCAGAAGGAACTGGCGACCTTGCCGCGGCTCACCGTGCTGGTGGAAAACAACGACCGGGGGCAGGGGGTGTGCGAGTATTACGCCGCCTGCCAGGTGGAGATGCCGCAAGACGCGCAGGCCCTGCGTCCTGGCACCCTGGTGGCCGTGCAGCCGCAGGGCGTGGCGGACGGCCGGATCGTCGTCCGTGTCGCCCCGGTTGAGGGAGACCCCGCATGAGCATTCCGCGCGAGCCCCAGCCGGGCAAGGCGCTGCTTTCCGTCCTGGCGGAGCGGGACTGGTGGGACGCGGGCGGCAAGGGCGGCTGGCTGCCACTGCATGCGGAGCTGGTGGAGCGCTTCGGTCCGGTGGACTACAAGTCCGGGCTCTTGCCCTTCGACCACACGGGCTATTACGAGGAGGAGCTGGGCAAGCCGCTGTTCCGGCGTTTGCTCGGCTTCGAGCGCCTGGTGCCCCTGGACGGCCTGCGGGGCATGAAGCTGGCCACCAACGATCTGGAGCGCGCCAACGCCCGGCCGGACGGCTCGCGCCGGGTGAACCTGGACCCCGGGCTCCTCACCTTGGAGCGGCTGGTGCTGGCCTCGGGCAAGAATTTTACGCACCGCGTGTACCTGGGTTTGGGCATCTGGGCCGACCTGACGCTCATCTACAACAAGCGCCAGGGCTGGGTGGATCTGCCCTGGACCTTCCCCGACTACGCGGCCGAAGACATGAAACGGCGCTTGACTGCGCTGCGCAGCCTGTACAAAACAACCATAGAGGGCGGCGAGGCCATGTGCGCCGAAGACGGCCGCCCCAACCAAGGAGAATCACCGTGCCCATGAGCATGACCGGCTTCGGCCGCGTGGAGACAAACGCCGAGGAATTCAGCCACGTCTGGGAGATCCGCAGCGTGAACAACCGTTTCCTGGACGTGAAGTGGCGCATGCCCTCGGTTCTGCGCAGCCTGGAAACGCGCTTCGACAAGCTTCTGCGCAAGAACGCCTCGCGCGGGCGCGTGGACATCAGCCTGAGCGTGGAGACCCGCAGCGCGGCCCTTCTGGGCGTGAGCCTGAACACGGCCCAGGCCGGGGCCATGCTGGACCAGCTGCGCTCCCTGGCGAAGGAGCAGGGCGTGGCCTTCACGCCGGACATGAACCGCCTGCTGTCCGCCTCCCACCTTTGGCGCGACGACTCCGCCGAGCCGGACCCGAGCCTGGCAAAAAGCCTGGAGCAGGGCTTCCAGAAGGCCCTGGACGACTGGAACGCCTCACGCCGGGTTGAGGGCGGCGAACTGGCCAAGGACCTGACCGCGCGCTTCGCCCGCCTGCGCGTGCTGGCCGCCGCCGTGGCCGAGCGCGTGCCCGTGGTGCTGAAGGACAAGCAGGCCGCCACGGCCGAGCGTTTGACCGCCCTGGTGGCCCAGGCGGGCATGACCTTCACCGAGGAGCGCCTGGCCCAGGAAGTGGCCGTGCTGGCCGACCGTCTGGACGTCTCCGAGGAAATCACCCGTCTGGCCGCGCACGTGGACCGCCTGGACGAGGCCGTGGCCGGCAACGGCGAAGCGGGCAAGCGCCTGGACTTCCTCATCCAGGAGGCCTTCCGCGAGATCAACACCTGCGGCAACAAGGCCCAGGATGTCGAGGTGAGCCGCTTGACCGTGGATTTCAAGGTCGAGCTGGAAAAATGCCGCGAACAGGTGCAGAACATCGAGTAACGCCATGGACAAAAACGCGCAGAAAACGTCGCCGCGCCAGCGGCTGGTGAGCCTGGGCTTCGGCAACTTCGTTGTCGCGGCGCGCATCATCACCATCGTGGACCCGGCCAGCGCGCCCATGCGCAGGTTGCGTGAAGACGCGCGCCAGGAAGGGCGGCTCATCGACGCCACCCAGGGCCGCAAGACGCGCGCCATCGTCGTCACCGATTCGAACCACGTCATCCTCTCGGCCATCCAGGCGGAGACCATCGGCCAGCGCTTCCTGGCCGAGGAAAGCGCGAAGACGCGCGAGGAGGAATAATGCGCCCCACGGACGCCCCGCTCGACAATCTTCACGGCGGCCGCAAAGGCCTGTGCCTGGTGCTCTCCGCCCCATCCGGCGCGGGCAAGAGCACCCTTGTGGCCCGGCTGCGGGCCGAGTATCCCGGCTTCGGCTACTCCATCTCCTGCACCACGCGGGCGCCCAGGGCCGGCGAGGAGGACGGCATCCAGTACCACTTCCTGACGCGCGAGACCTTCATCTCCCGCCGGGACGCGGGCTATTTCGCCGAATGGGCCGAGGTGCACGGCAACTTCTACGGCACGCCCAAGGCCCCGGTGGAGCAGATGCTGGCCAAGGGCGAGGACATCCTCTTCGACATCGACGTGCAGGGCGCGTTGCAGCTGAAGCAGGTGTTCCCCCAGGCCCTGTACGTGTTCATCCTGCCGCCCTCCAAGGAGGTGCTGGAGCGCCGCCTGCGCGGACGCGGCACCGACGCCCCGGAGGTCATCGAGCGGCGCATGAAGAACGCCCTGGGCGAACTGGAGCAGGCCGCGCACTTCGACTACCACATCGTCAACGACGACCTTGAGGAGGCGGCCGACGAGCTGCGCGCCGTATACGTTGCGGGCCGCGCCAGGGCCATCTGCCGTCCGGGCCTGCTGCCCGGCCTCATGTCCCAGTGGGAGCGCGCCTGATGCGTCCAGTGAGTCAGCGTCAGCCCAAGCTTGTCGTCGCCCTGGACTTCCAAACCGGGGCCGAGGCCTTGGCCATGGCCCGCGCCCTGGCTCCCCTGGCCGCTCCCGGCCAGCCCGATTTGTGGATGAAGGTGGGCCTGGAGCTCTTCGTGGCCGAGGGCCCGCAGATCATCCGCGAGCTCAAGGCCTTGGGTTTCAAGATTTTCCTGGACCTCAAGTTTCTGGACATCCCCAACACCGTGCGCGGGGCCGTGCGCTCGGCGGTGAAGAGCGGCGCGGACATGCTGAACATCCACGCCTGCGGCGGGGCGGACATGGGTCGCATCGCCGTGGCCGCGCGCGACGAGGCCTACCTGGAGTACAAGGACGAGTGCGGACTGGCGGAAAAGCCGCTGCTCTTCGCCGTCACCGTGCTCACCAGCATGCAGGACGTGGACAACCCCATCCTGCGCGGCCGCCCGGCCGCCGAGGTGGTGCTGGAGCTGGCCCGCCTGAGCCAGGGCGCGGGCCTGGACGGCGTGGTCTGCTCCGCCCAGGAAGCCGCGCGCATCAAGGAAGCCTGCGGGCCGCAGTTCCTCTGCCTCACGCCGGGCATCCGCGTGCCGGATGCCGACGCCAAGGCCGACGACCAGCGCCGCGTCATGACCCCGGAGGCCGCCGTGGCCGCCGGTTCGGACTTCCTGGTGGTGGGTCGGCCCGTCACCCGTGCGACTGATTCAGTGGCCGCCGCCCGCGACATTTTGCGCCGCATGGCCGCTGCCTCGGCCTCCATAGCGGAAGGGGCCTAAGGCCCGCCATGCCCTGCAACTGGAAGCTGCTTTCCGCCGCGCCCGTTCCTGCGAACATCGGCCAGATCGCCGAGGATCTGGGCATCACCCAGGTCATCGCCGAGGTGCTGTGGCGGCGCGGGTTCACCTCCGCCCAGACCATGGACCGCTTTCTCTCTCCCGGTCTGCGCCACCTGCCCAAGCCCGAGGCCATCCCCGGCCTGACCGAGGCCGCCCGCGTGCTGGCGCGCGAGCTGGACGCCGGGGCGCGCTTCTGCGTCTGGGGCGACTATGACGTGGACGGCATCACCTCCACCACGCTGGTGAAGGACTTTCTCCTCAAGCGCCTGGGGCCGGAAATCGCGCCCCTGGACGGCACCGGCCAGGTGCGCCACTACCTGCCCAACCGCGTGGACGACGGCTACGGCCTGAACATGGCGGGCATCGAGCGCCTTGCGGCGGACGGCGTGCGCGTGCTGCTCACGGTGGACTGCGGCATAAGCGCCGTGGCCGAGGTGGCCCGCGCCAAGGAGCTGGGCATGACCGTGGTGGTGAGCGACCACCACATGCCGCCGGAGGAGCTGCCCCCGGCAGACGCCATCTGCAACCCGCGCCTGTGCGGCGGGAACTGCGGCGAGGCCTGCACAGGACTGTGCGAGCTGGCGGGCGTCGGCGTGGCCTTCATGCTCATGGCCGCGGTGAACCGCCTGTTGCCGGGCGAGCCCGTGGACATGCGCCAGTTCCTGGACCTTGTGGCCCTAGGCACCGTGGCCGACGTGGTGGGCTTGACCGGGCCGAACCGCATCCTGGTCAAGAACGGGCTCCTGCTCATCAAGGAGGCGCGCAGGCCGGGGCTTGCGTCCCTCAAGGTCTACAGCGGCTACGACAAGCTGGCCGACCTGGGCGCCGGGCAGATCGGCTTCGGCCTGGCCCCGCGCATCAACGCCGCAGGGCGCATGGCCGACCCCAGCGTGGCGCTCAGCATGCTGCTGGCCCCGGACATGGACACGGCCAATCCGCTGGCCTCCAAGCTCGACGGCCTGAACGCCAAGCGCCGCAGCGAGGAGCAGGGCATCCTTGAAGAAGCGCTGCTCCAGGCCGAGGAGCAGAAGGAGCGCCTGGGCCTGGTGCTGGCCGCGGAGCACTGGCATCCCGGCGTCATCGGCATCGTGGCCTCGCGCGTGGTGGAGCGGTATTACAAGCCCACGCTCATGCTGTGCAAAGAGGACGGCGCGGACGAGGCGGACGGCGGGCACTGGAAGGGCTCTGGCCGCAGCGTGGCGGAGTTCGACCTGCACGACGGCCTGGCCGGGCTGGAACATCTTTTCCTCGGCTTTGGCGGGCACAAGCAGGCCGCCGGGCTCTCCATGCCCCTGGCGAACCTGGACGCCCTGCGCGAGGGTTTCCATCTGGCCGTGGAGGCCGCGCTGGGCTCCACGCCGCTCAAGCCCTCGCTCAAGCTGGACCGCGAGCTGTCCTTTGGCGACATCAGCTTCACGCTCTTAAAGGAGCTGGAGATGCTGCAGCCTTTTGGCATGGGCAACCCGGAGCCGCTGTTCGTCTCGCCGCCTGTGCTGGTGAAGGACTACCGCGTGTTCGGCAAGGACCACGTGAAGCTGATGCTGGCGGAACAGCTGCCGGAGGACCAGGTGGGCACGCGGCCCGGGGCGCTTTTGCCCGCCAAGGCCTGGCGCAAGGCCGCGGACCTGACGCGCGAGGTGCAGGGCAAGCTCATGCGCTTCGCCTTCACGCCGAGGATCGACCGCTTCGACGGGGTGCCGAAGATCGAGTTGCAGGTGAAGGACTGGTCTTAATTACTTTTAGGGGGTTGCAGCAGCAGTCGGTTGGATATAGTGTCATCGTAAACTGAGGGGGGGAGTAATGCCTATCGTAAATTTGCCTAATCAGATTACGATTGATGAGCTTGGTTCCTTTCGATTTGGAAATATTGAGGCCAGTCATGATGATCTGCTAAGCGAAAGGCAATATGTGTGTATTACGGATGCGATGTATTCGTTTCTTGATGACAGGAAGGGCATCGCAATAGGTGATAAGGGATCCGGTAAATCCGCAATTTTTCGTTTGCTTCTTAACGGGTCATTAGTTTTTAACGATCTCCTAGATAATGATCCCATT
>CAYUOW010000098.1:0-9558 GCA_964446455.1 uncultured Desulfocurvus sp.
TGGCGCAAGCTGCCCAAGTATCTGCGCCGCCTGAAAAACCGTGTCACCGGCCGCGACCCCGAGGCCCTGGCCCTGCGCGCCGCGGACGAACACGCCGTGCGCGAGCTGCTTTCCGGTCACGAGGCCAATGAGCAAGGCAAGGGCGCGGTGGCGGACCTTTCGGACATCCTGCTGCGCATGACGCCGGGGGCCAAGGCCCGCCCCATGACCCAGAGCGCCCGAACCGAGGGAGAAACCGCATGAGCGCACGGCACGCTTCCCCGTCGCCAACGCCTCCGCTGATCCTGTGGGGAGCCACGGGACAGGCCGTGGTGCTACACGAATTTCTCTGCCCGGTGCGCTACCGGCTCATGGCCGTGTTCGACAATGACGCGGGTTGCCAGCCGCCTTTCACGCACGCGCCGCTTCTGATCGGCGAGGCCGGGCTTGCAGCTTGGCTGGAAATAAACGACAAGGCGGGCGCGGAGCGCGCGCGGACGCATTTCTGCGTGGCCATCGGCGGCGGGCGCGGAGCGGACCGCGCGGCCATTTCCCGGCGGCTGCTGGCCCTTGGGCTCACCGCGGCCAGCGCCGTGCACCCCCGGGCCACCGTGGCGCGCGACGCCGAGCTCGGCCAGGGCGTGCAGATCATGGCCGGTGCGGTTGTGGCCGCGCGGGCGCATATTTCCGACTGGTGCATCGTGAACACGAACGCCAGCGTTGACCATGAATGCCGCCTGGCTTCAGGCGTGCACATCGGCCCCGGGGCCACCCTGTGCGGCCTGGTGGACGTGGACGAAAACGCCTTCATCGGGGCCGGGGCCGTGGTGCTGCCGCGCGTGCACATCGGCGCGGGCGCCGTTGTGGGCGCGGGCTCCGTGGTCACCCGGGACGTGCCGGAAAACGCCATTGTGGCGGGCAACCCCGCCAAACCTTTGCAAGGAACCAGCAAATGACCGAACACGAACGCTTTTTGGCCGAACGCGCGGAGAACATCCGCGCCCAGGGACAGGACAAGGCCCTGGTGAAGGCCGGGCTCGACTTTGTGGGCACCACGGGCAAGTACAAGTATTCCTACAATTTCTCCTGGATGGGCCGACCCATCATCCAGTTCCCCCAGGACATGGTCGCCATGCAGGAGCTCATCTGGGACTACAAGCCGGAGATCATCGTGGAGACGGGCATCGCCCACGGCGGCTCCCTGGTCTACTACGCGTCCATTCTGGAGCTCATTGGCGGCGACGCCTTCGTGCTCGGCGTGGACATCGACATCCGCGCCCATAACCGCGCCGCCATCGAGGCGCATCCCATGGCGAAGCGCATCAAGATGATCCAGGGCTCGGCCATCGAGCAGGACACCGTGGACAAGGTGTTCGCCATCGCCAAGGGCAAGCGCGCCCTGGTCTGCCTGGACTCCAACCACACCCACGAGCACGTGCTGGCCGAGCTGCGCATGTACTCGCCCCTGGTCAAGAAGGGCGGCTCCCTCTGCGTGTTCGACACCGTGGTGGAGGACATGCCCGAGGACGCCTTCCCGGACCGCCCCTGGGGCCGGGGCGACAACCCCAAGACCGCCGTGTGGGAGTTTTTGAAGGAAAACGACCGCTTCGTGGTGGACAAGGACATTGAGCACAAGCTGCTCTTCACCGTTTGCCCCGACGGCTACCTGAAGTGCGTGAAGGACTAGGAGGAGAGGCGACGTGAGCGGCGAAAGCGCGAACGAACGCATTTTCGTTTCCGGCCCGTGGGTGACGGAGCTGGAGGTTTCCTACGTGGCCGAGGCCGCGCGCACCGCCTGGCTGGACAAGGCCGGGGTGTTCAACGCCCGCTTCGAGAAGGCCTTTGCCGAATACATGGGCTCCGCGCACGCGGCCAGCCTGCCCTCCTGCACCTCGGGCCTGCACCTGGCCCTGGCGGCGCTGGGCGTGGGCCCGGGCGACGAGGTCATCGTGCCCGACCTCACCTGGATCGCCTCCGCCGCGCCGGTGAGCTACGTGGGCGCCACGCCGGTGTTCGCCGACGTGGACCGCGCCACCTGGTGCATGGACGCGGCGAGCTTCGAGTCCCTCATCACCCCGCGCACCAAGGCGGTGATCCCCGTGGACCTGTACGGCAGCATGCCCGACTACGACGCCCTGCTCGCCGTGGCGGCCAGGCACAATATTCCGGTCATCGAGGACGCGGCCGAGGCCCTGGGCAGCCAGTGGAAGGGCGTGCGCGCGGGCAAGCTGGGACGCATCGGCGTGTTCAGCTTCCACGGCTCCAAGACCATGACCACGGGCGAGGGCGGCATGCTCGTCACCGACGACGACGCGCTCTTTGCCCGCATCCAGTTTTTGCGCGATCATGGCCGCATCCCCGGCGACGTTTCCTTCGTCAACGCCGAGGTGGCCTTCAAGTACAAGATGAGCGCCCTGCAGGCGGCCTTCGGCCTGGCCCAACTGGAGCGCGTGGAAGAGCTGGTGGCCAAGAAGCGCCAGATCTTCTCCTGGTACGAGGAACGGCTTTCCGGCTTGCCCGGCGTGACCCTGAACGCCCAGCCCGAGGGCATGCTGAACTCCTACTGGATGGTCACCATCGTGCTCGAACCGGCCCTGGCCCAAGCGAAAGGCCTGGACAAGGCCAGGCTCATGGCCCTGTTCAAGGCGCAGAACATCGACACCCGGCCCTTTTTCAGCCCGCTCTCGTCCATCCCGGCCTATGCAGACACGGAAGAGGGCAGAAAGGCCCGCGCCCGCAACACCACGGCCTACGCCATCGGCCCCTGCGGGCTGAACCTGCCCTGCGGCATGAGCCTCACCGAGGCCCAGGCCGAACGGGTGTGCGCGACGCTCAAGGACATTTTGAACTCCAAGCCGGCCGCCTAAAGGCCCGAAGGATACCAGCATGGAAGTCGTTCTGCTCTGCGGCGGTCTCGGCACCCGCCTGCGCGAGGAAACCGAGTTCAGGCCCAAGCCCATGGTGAACATCGGTTCCCGGCCCATCCTCTGGCACATCATGAAGGTCTTCGCCTCCCAGGGGCACCAGGACTTCGTTCTGGCCCTGGGCTACAAGGGCGAGATGATCAAGGACTATTTCCTCAACTACGAGGCCATGAACAACGACGTCACCATCGAGCTGGGCAAGCCGGAAAAGGCCCAGCTGCACTCCTGCCACGAGGAATGCGGCTGGAGGATCACCCTGGCCAACACGGGCGAAAAGGCCCTCAAGGGCGCGCGGCTGAAGAAGATTGAGAAGTACGTCAAGGGTGACACCTTCCTGCTCACCTACGGCGACGGCGTGGCCAACGTGGACATCGAGAAGCTCGTGGCCTTCCACAAAAGCCACGGCAAGATGGTCACGCTCACCGGCGTGAACCCGGCCTCGCGCTTCGGCGAGCTGAAGCTCGACGGCGACCAGGTGACGCGCTTCCACGAGAAGCCCACCGGCCCCGGCCAGGGCAAGGACGCCTTCATCAACGGCGGCTACATGGTCATGAACCGCGCCATTTTTGACCGTGTTTCCGACGACGACTCCTGCGACCTGGAGTATGGCCCGCTGGAGGCCCTGGCCGAGGAAGGCCAGCTCATGGTCTACCGGCACCACGGCTTCTGGGCCTGCATGGACACCCTGCGCGACACCGAGTACCTGAACAAGCTCTGGTCCGAGGGCCGCGCGGGCTGGAAGGTCTGGTAGGCCGCAGCGGCCCGCCGAAAACAAGCAAGGGGAACAACCATGCTGCGCGTCATGGACGGATTCTACCGGGGCCGCAAGGTGCTCATCACCGGGCACACGGGCTTCAAGGGCGCGTGGATGTGCCTGCTGCTTTCCCGCGCCGGGGCCAAGGTGCTGGGCTATTCCCTGGACCCGCCGAGCACGCCCTCGCTCTTTGGCCTCACCCGCCTGGACAGCGAAGACCTGCCCGGGCTGGCCTCCATCCACGCCGACATCCTGGACCTTCCGAAGCTCTCCCAAACCGTGGCCGACTTCGACCCGGACGTGGTCATCCACATGGCCGCGCAGTCCCTGGTGCGCCCGTCCTACACCGACCCGGCCGGTACCTTCGCCGCCAACGTGCAGGGCACGGTGAACCTGCTGGAGGCCTGCCGCAAGAGCCCGCCCAAGTCCGGCCGGCGCCGCGCCATTGTCACCGTGACCAGCGACAAGTGCTACGAGAACCGCGAATGGCTCTACGGCTACCGCGAGGTGGACCGCCTGGGCGGGCACGACCCGTACTCCGCCAGCAAGGCCTGTGCGGAAATCGCGGCCCAGTCCTTTGCCCGCGCCTTTTTCGGACCCGAGAACCTGCACAGCCACGGCACCATCGTGGCCAGCGCACGCGCGGGCAACGTCATCGGCGGGGGCGACTTCGCCACCGACCGTCTGGTGCCGGACATGGCCCGGGCCTTTGCCAAGGGCGAGGCCGTGCACATCCGCCGCCCGCAGGCCGTGCGGCCCTGGCAGCACGTGCTGGAGCCCGTGGCCGCCTATCTGCTTTTGGCCCGGCGCATGCTGGAGGCCGGGCACGAGTTCGCCGGGCCGTGGAACTTCGGTCCCTACAGCCGCGACGTACGCACCGTGGGCGAGGTGGCCGCGCGCTTTGCCGAGATCTGGGGCCCCGAGGCCGGGCTGGACCTGACGCGCGACCTGAACCAGGGCCCGCACGAGGCAGGCCTGCTGACGCTGGACTGCACAAAGGCGCACAGCCTGCTGGGCTGGCGGCCCAGGCTCGACCTGGACGCGGCCCTCATCTGGTGCGCTGGCTGGTACCGCGCCTGGGCGGACGGCAAAATGGACCTGCGCGCCCTGTGCAACACCCGCATCGACGAATTTTTCGACGAGTAGCCCGAGCAACCCATGGCCAGCCTGACCCTGCACGAAACGCCCCTTGCCGGGCTGATGGTGGTGGAGACCACGCCCGTGGGCGACGCCCGCGGCAGCTTCGCGCGGCTGTTCTGCGCCCGCGAGCTTGAAGCCCTCCGCCTGCCCGGCCCCATCGCGCAGATCAACCACTCCTTCACCGCGGCCACGGGCACGGTGCGCGGCCTGCACTTCCAGCGCCCGCCAAAGGCCGAGGCCAAGCTTATCCGCTGCCTGCGCGGCCGCGTGCTGGACGTGGCCGTGGACCTGCGCAAGGGCTCGCCCACGTTCCTCAAATGGTACGCCGTGGAGCTGACGCCGGAGAATCACACAGCCTTCTACCTGCCGCAGGGCTTTGCCCACGGCTTCCAGACCCTCGCGCCCGACTGCGAGCTACTCTACCTGCACACCGAATTCTACAGCCCGGAGCACGAAGGCGGCCTGCGCCATGACGACCCGGCGCTCGGCATCACCTGGCCCCTGCCCGTGGCCGAGCTTTCCGCCCGGGACCGCGCGCACCCGCTTCTGGGCCCGGACTTCATCCCCCTGGAGATTCAATGAACTGCCGCTTCTGCAACACGTCCCTGTCCCAGGTCTTCCTCGACCTGGGCGCCGCGCCCGCGTCCAATTCCTTCCTGAAGCCGGAGGAGCTGAACAATCCCGAGGTCTACTACCCGCTCAAGCTCTTCGTCTGCCCGGACTGCTTTCTGGTGCAGGTGGACGAGGTCAAAAGCAGCGCGGAGATCTTCTCCAGCGAGTACGTGTACTTCTCTTCCTTCTCGCGCACCTGGCTGGAACATGCCAAGGCCTACGTGGAGTCCACCCTGCCCAGGCTCGGCCTTGGCAAGGATTCCCTGGTCATGGAGATCGCCAGCAACGACGGCTACCTGCTGCAGTACGTGCGCCAGGCCGGGGTGCCCGCCCTGGGCATAGAGCCCACGGCCAGCACGGCCAAGGCCGCGCGGGAAAAGGGCGTGGAGACCCTGGAGGAATTCTTCGGCGTGGCCCTGGCCGAACGCCTGAAGGCCCAGGGCCGCCAGGCCGACCTGATCATCGGCAACAACGTGCTGGCCCACGTGCCGGACATCAACGACTTCGTTGGAGGGTTGCGGATCGCCCTGAAGGACGGCGGGCTCATCAACATGGAGTTCCCGCACCTGTACCGCCTGGTGGAATCCACGCAGTTCGACACCGTGTACCACGAGCACTTCTCGTACCTGTCCCTCTCCACCGTGCGGCGCATCTTCGCCGCCCAGGGCCTCACCGTGTTCGACGTGGAGGAACTGCCCACCCACGGCGGCAGCTTGCGCATCCACGCCCGCGCGGCAAACGATTCCAAGGCCGTGGAGACCGAGCGTTTGCACGCCGTGCTGCGCATGGAGCAGGCCGCGGGCATGCTCACCCCCGCCTACTACCAGGGCTTCCAGGAGCGCGTGGAGCGCATCAAGGCCGAGCTGCTGGGCTTCCTGGCCGAGCAGACCCTGGCGCGCAAGAAGGTGGCCGCCTATGGCGCCGCGGCCAAGGGCAACACACTCTTGAACTTCTGCGGCGTGAAGCCCGGCCAGGTGGCCTTCGTGTGCGACGCCAGCCCGCACAAGCAGAATCTCTTCCTGCCCGGCAGCCGCATCCCGGTGCTGCACCCCGATGCCATCCGTGAGCAGAAGCCGGACTTCGTGCTCATCCTGCCCTGGAACATCAAGGACGAGATCATGTCCCAGCTGGACTGCATCCGTCAGTGGGGCGGCCGCTTTGTGGTGCCCATTCCCAGCCCGGAGATCCTCTAGATGGCCGATCCGACCTCCTGCCGCATCGAAGGCCTGGAGCGCTTGAATCCCAAGCGCATCCTCTGCTGCCAGCTGCGCCAGATCGGCGACGTGCTGCTCATGACGCCGAGCATCCACATGCTCAAAAAACGCTGGCCAGACGCGCAGATCGACGTGTTCACGGAAAAGAAGTGCGCGCCGGTGCTTCAGAACAACCCGGAAGTGAACCATGTCTGGGCGCTGGATCGCAAGATGGGCGTGCTGGAATCCCTGCGCTACTACCGCAAAGTGGGCACCGGCGGCGGCCTGGGCCGCTACGACCTGGTCATCGACTTCCAGCAGCTGCCGCGCATCCGCTGGGTCATGCTCTTCTCCGACGCGCCGGTGAAGCTTTCCTACCCGCCGCCCTGGTACAACCAGCTGGTGTACACCCACTGGGCCAAGGTCTCCGGCCCCTATGCCGCCAAGAGCAAGGCCGGCGTGCTCATGAACGCCTTTGGCCTGCCCTGGGAGAACGACCCGCCGCGCATCTACCTGACCGACGCGGAAAAGGACCACGCCCGCGCCGAACTGGCCGCCTGGGGACTCGCGCCCGGGCACACCCTCGTCACCGTGGACGCCACGCACCGGCGCATCACCCGCCTGTGGCCCGCCGAGCACTATGCCACGCTGCTCAGCCTGGCCGCCAGGAAACGCCCGGATCTGCGCTTCCTGCTGCTCTACGGGCCCGGCGAACTCGAAATGGTGGAGCAGGTGCGCGATCTGGCCCTGGCCGCCGGACTGCCGCCCGAACAGCTCATCCTGCCGCCCAGGCTCACCAGCCTGCGCGAAATGGCGGCCATGCTTTCCCTGGCGCGGCTGCACCTGGGCAACTGCTCCTCGCCCCGGCACTTCGCCGTGGCCGTGGGCACCAAGACCCTTACCGTGCGCGGCTCCACCAGCAGCGCCTGGACCTTCCCCGGCCCCGGGCATGAGGACTTGGCCCTGGGACTGCCCTGCCAGCCCTGTAGCGAGCACTCTTGCCCCATCGACAGGAAATGTCTCACCGAACTGAAGCCGGAAATGGTGCTGCCGAAGTTTTTGGAGATGCTGGAGGGGTAGCGGAAGAGAGATTTTTCCCAGGGGGTATGCACCCCCTGGACCCGCAGGGCACGCGAAAGCGCCCGGACCGAGTGGGACTCGGTCCGGGCGCTTTCGCGTGCGGAGGTGTCGGGAGGGGGCGCCACCAGCGCCATCTCATGATGGTTGCACAGAGCAACAATTCAAGTCTGAGAAGTTCAATGCCTCACCGTCTCGACCGGAACCGCTCCGCGCGGTGTCCCCCCCGGCCGTGCGGGCGGGACATCGCGCGGCACAGGGAGTCCAGAGGGCGCATGCCCTCTGGCGGGGGTCTGGGGGCGGAGCCCCCAGCGGGGCGCCCCTGCGCTGCCCTCCGTCCTACAGCCGCCGATAGGCCTGCGGCACAAGCGGCGCGTCTCCGGCCAGGGCCTGGCGCACGGCGTCCAGCCCGGCCTGTTTGTCGCGCGGCAGGCGCAGGCGCAGGCGCAAGGGGTTGGACGCGTGGTTGGAGAAGAACAGTCCGCTCGTCAATTTGGTTTCCTCAAGCAGCCACAAGAGCTCCTGCAGCAGGCCGTGGTCGTCCTGGGGCGTGAACTCGCCGCGCTGCATGCGGTCGTACAGCGGCGTGCCGGGCACGACCATCAGCGCCAGGGCAGAGGCCTGTTCCGGGTCCATACGTGAGAGGGCGCGGCCGGTGTCGCGGGCGTGGGCCTCGGCTGCGGAGCCGGAGCCGCCCAGGCCGGCCAGGCCAAGCAGCACGGTGACGGAAAGCCTGAGTCCGGCGTTCTTGGCGCGCGCGGCCTGGCGCAGGTGCTCGTCCACGTCGCCCCACTTGTCCATGGCGGAAAGCACGGCGTTGGAGCCGGATTCCAGGCCGAGGTAGATGGTGGACAGGCCGAGTTCGCGCAGGCGCAGCAGGTCGGCGTCGGACTTGCGCGCCAGGGCCTTGGCGTTGGCGTAGGCGTTTACGCGGGTGACCTGCGGCAGGCGCTGGCGGATGTCGATGAGGATCTGCTCCAGCCGGGGTTGCGGCAGGATGAGCGCGTCGCCGTCGCAGAGGAACACGCGCCGCAGTTCGGGCATGTGCCGGGCGGCGTGGTCCATGGCCTGGCGCAGGCGCTCGGGCTCCTTGAAGCCGAAGCGTTTGCCCTTGTAGGCCGGGCAGAAGGCGCAGCGGTTGTGCGAGCAGCCCAGCGTGGCCTGCAGCAGCAGGCTTTCGGCCTCGGCCGGGGGCCGGATGACCTGGCCTTCGAGATCGAACCCCATGAGCGTCATGGCGGAAGTGTGCCTGCGGGTGATGGGCCCGTCAACTGGCGGCGGGTTTTGCGGGCCTGTTGGCCAGCACCACGCCGGAAAGCACCATGAGCCCGCCGAGGACGAGGGACACGCCCACGCCCTCGCCCAGGATCAGGCTGCCCATGAAGGTGGCGAACACGGGCACGAGGTTGATGAACACGCTGGCGCGCGGCGCGCCCAAGGCCAGGATGCCGTCGTAGTACCAGGTGAAGGCGAGGCCCGTGGCGCCCACTCCCAAAAACGCCAGGTTGGCCCAGATGACCCAGCTGGCGGACTGAATCTGCGTGGGCAGGCCCGTGGCCAGGGCGGGCGGCAGCAGGAAGGCGCAGCCCAGGATGCATGACCAGGTGACGGCGGAGAGCGGCGTGCTCTGCCGCATGACGCGTCCGCCCGCGATGGAATAGGCGGCCCAGGTGACCACGCAGCCCAGGATGAACAGGTCGCCCAGGTCCGCGCCGTGGGTGAACAGCGACACCGGGTTGCCGCCGGAAAGGATCACGGACACGCCGAACAGCGACAGGGCGATGCCCAGGCCCTTCACCCAGCCGGTGGGCGTGCGCAGCACCAGGCCGGAATACAGGGCCACGGCCGAGGGCACGCAGGCCACGATCATGGCCGCGCG
>CAYUOW010000099.1:0-9347 GCA_964446455.1 uncultured Desulfocurvus sp.
TGGCCTTCATGGTGGGCCTGGCCTTCGCCATCGCCGCCAGCGCCAACTTCCCGGCCCTGCTCTTGTCCATCACCTGGCGCAAGTTCAGCACCTTCGGGGCCGTGTGCTCCATCGTCACGGGCACGACGCTCGCCGTGGTGCTCATCATCTTCAGCCCCACCGTGTGGGTGGACATCCTGAAGAATCCCATGGCCGTGTTCCCGCTCAAGAACCCGGCGCTCATCTCCATCGCCGGGGCCTTCCTGGCCGGGTACATCGGTTCGCTCATCAAGGGTGACGCGGACGCCGAAGCGCGCTATGCCGAGCAGAAGGTCCGCAACTACCTGGGCGTGAGCGTGGAATAACGTCCACATCAAGAATTCCTCCCCCCGCCTGGGCCGAAAGCGCCGGGGCGGGGGGAGCCTCATGCCCTGGAGGAGACGCCCATGCCCGACACGCCCAGGCCCGACCCATCAGACACCGACGCCTCCGCCCCGCGCCACCTGCCCGACCCCTTCCTGCGCCTCACCGCCGGGGACGTGGCCTGCCCGGGCCCGGTATTCGTGGAGGCGTCCTCCACCGTGGCCCAGGCCGCCCGGGCCATGGCCCAGGCCGGAGCCACGGCGGCCCTTGTGCGACCCAATATGGTGCGGCCGGACCTGGAGCACGAGACCGCGGACCTGGGCATCCTCACCGAGCGCGACGTGCTGGTCCGCGTGGTGGCGGCCGGGCTGGACGCCGAGACCCTGCCCGTGACGCGGGTCATGACCAGCCCGCTGGTCACCGTGCAGCCGGGCGACCTGCTCATCGAGGCCTTTTCGCGCATGGTGCGCCACGGGGTGCGCCGCCTGGTGCTGCTGGACGAGTCCGGCGCGCCCAAGGGGCTGCTGGGCGAGGGCGACATGCTGGCGGCCCGGGGCGAGAGCCCGCTCGCGCTGGCCGCGGAGATCAACACAGCGTCCGACGAGCCCGGCCTTGCCCGCGCCTTCGAGCGGCTGCGCAGGCTGGCCGCGCGCTCCGTGGCCGAGGGCATCGGGTCCGAGGCCGTGGGCCGGCTCATCAGCGAGATGCACGACCGCATCATGTCCCAGGCCTGGGGCCTGGCCCTGGCCAAGGTGGAGGCCGGACGCGGCCCGGCGCCCGCGCCGCACAGCGTGTTCGTGCTGGGCAGCCAGGCCCGGCGCGAGCAGTTCCTGGCCACGGACCAGGACCTGGCCCTTGTCTTCGAGGCCGCGCACCTGGAAAACCGCGCAGGGGCCGCACAATGGTTTGCGGAGCTGGGCGCGGAACTGACGCGCATCCTGCTTGGCCTGGGTTTTCCGCCCTGCCCCAAGCACATCATGCTGGACAACCCGGACTGGCGGCACAGCCGCGACGCCTGGCTGGACCTGGCCGACAGCGCAGCCGACCGGCCCGACGCCGAGGGGGTGGTCACGGCCTCGCTTCTGGCCGACCTGCGCCCCCTGCCCGCTCCGCCCGGACGGGATCAGGAAGGAGGCGCGGACCCGGAACTGGGCCTGGCCCTGCGCGAGGCCCTGGCCGCGCGGTTCCGGAACAGCGCGCTGCTGCTCAAGTGCCTGGCGAGGGAGGCCGTGCGCTTCGCCCCACCCTTGGGGCTCTTTGGCGGCTTGAGCCTGAAAAAGGACGCCGAGGGGCGCGGCAGCGTGGATTTGAAGCGCGGCGGCGTGTTCCCCATCACCCAGGGAGCCAAGGCGCTGGCCCTGCAGCACGGCCTGGCCGAAACCGGCACCCTGGAGCGCCTGGACGCCCTGGCGCGGGCGGGCGTGCTGCCCCGACAATTCGCGGAAGGTCTGCGCGAGGCCTGCGCCTTTCTGCAAACCCTGCGCATGCGCGCCCAGGCCGGGGCCATCGGCCGGGGCGAAACGCCGGACAACGCCCTGCGGCCGGAGGAACTGGGCAGGCTGGAGGGCGAGCGCCTGCGCGCGGCCTTCAAGCTGGTGGCCGAGTTCCAGACCCTGCTTTCCACCACCTTCGCCCTGCACCTGCTGGGCTGACCGCGCGAAACCACGCATCACTGCTTCGCGCGCATGCGGCCAAGCCTTGCCATTTTCCCTGGCATTGCCTACGGGTAGCCCATGGACCTGCGTGAAGCCCTGCCCATCATCTTCTGCTCCAATCCCAAGGCCAAGGTCATGGCCTATCTGCTCACGCTCGTTCTCGTCACCATCTTCGCGGGCGGGCTGCAGGGCTTCGTGTTCCTGCTCATCCCCCTCGGGCTCGACGTCTACGGGGCCTTTCTGGTGAAGGACAACCACAAGGCCTTCCAGGAGGACGTGCTGGAGAACCTGGAGGCCGAGTGCCTGCGCGCCTGCGGCGTGACCAAGGCCGAGCCCAACTACCCCTTCAGCGAAGTCACCGGGCAGATCGCCCACTGGATGCTCAAGGACCTGAAGGCCGACGCCAGCGTGAGCATGATGGCCCCCAAGGACGACTTCGTGGTCATCGCCAGCCGGAAAGGGCGCATCTTCCCGCTCCGGTCGTACTTCCCCGTGGTCTACCACACGGAGGACGCGGGCACCCGCGACGTGTACTACTCGGACATCAGCGCCGTGGAGCTCTCGGACAAGGTGCTCACCATGACCACCGCCGCGGGAGAGGCCATCTCCTACACCGGCCAGGGCGACAAGGCCGCCCAGGCGGCCGAGCACATCCGGAACCGCCTGCGCGAATTCAAGTCCCGCCGGTCTCTGCCCGACGCAGAATAGCCGCTTCCGGGAGTCCCCCGGCCCACCACCGCATACGACCTGCCCTTGTGGTTCCGCCATGTTGCGCTCTTCTTGTGGAACAGGTATGCAGTATCAGCACCGCAACCTTTCGAAACGAGGTACAGAGCAGTGGAGTCGCGCGACCTTCTCCCCCCCTTGCGCCTGAAGGGCCTGGGAGTGCTTGGGCTTTTGCGCCTGTACAGCGGGCTTCTACTGCTGTTGCCTGTGCTGCCCCTGTCGCTGTACTGGCTGGCCTCGCACCTGGAGGCGCTGCCCATCAGCCTGGAGTGGCTGCTGGGCATCTGCATCGCGCTGGTGGTGATCTTTTCCGCCCTCATCGGCCACGCCATCGCCCGCACCATCCTCGACCCCTTGCGCCTGCTGGTTCAAGGGGCGGAAAAGATCCAGGACGGCGAGTACGGCCATGTCATCGACCCCGCCGCCACCCACGACGCGCCCACGGAGTTCAAGCAGCTGGTGCGGGCCTTCAACCGCATGTCCGGCACCGTGCTGGAGCACATCGAGACCATCCAGACCACCTCGCGCACGGACCAGCTGACGGGCATGTGCAACCGCCGCCACCTGATGTCCGAGGGCTACCGCATCCTGAGCGTGGCCCTGCGCGCGGACAAGCCCTGCTCCTGCCTGATGATCGACATCGACCACTTCAAGGACGTGAACGACAACCACGGCCACCCCGTGGGCGACCGCTACCTCATCCACATCAGCGGGTGCATCGCCTCGGCCATCCGCGAGTCGGACATGGTCGCCCGCTACGGCGGGGAGGAATTCGTGGTCCTGGCGCCCAACGCCGCCCTGGGCGAGGCCGTCACCCTGGCCGAACGCATCCGCGAAGTGGTGGCAGCCACTCCCCTCAAGCTGGGCAACGTGGTGCTGAACAACACCGTGAGCATCGGCGTGGCCGAGTACTCGCCGGAGCCGCAGTTCGGCGCCAGCATCCTCGAGGACATGATCGAGAAGGCCGACAAGGCCCTGTACCGGGCCAAGCTGTGCGGCCGGAACCGCGTGGAGACCTGGCCCTTCCCCGACGGTCCGCCCGACTGCACCTGATTTCCCAAGCCCCTTCTTGTGCCCGGCCGCCACTTGGCCTAGAGTCCCCGCACAGGCGGGGATGCCCGCCTCTTTTTGTCTGATATCAACCACACGCCTCATTTGGAGCCCCCAATGCGCTATGAACTCCGCCTCATGGACACCCTTTCCGGCGTCGGCTGCTTTGCCGCCCACCCCGGCCCGAACCTGAGTTTCTCCGAGATGCTGGAGCATCTGCGCAGCCATCCGCTGGACGACTTCATGCATCAGCACATGCTCTTCAAGCTGGGCGAGCACCGCACCAAGAAGGTGGAGAAGCTCATGGAGGAGGTGCGCCAGGGCACGCAGATCACCGAGCCGGTGCTGGCTGCGCTTTTGTTCGAGGCCTGCCTGGGGCACGAGCGTTTCGCCCACCTCCTGCCGCGCATGGAGGAACTCGATGCGCAGGAGCTTTCCCGCCACACCCCGGCGGTGCACATCCGTTCCCATCTTTTGGCCGACCAGCCCCTGCACAACGCCTGGACCATGCGCATGCAGATGAACATCGTGGCCCACGAGCCCCTGGCCGCGCCAGGCGAGATCGGCCTGGAAGCGCCCTACGCGAAGGAAGCGCTGCCCAAGGGCCCGGCCTTCACCGCCGCCGAGGCGCGCGAACGCCTGGCCGCCGCCCTGCCCCCGGCCAATCCCCGCCGCCCGGCCACGGAGACCTACGCCCATGCCCTGAAGCAGCTGGACGCCAAGAACGTGTTCCTGGCCAAGGAAATGGCCCACAAGGCCTCGCTTTCGCCCGTGGCGCTCTTGCGCATGTGGATGGTGGAGCTTTCGGTCAAGAGCGGCACCATGAACTACAGCCTGTCCGGCATGCAGACCAGCTACGGCCGGGGGCTCGACATGGAATCGGCCCGGGCCTCGTACAGCATGGAGGTTGCCGAGCGCGTGTCCTCTTACGCCAGCATGGGCTCGCGGGGCGTCATGGGCCTGGCCTACGACTGTCCCATCACCCGCGGCAGCCATGCCGAGGTTTCCGCCACGGGCCGCGCCCTGGACATGGACCGCGTGCGCCTGGAAGTGCCTTACACCGGCCAGGTCATCCACTGGATGCCTGCCCAGGAGCGCTTCGAGGGCGGTCTGCGCCCCTGCCTGGTGCCCGTGCAGTTCGTGTATCTCTTCGCCAACCTGGAGGAACAGAGCCTGTTCAGCGCCCTTGGCTCCACGGGGCTGGCCTCCGGCAACACCATGGCCGAGGCCAAGGTGCACGCGCTGGGCGAAGTCATCGAGCGCGACGCCGAGGCGGTGACGCCCTTTGACCTTTCGCGCTGCTTCCGCCTGGAGGCGGCCGACGAGCGCGTGGCCAAGCTTCTGCGCGACTATGAAGACTGCAACATGCACGTATGGTTCATGGACTGCACGCCGGAGTTCGGGGTGCCCTGCTACAAGGCCATCGTCACCGGCCGCCACGGCGACGTGAACAAGGGCATGGGCGCCGGGCTCTCCGGCCCGCGCGCGGCCATTTCGGCCATGACGGAGATTCCCTACCCCTTCCCCGGCCCGGCCACGCAGAAGGCCCCGGAGGGCCTGCCCGTGCGCAAGCTGGAAGATCTGCCCGACCACACCACCGGCAGCGCCGAGGGCGACCTGATGGTGCTTGAGGAAACGCTCATGGCGGGCGGCTACCCGCCGGTCTACGCGGACCTGACGCGCAAGGACCTGGGCATCCCGGCCGTGCGGGCCATCGTGCCGGGGCTGGAGTGGGTGTCGGACTTCGACCGCTTCTCGCGCCTGCCGCCGCGCCTGTACGCCAACTACCTGCGGCAGTTCGGCGCGCTATAGGCGATTTCCCGCGTATCCGCGCGGGTTCGCGTTGACGCTTGGCCGCTCCGCCATGTAGGACTGTGGCCGGTTGCCCGGGTGGCGAAACTGGCAGACGCAAGGGACTTAAAATCCCTCGTCCTTCGGGGCATGCGGGTTCAATCCCCGCCCTGGGCACCAATTCATTTCAGCATGTTAAGAGGACGACGGGTTTTCCGCCGTCCTTTTTTCTTGCCCTTTTGCTCCAATGCTACTCTGTAAAAACGAGATCGTGATCCAGGCCTGACAGCCCTGCGAGGGGTCGGAACGAATAATGATGGCGCCCGCCCCGCTTGCCGCGTCCTTGCCATCAGCAGCCGCCATGGCCCCGCCAAGGGCCGCGTGGGCGATTGCCTATTCAGCTTTCAAAGAACAAAAGGCCCGGCGAGGCCGGGCGCCAGTGAAGGCGCACAGCCGGAGCATGACGACAGTCGGCATTGCGCGACCTAAAGAGCCGGTCCAGTGGCCAGGAAGGCGAAGGTCCGCGGCACGTCATGGTTCTTCATCTGTAGCGCACAACACAGGAGGGGCTTATGCACGACAAGGCATCATTCATGAAGATCGAAAACGAATTGGCGCCCGGCTTCCGGCAGCGCGTGAACAGCGCCGAGGGCATTGCCGACCTGCAGCAGGCGTTCGCCACGTTCCTGCAAGACATCCTGGGCCGGGTGTCCGGTGCGGAGGGCGAGTTGCAGGCGTCCAAACAGCTCTTCCAGGCCGCCAGGCCCCTGGCCCAGGAACCGCAGGCGATCCTGCTGCGCTACCTGGAGACGCTCACGGTCATTGGCGCGGACAAGAACACCACTGTCGTGTTCCCCCTGCCCATGGATCTGGTGACGCCGTTCCTGGCAAAGGCGGCAGTTGCAGGCAGCGGCGGCACAAGAGGAGCATAGCGGAAAACAGGATCGGATTCAAAAAACTCTGTTCACTTGGTTAATACCAGAGAACCAAACCAATGCGACAACCAGAGAAGAGCACGTTATCCTTAAGGTACGAGTATGTAGCGATCATCACCACGCAATGGGTTTCTGACAACATCTTCAACGCGAAGTTTCTTCAAATCCGCCAAGTCTTGCAATCTGGCATGAGAATTCGTCCACGGCCCGTAGCTGAAGTGAAGAGTGCCTTTTATGTGTCCCTGAAACACCAGTGCCGTCATGGCTATGTTTGCACGATACAATTTCACTTGGCCTGAGGTCCCAGGATCAGGTTCAAAAGAAATGCAATGGGAAAATTCGAAAGGAAGAAGCATGAGGCTATTGGCCTCACTATCAGCCTCAATGCGGGCTCCCCCTGGCACAAATCGGATTCTATCGATAAGCTGACCACGCTTAAAGGTTACACTTGATGGCAAGTCTTCGTGCAGTACGACTTCATGATCAAACTCAAAACTGGGGTCGCTAAGAATACCCACCGCGTCGTTCAGAGTCGAAGCAACACGAACGACTGTGGGGCTGTACTGCCCGATATTGGGATATTCGAGCTCATAGAGATAAAATCCCTTCCCCGTACGCGAATTCGCATAAAAATCTTCATCAGACTCGACACAGGATTGGTCAACTATCCCGTTAGTATCCATGGAAACATAACAACGAGGTTTTAGCCCGGATACTTTTACAGGACGAGCAGAAACCACATACCGAGTGCCAGAGGCAGCTAGTAAAGGGAGGTTGAAACGTGAAAGGCACGAGCAGCTGTTGAGCCATGCAGCATGCGACGCCAAGCGAGAATAAAGAAGATAGTAAGGTATGGACAATGACTGTTCATGTCCGTCTAGCGTTGGAATGCCAAAAGACCACAGATGATGAGGGATATGGGCATTGTTCAGCCCTTTTGGTAAAGTCAAATGCTCACCAGTACAACGAAGAGTAACCCCGGCTGCGATCTCAGTATCTGTATATGAACCGCACATTAAAATGGTCGCAGCCCTGCCACGGAAATCACTGGATGGCTCTATGCTAATGCCGCGAGCCATAGTCTCGGTAAGCAAGCTTGGTTCTAGATCCGTAGGGTGCTTAATCTTCCTGAAATAAAACGTCGAAACACCTTGAATCAAAAAATAGCACAAAACAATGCACACCAAAATTGCTTTCGAATGGCTTCCAACCCACGCCAAACCGCGCCCGGGTAAAATCCGTTGGATATTTACGCAATAAAATTGAGCCGTCCCCCCACAAAAGCGCCGATAGCACCACAGCACGCCATATGAAAAGAATATCGAATACAATGGTGTTGTGACATACTCGAGGTATATCGGATGAGGCAGACTTCTTAAATCGAACTTATGAGAGAGATATACGGCAGAGAATATAGCCACCACAAACATATAAAAAAGATATGTTGCCGCGCACAAGCGTAACGTGACGTTTTTCTCCCGGACCATCAACAACGCTCCAGCGAGAGAGCCAGCAATCGCAATCTTCGGCACGACGCTCCCATAAAACATACAAGAGACAAGAAACGGCAATGGATACGTCGTAAGGATCTCATTGCTAAACATGTGGCGAGCAGAATAGAGGACGTGTCCGACGGTCCAAAAAAATGGACCAGTAAGCAATATCAGCGCAAGAACAACGAGCGCTGATATTTTATAATACAGCTCATGCCTGCTTTGCACCAATAACATCATGCAGAGACAAGCGAGAGCAGTTGGAGGCAAAACCAATGGCGAAGTATAAACGGCTGTGCATACCTGCAATAGCAACAGGGCCACAAACAGCAGGGCACTGACAAACGTTGAATATATTGTTCGAGTCCTTCCGATCATGCGAAAAGCTGCCAAGCTAAACAAGAGAAGGCTTGCGGCATGACCAAAAAACGGCCAGACGGTATAGACCTGACCAAGAGGCACTGGATTTTGCTGCAAAGGTAGAACCATGTTTACGCAAATCCACGCAGCCCCGAGGGCCAGGGGCTGTGACACGGCAAAGGCCCTACATAACGAGTATGTTCCAAGAAATAGCTGAAACGCGAGAATCGTAAAGAAAACAATTCTCATGGTGCTTCCGGTAAGACCAAAACGAAAAACATAAAATGAAGGGATAAGCTCTCCATTGAAGAGCATCGGCGAACCCATCATCGAGAACTGTCGCCATGTGCCGCCTAGGAAAAACTCTTTCCAGGCGAACGATTCGCGCGCTAAAGTTTGCAAATATAATGCGTCTTGATCCTCAAAAAGATACTGTTGATGGCGATAGAATAGAATTACGCATGCCACGAGCAAAGCCATGAGGTTCCAGAACAGCAAATAGAAATTCCTGCGCCCAGTATTTTCAACTCTGCACAACGCGCTTCCCTCTCATAACGAAATCTGTACATATTGAAAATCTGAATGGAACAGTGAAAAGATAACGCTAGCTGTCCAGAGACAGAGCGAAGTATCTCAACCGCCTTACCTCAAAAAACTAACCATTCACTGTATCACACAGAACACTTAAGACAAACTCCTGTGTATGGAACCAAGAGCGGATGGTAATCTACATCGACGTCAACTTTCGACATCGAAGAACGTGCAAGAGCTTCATAGCCCTCAGCTGTGCGCACCCGTGTCCCGCGGTCGTGAGAAATTATCCATTTTGCAATACGTGACTGATTGTCAACATACACTGGATCAAGCGTAAGCATAAACCCACCCGGAGAAATAACGCGGCTAACCATGTGAAATAATCGCCTACACTCATCGTCATCCAAGTGATGAAGCAAACCGAATGCGAGAACAATGTCAGCTTGTGGAATTTCCGGATC
>CAYUOW010000100.1:0-9190 GCA_964446455.1 uncultured Desulfocurvus sp.
CGCTATCTGCTCACCCACAGGGCGGCGCCGATGAGCCTGTTGAACAGCGCCAGGGTGACGGAGGTGGCGAAGATGCGCGCCAGGGGCCCCTTGCGCAGGCCCGTGCGGCCCACGGCCACGGCGGCGTAGCGGCCCATCTCGGCCTCGCGCAGGATGGCGCCGGGCACGTCGTCGGACACCTCCAGGCGTGTGCGGATGAGCCTGGTGGGGAAGCCGTTGTCCTCCAGGGTGCTGATGGCCTCGCTGAAGAGCCCCTCGGGGCTCACGTGCGGGTCGGACTTCCTCATGACGCGCAACAGGGTGACCGGGTGCGCGGTTTCGCCCTGCAGGATGAAGCCCACGTGGTCGGCCATGCGGCGGAAGGCCTCGGAGTCGTCCACGCAGAGCAGCACGCCGTGGCGCTGGTAGTCCACGTCGCGGCACAGCCAGAGGGGAAAGGCGAACTTGGCCTCCAGCATCTCCTCGCTGGCGCTCTTGTCCAGGAAGTTCTCCAGCTTGATCATGGCGCGCCGGCCGAAGACCACGGCGTCGTACAGGCCGCTTTCGCCTTCCTTGATGATGTCGTCGATGCGGGAGAAGTTGCGCGAGATGATCTTGTCGTCCACCTGCACGGGGCTGAAGCCACCGGCGACGAAGACCTGGCGGGCCGCGGCCATGGCGCGCTTGCCGGACTCGATGATGGCCTCGGCGCTGGCCTCGCTTTCGCGCAGGCTCTCGAAGTTCTTTTCCTCGCCCCAGACGGCCGGAGGCTGCGGGGCGGTGTTGAACAGGGTGAGGCGGATGTCGTCCTTCTGCTTGAAGAAGCCGCACACGAATCGGAGCGCCCGCAGGGCGCTGGGGTCTTCGGAGATGGTGACGAGCAGGTGCTTGTTCATGTGGGCGCTCCAGGGGGGCATCGACCGGCGGCCGCGACTGCGGGAGCCGCAGCCGCCGGAGCTGGGACTGGGGATTTAGACCGCTTCGACGAGGCAATTCTCATCATAGCCGGTGCTGATGCGGAAGTCTCTTCCGCCCGCGCTGACGATGAATTCGTTGCCGGGAAAAAGCTGGCAGGCGGCGTTGAAATCGTCGTTGAGCATGATGTCCTTGGCTTCGCCGCTGGTTTCGTAGCGCACGGTGCTGCCGTCGTCGAAACGCACCAGGTCGTCGGGGTGGATGCGAACGGGCAGGTCCTTCTGGGTGTATTCCGCCATGAGAGGGTCCTCCTACGCTTTGAGGGTGGCCGGGCGGTCGCGACAGGCCGCCCAGAGTTTCTTTCGCTTTTCCAATAGCGCAAAAAATCCTGGGTGTGAACCTGTTTGCCAAAAGATTGGGGAAAAAAGCACAGGGGGTCAGCGGGGCCGCACGTCCTCTTCCAGGCCTTCCAGAACCAGGCCGGTGGCCTTGTCGCCGCGCAGGGCCTTGGTGCGGTCGATCATCTGCCCCAGGCGCGAGCGGTCGCTGGCGGAAAGCAGCGCCGTGTCCTCGGCGATGGTCCCGGCCTCGTAGAGCGCCAGGAAATGCTGGTCGAAGGTCTGCATGCCGTAGGTGGCCCCTTGCTCCAGCACGCCGTAGAAGGTCTTGTCGCCACTCTCGCCCTGGAGGATCAGATCCTTGATGCGCAGGGTGTTCTTCAGGACCTCGAAGGCCGCCACGCGGCCGCCTGCAACCTTGGGCAGCAGGCGCTGCGACACCACGAAGCGCAGGCTTTCGGCCAGGCGCATGCGGATGAGCCGTTCCTCGGCCGGGGAAAAGAGGCCCAGGATGCGGTTCACCGTGGCCCCGGCGTCGGTGGTGTGCAGGGTGGAGAGCACCAGATGCCCGGTTCCCGCGGCCTGGAGCGCAATCTCCATGGTTTCGGGGTCGCGTATCTCGCCCACCAGGATGACCTTGGGCCCCTGGCGGAAGGCGGCCCGCAGGCCGGAGGCGAAGGTGTCGAAGTCGATGCCCAGCTCGCGCTGGTTCACGGTGCCCTTCTTGTGCGGGTGGGTGAACTCCACCGGGTCTTCGAGCGTCACGATGTGCCCGGCGCGGGTCTCGTTGATGCGGTCGATGAGGGCGGCCAGCGAGTTGGACTTGCCCGAGCCCGTGCCGCCGGTGACGAGGATGAGGCCGTTTTTCTCCAGCGCCATTTCCTGAAAGGCCTGGGGCAGGTTCAGCTCCTCCATGCTGGGGATGCGCGATGGCAGGCGGCGCATGACGAGCGCGAGGCTGCCGCGCTGGCTGAAGATGTTCACGCGGAAGCGGCCGCGGCCCGGCAGGGCGTAGGAGAGGTCGCAGGAGCCCTTTCCGGCCAGGGCCTTTTGCAGCCGGGCGTTCTCGCCGATGAGCGCCAGGGCCATGGCCTTGGTCATGAGGGCCGAAAGCTTGCCCAGGTCCGGCGCGGTCACGGCGTCCTTGAGCTCGCCGTGCACCTCGGCCTGGATGGCCTTGCCCGTGGTGATGATGATGTCGGCCACCTCGGGGTGCTGTTCCAGCACCTGGGCCATGAGGGCGTCGAACTGCTGGCGGGTCATGCTCATTTGCCGCCCCCCATGTTCCCCCCATCCAGCTTTTCCAGGCAGGCCTGGATCTTCTCCCGGTTCTGGCCCTGGGTCAGTGCGTCCTCCGGGCTGATGATCCCGCCCTCCAGCAGGCGGCAGATCTCGTCGTCCAGGGTCTGCATGCCCGCCTCTCGTCCCGTTTGCAGCACGCTGGGCAACTGGTGGGTCTTGGCCTCGCGGATGAGGTTGCGCACGCTGGGAATGCCCATGAGGATCTCCTGCGCGGCCACGCGGCCGGGCTTGTCCACCCGGCGGAAAAGGGTCTGCGAGACCACGGCGCGCAAGCTCTCCGCAAGGCTGGTGCGCACCTGGGCCTGGGAGTCCTCGGGAAAGACCTCGATGATGCGGTCGATGGTCTTGTGGGCGCTTTGGGTGTGCAGGGTGCTGAAGACCAGGTGCCCGGTCTCCGCGGCTTGCAGGGCCAGCTGGATGGTTTCCAGGTCGCGCATTTCGCCCACCAGGATGATGTCCGGGTCCTCGCGCAGGGCGCCGCGCAGGGCTGCCTTGAAGCTGCCCGTGTCGCGCCCCACCTCTCGCTGGTTGACGAGGCAGCCTTGGGGTTGGTGCACGAACTCGATGGGGTCCTCGATGGTCAGGATGTGGTCGCGCCGGTTCTTGTTGGCGTGGTCGATGATGGCCGCCAGCGTGGTGCTTTTGCCGCTGCCCGTGGGCCCGGTGACGAGCACGAGGCCCTTGTTCAGCATGGCCAGGTCGCGCAGGCGGTCCGGCAGGCCCAGCTGCTCCACGCTCATGATCTCCTGCGGAATCTCGCGGAACACGGCGGAGATGCCCCGGTGCTGCATGAAGTAGTTCACGCGGTAGCGGGCCACGCCGGGCAGCTCGTGGGCGAAGTCCACATCGCCCGTTTCCTCGAACTGCTTGATCTTGGGCTCCGGCGTGATCTCGTAGAGCATGGTCTTCAGCTCCTCATGCTCCAGCACCTTGTACTTGATGCGCGTGAGCTGGCCGCGCAGCCGCAACAGCGGCTGGGAGCCGCTGGCCAGGTGCAGGTCGCTGCCGCCGTATTCGTGCAGCATGCTGAAGAAGGCGTTGATCTGTGCCATGCGTGGTTCCGGCCTCCGGGCAGGGAGTTGCGCCTCCGGGCGGGGGCCGGTCAGGCGGTCGGTGCTCAATTCATGGCTGGGAAGAAAGCGAAAAACTCGATTCCCACCATGCTTCCGACTATACTGCGGGGCATGGCAAAATCAAAGGGGAAATTGGGGGAGCGGCGTGAGTGCTGCCTAGGGCCAGGGCACGGTCTTGCTGGCGAGGACCGCTGTTTCCCCAGCGCTGGTGATGGAGATGGTGACCTCGCCAGTGCCCGGAGTGGAGACGTAGGCGGCGTCATAGGAGCCGATGCCGACCTTGTTGCCCGCGTCGAGGTTCAGATACCTCGTCGGTGCGAGATCGCTGACCTTCGCGGGCGCGTTGCCCGTGTCCGCCGTGTAGAGCTGGGTGGCGCCCTGCAGCCGGGCCACGGCCTCGCCTATGGCGGCGTTGGCGGTGACCTTGAGCACCGAGTCGGTGATGACGGAGTAGCGGGGCACGATCACCGCGGCCAGGATGCCCAGGACGACGATGACCACGATGAGCTCCACCAGGGTGAAGCCCCGCGTGCCCCGCGGCGGGTGGAAAGCCTGCGGAGCGGTGCGGACTGCGGAGTTGCGGACAAGGTCTGCCATACGTACTGCGCTAGCACGAGACAAACCCGGGGCACAAGGCGCTGGGCGAAAAAAAAGGGGGCCGAAGCCCCCTGATTTCTTTGACCGAAACGTTACGTTATGGCGCGACGTACTCGCCCGGCCACTGTACGACCTTGGTGTTCGTCACGTTGGTCGGCACCGTGCCTGTCTTGGGGGTCACAGTCAGGGTGACGGTACCCGCGGTGGTGGCGGTGGGAGCGACGTAGGACGCGTAGGACACGTTGAAGTCACCGATGTCCACGGCGGTCAGGGTCGCACCCAGATAGGCCGAGGTGCCCAGGGCGGTCAGGTTGGCCGGGGGGGCATTGTTGGTCATGATGTACTTGGCATAGGACAGGTTGAGGCGCGAGGTGGCCTCGTTCAGGGCGCCGTTGTACGAGGCCTGGTTGGCCTTTTCCGTCATGTCGAAATACTTGGGCGTGATGACAGCGGCGAGAATGCCCAAAATGATGATCACCGAAATGAGTTCGATGAGGGTGAAGCCGCCTTCGCGCCGGGTCCGGTTCGTCAAATGCATAGATTCCTCCTGGGTGTGTTCCCCGGTTTTTCGCCGGGAAATAAGTTCCGTTTTCCCCTCCCGGGCAGGCCCAGGAGCTGTTGCGATAATCTTTAGCAAAACCTGTTCCACCACGTCCAGTATCCTGCCGGTGTTTTATATTTAACACACTTAACTGACAGGATATTTATTTAAGTCCACCCATGGAGTGTTGCATCAGTTCTACCAATGGCAGGAAGATCGCCAGGGCAAAGAAGCCCACCACGCCGGTGAGGCCAGCCACCAGCACCGGGCCCAGCAGCTCGCTCATCTTGCTTACGGCGTATTCCACCTCATAGTCATAGTGCTGGGCCGCTTCCTTCAGCATTTCCTCCATGTTGCCCGTCTCCTCACCGATGGAGATCATGGACACCATCATGGGCGTGAAGGACTTTGCGCTGCGCAAGGGGCCGGAGAGGCCGCGGCCTTGCTCCAGCTTTTCCCGCAGGTTGCGGAAGTCGCGGGCGATGTAGGCATTGCCGATGGTGTCCGTCAAAATATCCATGGCCTCCAGCACGGTGATGCCGCTGGCCTGGAGGATGGCGAAGATGCTGGCGAAGCGCGCCATGGCCGCCTTCTTGAACACCGGGCCCAGGATGGGCAGCCGAAGGAAGAAGCCGTCGCGGGCGATCTTGCCCGCCTCTGTGCGGAAATAGGCGGAGAGGCCGAAGAACGCGCCGCCGATGAGGGCCAGGGCCACGTACCAGAACTTCGTCAAAAGGGCGTATAGGCCAAGGCACATGCGCGTGGGCAGCGGCAGGGCGATGCCCGACTTGTTGAACAGCTCCACAAAGTGCGGCAGCACAAAGAGGATGAGGACGAAAAAGGCCGCCACCAGGGCCACCACAACCACGATGGGGTAGGTGAGGGCGCTCTTGATGTCCTTTTTGACCTTGAACTCGTGCTCCACGATGTAGATGAGGCGCTCCAGGACTTCCGTCAGCGTGCCGCTTATCTCACCCGCGCGGATCATGTTGCAGTAGAGCTCCGGGAAGATGCCGGTATGCTTGGAGAAGGCCTTGGAGAGCGTGGTGCCGCTCTTGATGTCCGCCGCGATGCTGATGATGGCGGCCTTGAGGCGCGGGTTCTCGGTCTGGTTCTGCAGAACGTCGAGGGATTGCAGCACCGGGATGCCTGCGTTCAGCATGGTGCGCAGCTGCTTGGTGAACAGGATCAGGTCCTGGGGCTTGATGGACTGCATGCGGTTGGACAGGTCCGTCAAGAAACCGCCGCCGCCGCCGCCATCGGGCCCGCTGGTTTCCGTCACCCCGGTGGGGATGAGCCCGCGCGCGGCGAGCTGGTCCTGGGCCGCGTCCGGGCCGGAGGCCTCGATGACGCCCTTGGTGTTGCCGCCGCTGCTGGTCAGGGCCGTGTATTTGAAGAAGGGCATGGGCTGCGCTCCTAGATCATCACCGCGCCGGCGGCCTCTTCCAGGGTGGTGAGGCCCCGGGCCACCTTGGCCAGGGCGTCGGCCTTCAGCGTGCGCATGGTCTTGGCCTGCACGCAGGCCTTGGCGATGTCCTTGGCCGTGGCTCCGCGCATGATCATGTCCTGCACCATCTCGTCCACCTGCAGCACCTCGTAGATGGCCATGCGGCCGGAGTAGCCGGTCTGGTGGCAGGTGCGGCAGCCGGTGCCGCGCTGGAAGCTGAAGCGCGGCAGCATCTCCTCGCGGATGCCGAAGGCCATGAGCAGGTCCTTGCGCGGCGTGTAGGACTCGATGCAATGCGGGCAGTTCTTGCGCACCAGGCGCTGGCTGACCGAGGCCAGGAGCACCGTGGACACCAGGAAGGGCTGGATGCCCATCTCGATGAGCCGGGTGATGGCCGTGGCCGCGTCGTTGGTGTGCAGGGTGGTCAGCACGCGGTGGCCGGTCAGGCCGGCCTGCACGGCGATTTCCGCCGTCTCGCTGTCGCGCACCTCGCCCACCAGGATGACGTCCGGGTCCTGGCGCAAGATGCTGCGCAGGCCCGAGGCGAAGGTCATGCCCGCCTTGCGGTTCAACTGCACCTGGCGCACCGTGGGCATGCGGTATTCCACCGGGTCTTCCAGGGTGACGATGTTGATGTCCGGCGTGTTGATGTGCTTCAAAAGTGCGTAGAGCGTGGTGCTTTTGCCGCTGCCGGTTGGGCCCGCGGCCACAATGAGCCCGTAGGGCTTGACCACCGAGGCTTCGATCCTGGCGCGGTCCGGGCTTGAGAGCCCAAGCTCGCTCAGGTTCAGGCCGCTGGCGTTGCGCTCCAGCAGGCGCAGCACCAGGTTCTCGCCGTGCACGGTGGGCAGGGAGGACACGCGGACGTTGAATTCGCGCCGCTGGGTGACGAAGGTGAAGCGGCCGTCCTGGGGGATCTTGGACACGGCGATGTCCATGTTGCCCATGATCTTGATGCGCGAGACCAGCGGCAGAAAACTGGCCTTGGGCGGGGCCGGGATCATGCGCAGCTTGCCGTCCACGCGGAAGCGCAGCTGGATGCTGTCCTTTTCCGGGCTGATGTGCACGTCGCTGGCGTGCTCGCGCACGGCCTGGCTCAAGATGGAGTTCACCATGCGGATGACCGGGGCCTGGGAGGCCTGGTCCTGCAGGGTGTCGATGGCGATGTCTTCCTTGTCGTCGCCGCCGGTCTGGGTGGTGATGTCCCCGTCCTCGTCGGTCATGCCGCCGAAGAGGTCCTTGGTCTGGTCCACCCGGCCGTAGATGGCGTTGAACAGGAGCTCGTAGTCGTTCTCCGAGCAGATGACCGGCTCCACCTCGAGGTTGGTGGCGATCTCCACGGCATCCAGGGCGTTGATGTCCATGGGGTCGGTCATGGCGATGAGCAGCAGGTGCCCGCGCTTGGACAGGGGCACCAGGTGGTGGCGCTGGGCCAGCTCCTCCGCCACGAAGGAGTCGATGCGGTCCTCGTAGGGGTGCTTGTCCGGCGTGTAGCGTTCGATACGCAGCTGCTGGCTCACCGAGTCGATGATGATGTTCTCTTTGAGGATGCCCGACTGGATGAGGTACTGGCCGAGCTTCAGGCCGGACTTCTTCTGGCCGGAAAGCGCGGTCTCGAGCTGGGCCTCGGTGAGGGCACCGGCTTCGATGAGCAGTTCGCCCAGGCGTTTGCGTTCCCGTTTCACGGTGCGGTCCTTGAACCCGGCGCCTACGGGCGGTCCGGAGTGGGGGAGGCCTTCTGGGCCAGGCGGCGGGCCTTGTCCAGGCCTGCGGCCGCCTGTTCCGTGGGGGCCAAAACGGCGCGGGCCGGCGTGGTCTCCTGCTCCGGCAGGTCCACCTGCAGGGTGGCCGGACGCGGCTTTTCAACGGCCTCGCGCACCGCCGGGCCCTGGTCGCGCTGGGGCAAAAGCGACACGCGGCCCGCCTGGGTGTCGGCGTTCTGGCCTTCCTGGACCGCGGCCTCGGCCGGGGCCAGGGTCAGCCCTTCAGCCGTGAGGCCAGCCACAGGCTGGGCGTCGGCTGTGGGCGCAGCGGCGGGAACCGCCACGGGCGCGGCGGAGGAAAGGGCGGCCGGGCTGAGCACCGGGCCGGAGTTGCCAAGGGAGAGCCACAGCCCGCCGAAGACCACGACGATGGCGGCGCAGGCGGCCAGACCGGCCTTGCGGCGCGCGTTCAGCTTGCCGCCGCCCGCGCGCAGGGCTGCGCGCACGTGGCCCAGGCCGACGCGGGTCTTGCCGCGCACCAGCATTTCCAGCAGGGCCATGTGGCACAGGCGCACGGTCTTGCGGGGCGAGCCGCCCGAGGCCCAGTGGACGGCCAGCACGGCGGGCAGGCTGAAGCCCACCAGCGGCGCTCCGCCGGAGGCCACGGCCAGGCGGTGCTCGATCATGCGGCGCGTCTCGGCCAGGGAAAGCGGGGTGAGCCTGCGGCGCACGTTGATGCGGTCGGCCAGGTTGGGCATGGCGTCGATGACCGGCTCAAGCTCGCGCTGGGCAAAGAGGACGATCTGCAGCAGCTTCGAGGTGTTGGTCTCGTAGTTCAGCATCTCGCGCAATATTTCCAGGTTCTCCGGCGAAATCTTCTGGCCTTCGTCGATGACCAGGATCACCAGGCGCTTTTCCACCAGGCCCAGGCGGAACAGCTGCTGCTTCAGGGCTTCCTTGAGGCCCCACAGGCCCAGGCCCGGTTCCGGGCTCTGGCCGGAAACGCTGGCCAGGATGACGCGCAGGAATTCCTCGCTGCTGGCGAAGTGCGGGTCGAGCAGCAGGTGCACGTCCGTGGCCTCGTCCTGGGCGAAGGCGCGCAACAGGCTGCGGCACAGGGTGGTCTTGCCGGTGCCGATGTCGCCGGTGACGAGGTTCAGGCCCCGGCGCAGGCGCAGGGAGATCTCAAGCTCCTGCAGGCAGGTGGCGTGCTGGCGGGTGTCCAGCAGGAAGCCGGGGTCCGGGGAGTTGGCAAAGGGCTCGCGGTCGAAGCCGTGTCCGGCGTAGTGGCTCAT
>CAYUOW010000101.1:0-9084 GCA_964446455.1 uncultured Desulfocurvus sp.
CACGGTGTTGTGCTTCTCGAAGGTGAAGGTCTCGTTGTCCGGCTCCACGAAGACGGTGATCATGCAGCATGCTCCTTGCGGGTGATGTGGCCAACTGGTGCCCGGCTCCGTGGCGGGTGTCAAGGCGGGGGGGTATGCCGCGTGTTTCGATGCAGGGCGGACACAATTCTATTGACCGCCGCGAAAAACGGAATATACGGTTCAGAGTAAGAGAAGCCCTTCCCCCCAGAGGAGCGATATTATGGACAAGCCGAAGATTCTTGTGGTTGACGATGAAAAGCACATCCGCATGCTCTATCAGGAGGAGCTTGAGGATGAGGGCTACGCCGTGGTCACGTCCGACGGCGAGGATTCCATCCTCGACCTGCTGGAGCGCGAGGCCCCGCAGGTGGTCATATTAGACATCCGCCTGGGACCGGAGAAGTCCGGCCTGGATCTGTTGCAGCTCATCCGCAGCCGCAAGGCCCACGTGCCGGTGATCCTCTCCACCGCGTACGACAGCTTCCAGCACGACCTCAAGAGCATCGCCGCGGACTACTACGTGGTCAAGTCCGTGGACCTCTCCGAGCTCAAGGCCAAGGTGCGCCAGGCCCTGGGCCTGAAGGCGGCCTAGCGGTTCTTCTCGCGGATTTCGTACCCGAAGTGGCGGTCCTGCAGCCAGCGCACGCCCAGCAAGTCGCGCACGCCGGCCACGGCGCGCTCCCAGTTGCCATATTTCGAAACGCCCATGCGCCGCTCGCGGTGGTTCACGGGCATTTCCGCCACCGTGGCGCCCTGCAGCTTCATCAGCGTGGGCAGGTAGCGGTGCATGCCCTTGAAGCGCGGAATGCGCACCAGCATGTCGCGGCGCATGACCTTGAGCGAGCAGCCCGTGTCGCGCACGCTCTCACGGGTGATCCTGTTGCGGATGGCGTTGGCGATCTTCGAGGCGTAGCGCTTGCTGAAGGTGTCCTGGCGCTTCTGCCGCCAGCCGATGGCCATGCCGTACCCCTGGTCGAACAGGGCGAGCATGGCGGGAATGTCGGCCGGGTCGTTCTGCAGGTCGGCGTCCAGGGTCACCACGATGGGGTGGCTGGCTTCGTCGAACCCGGCGCAGAACGCGGCGGACTGCCCGCGGTTTCGGGTGAAGGCGAGGTAGCGCACCTCGCTGTTGTCCTGGGCAAGGCCCTTCAGAACGTCGAGGCTTTTGTCGGTGCTGCCGTCGTCCACGAAGACCACTTCCCAGGTGCGGGCAAGGGGGCGCATGGCTTTGGCCAGCTCGGCAAAGAGCAGCGGGAGGTTCTCTTCCTCGTTGAACACGGGAATAACAATGGAGACGCTCTGGGTATTCGGCATGGGCGGGGTATAGGAAATTTCCGGGTCGGTGTAAATAAGCGTTGACAGGGTGAGGGCTGGGGACTACATACCCCTTCTCGACGCGGGGAACGCCGCATCGACGTGTCGCGGGGTGGAGCAGTACGGTAGCTCGTCGGGCTCATAACCCGAAGGTCGTAGGTTCAAATCCTGCCCCCGCTACCAAAAGAATTAAGGGACTTGGAAGTGATTCCAGGTCCCTTTTTCGTTGCGCCCGCCACCCGGTGAAGTCTTGCGCTCCCGCCTCGGCATGGCTACCATCGCACCCGCAGGCAATGCCTCCCCCACCCGAAAGACAGCAAGGAGAACCCCATGACCGCACTGCTTTCCGTCACCAAAGACACCCGCATCGGCTGGATCGGCACCGGCGTCATGGGCGTTTCCATGTGTGGGCATCTCATGGCCGCGGGCCACCCGGCCACGGTGTTCAACCGCACCAGGGCCAAGGCCCAGCCCCTGCTGGACAAGGGCGCGGCCTGGGCGGACAGCCCCCGCGCCGTGGCCGAGGCCTCGGACGTGGTCTTCACCATCGTGGGCTACCCGGCGGACGTGCGCCGCGTGTATTTCGAGGCCGACGGCGTGCTGGCGGGGCTGAAGCCCGGGGCCATCGCCGTGGACATGACCACCACGAGCCCCAGCCTGGCCGTGGAGATCTTCGCGACTGCGAAGGCCAAGGGCGCGCACGCGCTCGACGCCCCTGTCTCCGGCGGCGACGTGGGCGCGAAGAACGCCGCCCTGTCCATCATGGTCGGCGGCGAGGCCGAGGTGTTCGCCGCGGTGAAGCCGCTGTTCGAGCGCATGGGCCGCATCATCCTGCACCAGGGCGCGGCCGGGGCCGGGCAGCACACCAAGATGTGCAACCAGATCGTCATCGCGGGCAGCATGATCGGCGTGTGCGAAAGCCTGCTCTACGCCACCAAGGCCGGGCTCGATCCCCAGGCCGTGCTGGGCGCCATCTCCAAGGGCGCTGCGGGCTGCTGGAGCCTGGAGAACCTGGCCCCGCGCATCCTGAAGGGCGACTTTGCGCCCGGCTTCATGATCGACCATTTCGTGAAGGACATGGGCATCGCGCTGGAGGAATCCCGGCGCATGGGCATCAGCCTGCCGGGACTTGCGCTGGTGGAGAGCCTGTACGCCGAGGCCGCCAGGGAGGGCCACGGCAAGGACGGCACCCAGGCGCTGTTCCTGGCCCTCAAGAAGCTCTCCGGCCTCTAGGCCGAAAAAAAATCATCAAACCCGGCATGGGGCCGCTGGCGGAAACGTCGGCGGCCCTTTTCTTGTTCCCCGCAAGGTCCAAGCGGCGCGCCTTCAGAGGTTTTGCACCGTTTGTTGTGAAATACGCGGCGGTGGCCTGTTTATAAGAAAAATAACATACTGTGAATACATGTCTTATTCCATAATTCGCTGTTGATATAATAAAGTTTAATGATGTTGCATGGTTTTAAAAACTATGTTCAATAATACAATGATAAGAAGTGTATAGAAAAATACGATGCGTAATTGCCGTCGCTGATTGCCGCAGGGGGTTTCTGCGGCCCGCCAGGCGACGCACGGACGCATGGAAGCCTGCGAGGCGCTGGTCCGGACGCAAAGTGAAGGCGATTGGCGTGGGAACCGGTCGCATGTGTCCAGAGGGAGCCAGCTCGCCCCGGGAGTGTGGGTATGGCCCAAGGTGCTTGGAGAAGGAGATTGCCAGCGCTGGCGCTCTTGGCTTGCGTCTTGGGTCTCGCTTGTCCTGAGGACGCCCTGGCCGATCCCCCCAGCTACAACAGCGTGCAAGAGCTACAGGTCGAATACGGGCAACCCCGCAGCTTCGATCAGACCCCCTGGATCATCGGCGTGGCCACCAGCGTGAATATCGTGACTCCTCCGGCCCATGGAAGCTTGACGGCCTCGGGCCTGATTCTGACCTTCACACCGGATGCGGGCTACAGCGGGTCCGACAGCTGCCAGGTGAGCCTCGCCGGGCCGGATGGAACGTCGGCAGTGTACCCCATGAGCATAAAGGTCGGCACGCCGGTGGTGTTCGTGCCCGCATCCGGCAGCACCGTCACCCTGACGGCCGGGACCGCTTCCTACACCTACTTCACACCCAGCGGCGGATTGTACAACGGGGCCTACACCCTGGGCACCAGCAGCGCCCTGCCGGACGGCATGACTGTGTCGTCCAACTCCCTCACCGGCACCCCCACAACGCCGGGCATCTATTCTCTCGTGTTGCCCATCAACGAGCCCTTCGGGGGCGTTCTCCCTCAAAGCTTTCAGCTGACGATCGTCGTGCAGCCCAAGGCCGGAACCGGAACAGCCACCATTCCTTTCGGCATGTCCGGCACGGTTGACCTGAGCTCGAAAATCAGCGGCGGCACGCTGGTTTCCCTGACGGCGGCCGTTTCAATGCATGGCGTGACCCCCGTGGTCACCGGTCCCACCAGCATCTCCTACACTTCAAAACCGGGCTTCTATGGAAGCGACAAGTTCACCTACACGGTGACCGTGGCCGAGGGGACCAGCGGCACCGGCAACGTCCTTGTCGTCATCAATCCGCCGGTCATCGGCTGGGTTTCGGAGGCGCTCCCGGACTTTCTGGTGGGCGTTCCCTACAATTACACCCTGAGCGGCGTGACCAGTGGCACCACTCCATACACGTACGTGCTCACCTCAGGCAGTCTCCCGCCGGGAATAAGCATGTCCTCAAGCGGCGTCATTTCCGGAACGCCGACCACTGCGGGCAACTCCTCCTTTGGCATCAAGGTCACGGACAGCTCCGTGAACGGAACCGCATCGAGCAGCACCGAGACGGTGTCTGGCAAGAGTACGACAAAATACTTCACCGTGACCACGGGATATGCCCTGCCTGTGGCTGCGGCGGCCAGCGCCAGCACGGCCTACAACACGGCCAAGGCCATCGACCTCACGGCGAGCATCAGCGGCGGCGCGGCCACCAGCGTTGGCGTGGCCACCCAGCCTGCGCACGGCACGGCCACGGCCAGCGGCATGGTCATCACCTACACGCCGGCCACGGGTTACAACGGCCCGGACAGCTTCACCTATCTGGCCAACGGCGTAAGCGGTTCCTCTGCTCCGGCCGCCGTGGACGTGACCGTGGGGGCTCCCACGCTGATCCTGAGTCCGGCCGCCGGAAGCTTGAGCTCGGGACGGGTGGGCCTGGCATACAGCCAGAGCAGCAGCGCCAGCGGCGGGCAGAGCCCATACACCTTTGCGGTGAGCGCGGGCAGCCTGCCGCCAGGACTCGCGCTTGCCAGCACGGGCGCGCTTTCCGGCACGCCCAGCGTTGCGGGCACCTACAATTTCAGCATCACCGCCACGGACAGCAGCACCGGCACTGCGGCCACGCAGACCGCAGCCTACACCCTGACGGTCATCGAGGCCGCGCCCATCGCCCTGCCCGCCACCGCGACCACGGCCTACAATACCGCCAAGCCCATCGACCTGACGGCAAAGCTTGCCGGGGGCCCAACCACCAGCCTCAGCGTGGCCAGCGGGCCCAGCCACGGCACCACATCGGTCAGCGGCATGGTCATCACCTATACGCCCACCAGCGGCTACAACGGCACGGACAGCTTCACCTACGCGGCCACAGGTCCAGGGGGAACGTCCACCGCCGCAACGGTGACCATCACCATCGGCGCGCCCGCGCTGACCCTGAACCCGGCCGCAGGCAGCCTCACGTCCGGGCAGGCAGGCAGCTACTACAGCAACGCCATCAGCTGCAGCGGGGGCGCCTCGCCATACACCTACGCCGTGACCTCGGGCAGTCTGCCTGCGGGCCTTGCGCTCTCCAGCGCGGGCGCGCTTTCCGGCACGCCCGGCGCCGCGGGCACGTACAGCTTCAGCATCAAGGCCACGGATTCCAGCACCGGCACCGCGGCCACGCAGACCGCCGCCTACAGTCTGCTCATCATCGAACCCGCGCCCAACGGCTTGTCCGCCAGTGTGAGCACGGCCTACAACACGGCCAAGGCCATCGACCTGAGCGGGAACATAAGCGGCGGCCCGGCAACAAGCGTGAACGTGGCCAGCCCGCCCGCGCATGGCACGGCCACGGCCAGCGGCATGGTCGTCACCTATACTCCTGCCACCGGATACAACGGCGCAGACAGCTTCACCTACACAGCCACCGGCCCTGGCGGCACCAGCTCCGCCACCACCGTGACCATCACCGTTGGCGCGCCCACGCTGACCCTGAGCCCGTCCGCAGGCAGCCTCACCGCGGGGCAGGTGAGCGTCGCGTACAGCCTCTCGTTCAGCGCCAGCGGAGGCGCCTCCCCGTACACATACGCCATGGCCTCGGGCAGCCTGCCGCCTGGGCTCTCGCTTGCCAGCACGGGCGCACTTTCCGGCACGCCCAGCACCGCGGGCGCGTACAGCTTCAGCGTCAAGGCCACGGATTCCAGCACCGGCACCGCGGCCACGCAGACCGTTAGCTACAGCCTGGGCATCAGCGAAGCCGTGCCCATTGCGGCTGCGGCCAGCGCCAGCACGGCCTATAATACGGCTACGGCCATCGACCTGACGGCGAAGCTCACCGGGGGGCCCGCCACCAGCGTGAGCGTGGCCAGCCCGCCCGCGCACGGCACGGCCACGGCCAGCGGCAAGGTCATTACCTACACTCCGACCACGGGCTACAACGGGCCGGACAGCTTCAGCTACACGGCCACCGGTCCCGGTGGCACCAGCGCCCCCGCCACGGTGACGGTGACGGTTGGCGCGCCCACGCTGACCCTGAGCCCGTCCGCAGGCAGCCTCACCGCGGGGCAGGTGAGCGTCGCGTACAGTCTCACGTTCAGCGCCAGCGGCGGCGCCTCCCCGTACACGTACGCCGTGGCCTCGGGCAGCCTGCCTGCGGGCCTTGCGCTCTCCAGCGCGGGCGCGCTTTCCGGCACGCCCGGCGCCGCGGGCACGTACAGCTTCAGCATCAAGGCCACGGATTCCAGCACCGGCACCAAGGCCACGCAGACCGTTAGCTACAGCCTGGGCATCAGCGAAGCCGCGCCTGTGGCCGGGGGCATCGGCGTGAACACGGCGTACAACACGGCCAAAGTTATTGATACCTCGCCGAGCCTCGGCGGCGGTCCCGTCACCAGCGTGAGCGTCGTCAGCCCGCCTTCGCACGGCACGGCCACGGCCAGCGGCAAGGTCATCACCTACACGCCCGCCAGCGGCTACAACGGTCCGGACAGCTTCAGCTACACGGCCAACGGCCCCGGTGGCACCAGCGCCCCTGCCACGGTGAACGTCACCGTCGGCGCGCCCTCCCTCGCCATCACCCCCACAACCCTGAAGGCGGGCGAAAAGAACCTGCCGTACTCGCAGACACTCAAAGCCAGCGGCGGGCTGGCGCCGTATACCTTCGCCCTGGCCTCGGGCAGCCTGCCGCCGGGAGTGGCCTTGAGCAGCGCGGGACTTGTGGCCGGCAAGCCCACGGAAAGCGGGGCATACAGCTTCGGCGTCACGGTCACGGATTCCAGCACAGGCACCACGGTCACGCTGGCGGCGACCATCAGCCTGACCATCGGCAAGGAGCGCGACAACCCGACGAAGAAGTCCAAGGTGCGGGGGCTGGTGAACGCGCAAACCGCCACGGTGCAACGCTACGCCGTGGTGCAGATAAGCAACTTCACCCAGCGCATGGCTTCATTGCACAACGATGGCTGGGGAGCGAACAACTTCAATCTGAACTTTGCACTGCCCGGAAAGGGGACGAATTCGGTGCTGTCCAACCTCTGGTCGGCGTTTGGCAAGACCTTGCGGGACGACACGCCCCAGCCCGGCACCGCCCTGAAGCAGGATGTCTCCATGTGGGCCGAGGGCGAGCTCCGGCTCACCCATCGCGGGGCATCCAGGGGGAGCAGCAGTTATGATGTAAGGACGGACGGCATCAGCATGGGCGTGGACCTGCGGTTGAACGATCTGGTCTCGCTCGGCATCGGCATGGGGCAAAGCCTCAGCGTGACCCAGGTGGAGGATGAGGGGACGAAGAGCACGGGCACGGGCGCAATGGCGGCGATTTACGGCACCCTGAGGCCCGGGAAAAACATCTTCGTGGACGGCCTGGCGGGCTTTGGCGTCTTGAGCCTGCACCCGCAGCGCACCACCGACACCGGAGAGGTGGTGAGCGCAGGGCGCGACGGCAACCAGTTCTTCGCCTCGGTCACCGCCGGGTACGAGTACGCTCTGGAGAAGGGGAAGATATCACCCTATGGCCGCCTGGATTGGGCCAGGGCCAACTTGGCGTCCTACTCCGAATTTTCCGTGGGAACCGATTCGCTGCGGTATGAGAAGCAGAGCGTGAGCTCCTTCATCAGCACCCTTGGCGTGCGCGCCGATACGACCCAGCTGCTGGACATCGGCATGCTCGCCCCCCGCGCCAAGCTTGAGTTGCAGCACCATGTTGACCGCCAGGGCGACGCACGCATGAGCTATCTTGACCTTGGAACCGCCGGGCCGACCTATGTGCTGCAGGGCAACAGGAAGGAGAGCAATGAAGTCGTCGGCGAGGTCGGCTGCCGTCTGACCGTCAGCTCGTCGCTTTGGTTCTCCTTCGATTACGGAAGGTCGCTGTACAGCGATGAAAGGGGCCGGAATCAGACCTTCCGCCTGAGGCTGGAGCACACCTTCTAGGCGCGTTTCCCTTCGCAGGTGTCACGCCGCGCGCGGTTACTTCGCAGGTGTCACGCAACGCGCGACGAGGGGCTCGAAGGTGCCGGTCTCCGGCAGGTAGCTCAAGAGTTCGCCCTTCTGCATGTCGAAGTACCAGCCGTGCAGATACACGCTGCCGGTCATCACCCGTTCCCACAGCCAGGGGAAGGTCAGCAGGTTCTCCAGGGAGACCAGCACGGAGGCCTGCTCGCAGGCGCGCTGGCGCACGGTCTCGTCCTTGTCCGGCAGCTGGGTGGTGACCTCGGTGAGGGCGGCCTCGGCGATTTTCACCCAGGGCGCGATGAACTCGCCCAGGCCCTCGCGGTCCGGGGTCATGAGCGCCTGGATGCCGCCGCAGAACGAGTGGCCCAGCACGATGACGTGCTCCACCTGCAGCACCTTCACCGCGTATTCCAGCGCGGCGCTGACGCCGTGGCGGCCAGGGGCGTTTTCGTACGGGGGCACCAGGTTGGCCACGTTGCGCACCACGAAGATGTCGCCGGGCTCCACGCCCAGCAAAAGCGCCGGGTCCACGCGGGAATCGGAGCAGGCGATGACCAGCACCTTGGGGTTCTGGGCTTCCTTCAGGTCGCTGAAGAGTTCGTTGTCGCCGCAGAAATAGGTGCGCTGGAAGATCTTGAAGCCGGAAAGGAAGCGGGCGATGTCCTTCATGAACGGTCTGTCTCCACTGGGCAGGGGGATGGGTGACGGGGCGGGCGCCTGCCCGCAGTGTAGGGCAAAGCGCCCGGAAGCTCAAGGCGTGGGGGAAGGGCCCGGGCGAGCGCGGCATGCGCTGGCTGCGGCAGCCGTGCCGGCCAAGGTGAACTCAGCTCAGAAATGGCCTACTTGTTCGCCTCTGCCCCAAGAATATCCGGCGGCGTGGTGTCCAGCACGGCAGGGCGCACGAAGGGCTTGCGGTCTCCGTTCGGTGTGTAGTCGAACACCATGCCGCGCTTCTCCAGCCAGTCCACACAACGCCAAAACCACATATATTGCGGTTGAATAGATGGATATCTGGCAAGAGTGCCGCGATTGAGGTTCCCGTTGATGCAATCTTTGATGACCATGTCT
>CAYUOW010000102.1:0-8846 GCA_964446455.1 uncultured Desulfocurvus sp.
CCCAGGGTGGCCACCACATGGGTCACCGCGCCGCCGGTCTGGTTCCAGATCTCCGGGCCGGTGCCCTCGTAGTGGGCGGCGATGCTGGCGGGATTGTTGAACTGGTCCATGAGCACGTACTTGTCCGGCTCTGTCCTGGCCAGGCGGTAGGCCAGCTCGATGGCGCCATCGGTGCCGAGCTTGCCCGGGGTGAGGCGTATCTCCGCGCCGTAGCCGCGCATGATGCGCTTGCGCTCCTCGCTGGCCGAGTCGGGCATGATGAGGCACATCTTGTAGCCCTTCACCGCCGCCACCATGGCCAGGCCGATGCCCGTGTTGCCGCTGGTGGCCTCGATGATGGTCTTCTCCGGCGTCAGCTCGCCGCTTTTTTCCGCCGCGGTGATCATGGCCACGGCCACGCGGTCCTTGATGGACCCGCCGGGGTTCATGCTCTCCACCTTCGCCATGATTTTGACGTTCGGGTGGGGGTTCAGGCGGCGGATCTCCACCAGGGGAGTGTTGCCGACAAGCCTCAAAATGTCCGTGCGCTCCATCGTGTGCCTCTGTCCCGCGAGGCCCCCAATCCTGGGGGACCGCTGGCCCATGTTTTGCAAAGCCGACTCCAAACCAGCGAGGTCGGCACTATGACCATGTATCCGTTCCTGAAAGACAACATCACCGCGCTTGAGAAGGCCAACCCGGCCGTGTACGCTTGGCTTTCAGGCAGCCCTTTCGACGAACAGTCCCTGAAAACCAGCATCTTTGTCAACAGATGGGGTGCCATTGACTGGCGCATGGCCTCGGGAATCGGCATTTTTGAAGGCATGCCCCCGGGCCTGTTGTACAAGGACTGGCCGGTCGTCGAAAAGCCCGACCTCTCCGCCAGCGTCATCGTGGGCTGCAACCTGGGCTACGGCCTGAACCACACCCTGGTCAACACCCCGGACTCGCACAAGATCCTCGTGCTTGAGCCCAACCCGTCCATGCTGCTGGCCTGCCTGGGCCAGACGGACTACCGCCCCTTCTTCGCCAACAAGAAGCTGCATTTCATCACCCCGAACGAAGACCACCTGCAGGAATACATCAAGAATCTGGACCTGCAGTACGTGTACGGCAAAATTTACCTCCGCGCGGACATCCCCAGCCGCCAGCTGGGCCCGGAATACTCCCGCTGGATGGACACGGTGAAAAACCGCCTGGAGAACTTCAGCGTGGAGATGATCACCCTGCGCTGCCGCCAGGACGTGATGGTGGGCAACGAGTTGAAGAACTACCGCCGCGCCCAGGACGACGGCAGCCTGCTGCCGCTGAAGGACGCCGCCCACGGCGTGGGCGCTGTGGTGCTCGGCGCCGGCCCGTCCCTTGCGCGCTTCGCCCCGGAGCTGGCCAAGAACCCCGGCTACGCCCTGTACACCACGGCCCTGCAAACCCTGCCCGCCCTGAGGCGCTACGACCTGAAGCCGCATTTCTGCCTCGCCCTCGACTACGACGACTCCATGCTCTCGGTCTACGACCGCCTGGACGCGGAATGGGCCAAGGACATCCCGCTCATTTACTCCACCAAGGTCAACCCCGAGGTGGTGCGCCGCTATCCCGGCCCCACCCTGCCCATGTGGACCATGGGCGGCATGGCCACCTTCGTGCTGCAGGACCGCGAGTTCGTGCTGGACGCGGGCGGCAACGTGAGCCTGACCCTGGTGCGCCTGCTGCGCTGGATGGGCGCGGGCAGCATCCTCCTCGTGGGCCAGGACTTCGCCTGGAAGGGCACCACCACCCACGCCGACGGGCACCACGCGGCCACGCACGTCATGAACTTCGATCCGGCCATGCACCAGCGCCTCAAGAACCTCTGGGGCGAGGAGATCATTTCGAGCATCCAGTACCTGACCAGCAAGCGCGACCTGGAGAACGACCTCAAGAAGATCCCCTTCCGCATCAGCAACCTGTACGGCGGCGGCGTGGTCATCGAAGGCGCGCCCCCGGTGGACCTGGACGAGGCGCGCAGCGAAGGCCTCTTGTCCTCGGCTCCGGCCAGCCGCGAGCGCTTCCTGAACATCCTGGGCGCGGCCCGCGGCCAGTCCAAGGGCTACCGCTTCGAGCCCAGGAGCCACATCTGGACCAGCTCCATAAGGGGCCTGGAGCGGCGCATGCAGAAGCTCTTCCGCCAGTGCGGCCAAAGCCAGAAGGAGATCCACACCTTGCTGGAGCAGGCGCTGTTCTTCGTGCGCCAGGACCCGCTGTACCTGCCCTACCTGTTCAACGAGACCATCGACCTGGCCGGGCTGGCCAAGACGCGGCGCAACTACAAGCCCGCGGACATGGCCGAGTTCAAGCGCATCGGCAAGAGCATCCTGGCCAAGGTGCGCGAGGTTGACCGCTGCGTGAGCGGCCTGGACAAGACCGCCGCCTAGTCATTCCATCGCAATAGCACGCGCCCGCCCGGAGAAATCCCGGCGGGCGCGCTTGTTTCAATCGCTTGGGCCCGTGTTGCGCCCACCCGCGAATCGACCTATAAGGCCGCATGCCCAGCGCCACCCCGCACACCGCAGCCTCCCCCGTCATGGCTCCCCTCATGGTCTGGACGGCCCTTTGCCTGCCGCTTCTGCTGGTGGTGGCCGCCTGCTTCGCCTTCATCGGCAGCGAGGCCGAGGTGGCCGCGTACTTCACCCAGTGGCGCCTGGACCATCCGGCCGCGTTCCGGGTGGCGAAGCTGTACACCGATTGGGGCAACCCGGCCATGTACCTGGTGTTCGCGGCCATGCTGGGCCTGGGCCTCAAGCGCGGCCGGGCGGACCTGGCGGCCTGGGCCCTCTCCTACCTGGCGGCGCAGCTGCTGTTCTCCCTGGCCCTTGAGCGCGTGCTCAAGATCGGCATCGGCCGGCCAAGGCCCGGCGTGGGTGGGGACTTCGTCCCCTGGTCGCTCGACGCCGCGCACAATTCCATGCCCTCGGGCCACACCACCGAGATGAGCGTGCAGACGGGCACGCTGGCGCTCTTCGCCCGTTCGCTCCTGGTGCCCATGCTGATGGGCCTGCTACTGGCCGCAATGGGCGCAAGCCGCCTGCTCGTCGGCGCGCACCACCCCACCGATCTTCTGGGCGGCCTGGTCCTGGGCGGTCTGGGCGGCCTGTTCGCCAGCCGCCTGGCCCCGAGGCTGGCCGATGTTCTGAAACAACGTTTCGCCCTGTTTGGAGGCCGCTGATGCAGCGCCTTTGGGATCTCGTCCGTCGCTGGCCCTTTGTGGCCCTGGCAATGCTCACCGCCGTGCAGACGGCGGGCACCCTGTCCTCCCGCGCCCTGTGGTTCTCCGACGAGGTGCGCTATGCCGACGCCTACGCCGGGCTCCTGCGCGGCAAGTGGCTGGTGCTGAACCTGAACGGCGTGGCCTACCCGGACAAGCCGCCCCTGTACTTCTGGCTGCTGCGTCTGCTTGACGTGTTCACCGGCACGCCCGGTTCGATGTCGGACCCGGCGGTGTTCTTCCTGGGCACGGCGGTGAGCGGCCTGCTTGTGCTCTACGCCGTGCTGCTGTGGTCGCGCGTGCTGCGCCTGCCGGACGAGGCCGGCTTCCTGGCCGGGCTGGTGCTTTTGACCACGCTTTTCTTCGCCGGACTGCTGCACTACTCGCGCATGGACCTCCTGTTCACGGCGCTGATCATCGCCTCCCAGGCGGCCTTCTGCCTGGCCTTCCGCCCGGGCGAAGAGCACAGGCGCGCGCGGTTGGCCGCCCTGGCCATGCTGCTCGCCGCCCTGGCCACGCTCACCAAGGGCCCCTTGGGCCTGGCCTTCCCCATCGTCACCACCATGCTCTTCCTGGCCTGGCGGGGCCGCGCGCGGGAGTTCTTCAGCCGGGCCCTGCTGCCCGGCCTGGGCGTGCTCATCGCCGTGGTCTTCTCCTGGGTGGCCGCGGCCTACTTCGTCCAGGGACCGGAGTTCCTGCACAAGATCTTCTACGAGCAGATCTTCCAGCGGGCCACCAAGACCTTCCACCACGCGGAGCCTTGGTACTTCTACCTCATCGCCTTTCCGCCCTGCTGGCTGCCCTGGCTTTTGGCCCCGGTGGCCCTGCCCGTGCGCAGGCTGTTCAGCGGCGGGTTCTGGAGCGGCCTCCTGGCCGGGCGCAAGGCCGCCTCGCCCGAGGGCGACGCCAAGGCTTGGCTGTGGATCTCCGCCGTCAGCGGTTTGACCCTGCTCTCGCTCTTGAGCGGCAAGGTGGTGGTGTACCTGCTGCCGCAGCTGCCGCCCCTGGCCCTGCTGCTGGCCCTGGGCCTGCTCGATCAGCGCCTGCCCTGGCGCAGGTTGTGGGTTGCGGCGGCCTTGCTGTTCTTCGTCTTTGCCGCCGTGGCCACCCAGGGCGAGCGTTTCCTGCCTGTGCCGCTCTCGCCTGAAGGAGGCCTGCCGGGCGCGTTCATGGTCGCCGCGGGCTTCGCGGCCTGCGGACTGGGGCTTCTTGTCCTGCGCAAGCAGGATTCCCGTCACGTTTTATTGGCGCTCGCCCTTTTGACCGCCGCCTGGGTGCAGCCAGCCTGCCGCACCCTGGCCCCGGCCCTCGACATCATCATGAGTCCCAAGCCCCAGGCAATGTTGCTTAAAACATACAAGGAGCTGGGATACACCCCGGTTGCGCACGACATTTACCAGGGAATTTATTCCTATTATCTCGGCGGCCCGATTCTTGAATCAGCCAACTTCGAAGCCCTGGACAGGTTCGTGGCCGAGCAGGACGTGGTGCTGGTGATCAAGAAGAAGAAGTGGGACATCTGGACCACGCGCCCGGCCCATGTGCTTAAGATCTACGAACAGTGGTTGGCCGGGCAGCCGTACTATGTGGCCGTGAGCCGCAGGGACGGCAGCCTGCTCCCGCTGCCGCCTGTTCCGGGCCGGGACTGCGTGCGCCAACCCTAAGGTGTTGGGCCGCACGGGCCCGACAAGCCATGGGGGCGCCGACCCCCGCACGCGGCAACGGCCTTTCGCCAGCTCCGCAAAACCGGCATCACATTTGGAGGCTTCCCGTGCGACCCCTCCGTCTGGCTCTCTTCCTCTGCCTGCTCGCCCTTTCGGCGGGCGGCTGTGCGACCATGCCGCTTTTTGCGGCCATGGACGTGATGAACGTGGCCGAGACGAGCAAGACCGGGTACGACATGGCCATGGGCCTCAACTCCCGCAAGAGCCTGGAGCTGGACACCAGCACCGACGCCCAGGCCGAGGCGCGCATCCGCGCCGCGCTGGACCGCCAGGGCGGCAGCCTGCGCTATGCCATCCCCCACGTGACGCAGGGACAGGGCTATGTGGTGGGCACCTACGCCGACGACCAGGAGCTGGAGCGCGCCCGCAAGGCCATGAGCTCGGTCAAGGGCGTAAGCCTCATCACCCTGTGCCTGTTCCGGGCCGGCTCCGGCCCGTCGCGGCGCGTCAGCGATGGCGAGGTGCGCGACAACATCCTGCGCCTGTCGGGCATCCGCACCCGCGAGGTGCGCGTGCATGTGGTGGAGGGCAACGCCGTGCTCATCGGCCGCGTACGCACCAAGGCCGAGGAGGAGCACCTGCTCGAAAGCGCCCACATCGCCGGGGCCACTCGCATCAAGAACTACGTGCGCCTGTACGCGGCCAGCCCAGCTCCCCAGCCATAAGAAAACGGCCCGCCGGTTTCCCGGCAGGCCGCATGAATCCTTCAGTCCCGTCAGAGTCCGCCTAGGCCTTTCCGCCCCCGGCAAACACCAGCTCGATGATTCTGAGCACCTCAAGGCCGTCCTCGCCCGTGATGGGCATGGGGCGCTTTTCGCGCACGGCGGAGAGGAACTGCGTCAGTTCCTCGCGCATCTGCTCGCGCGGCATCACCGGCAGCTCCTTCACGGTGTAGGTCTTGGCCACCGCGTCAAAGGGGCCGTACTCGCGCACCTGCTGGGCGATGAGGTCCGCCTCGATGAAGCGATCCTTGCAGGCCGCGCGGATCTTGCGCGAGCGCGCCGGGGTGAGCCAGTTGGTCTTGATGTGCCCCAGCACGCCGTTTGCCATGCGCGCGCCGATGAAGGCGCTGTCCTCGTGCGGGGCCAGGGTGGTGGAGTACACGGCGTTGACGCTCGCGAATTCCGAGCCGGTGAGGTAGCGCAGCAGGTCGATGTCGTGCGAGCCCAGGTCGCGGATGACGCCCACGTCCTGGATGCGCGCCGGGAACGGGCCCACGCGCTCGATCTCGATGGACACGAGGCCCTCGGCCACCAGTTCCTTCACCTTCTGGATGGCCGGGTTGAAGCGCTCGATGTGGCCCACCATGAGGGGCACGCCCTTGGCCTTGGCCGCTTCGACCAGCTGGCGCCCCTGCGCGGCCGTGGCGGCCAGGGGCTTCTCCAGCAGGAGCGCGATGCCGCGCTCGATGACCTTCATGCCCACCTCGAAGTGCAGCATGGTGGGCACGCTGATGCTCACCGCGTCGAGCTCAAGCTTCAGCATCTCGTCCAGGCTGGTGAAGCCGGCCACGCCGAAGCGCGCATGGGCCTCGTCCAGGTTGGCCTGGGCCAGGTCCATGACGCCCATGACCTGGACGCCCGGCATTTCGCAATAGTTGCGCAGGTGGATCTTGCCCATGGAGCCAAGACCGATGACGCCGACTTTCTGCATGGAACGCTCCGCATTGGGGGTTGTATGCGCCCTATTCCAGCGCGAGAAGCGCGCCGTCGGGCAGGCATTTCCTACATGCTCCGGCCGGGCATTGCAACGTGCCGCGCCCTGGCCCAGTCCGCCGGGGCATGGGCGCGCGCCTTGCGCCAGGCGTTGATTCACGGTATCTGCGGCGCATGAGCACACCCGCCAACAGCACAAGCATGAACCCGCACGGCCCGGTCTGGATCAGCGCGGGCGAGGCCTCCGGCGACATCCACGCGGCCACGCTGCTTTCCGCCCTGCGCGAGGTGGAGCCGAGCCTCACGGCGCTGGGCATGGGCGGCCCGGCCCTCACCAAGGCCGGCTGCGACGTGCGCTTCCCCATGCGCCTCATCTCCCTGGTGGGCCTTACGGAAGTCCTGTCCGGCCTGCCGCGCATCCTGAAACTTCTGGCCGATGTGAAAAAGGCCCTCTTCGCCGCCCGGCCGCGCGCTTTGATTCTCATCGACTGCCCGGACTTCCACTTCCGCGTGGCGCGCATAGCCAAAAAGCTCGGCATTCCGGTGTATTATTACGTCAGCCCGCAGGTGTGGGCCTGGCGTTCCGGCCGGGTGGAGTTCCTGCGCCGGTTCACGCGCCGGGTGCTGTGCATCCTGCCCTTCGAGAAGGATTTCTACGCCGCGCGCGGCATGGACGTGGACTACGTGGGCCACCCGCTCATGGACCAGATGCCGCTGGCCGAGCTGGACGCCATGCGCCCGGACCCGGACCTGCTGGGCTTACTTCCCGGCAGCCGCCGCAAGGAGATCACCGCGCTGCTGCCGGAGTTCGCCCGCGCCGCGCTCATCCTTAAGGAGAGCCTGCCGAACCTGAAGCTCGGCCTGGCGCGCGCGCCCGGTGTGGACGAGGACTTCCTGCGCCAGTTTTTGCCGCCGGAGCTGCCCGTGACCATCTACCCGCCGGAGGACCGCTACCGGCTGATGCGCATGAGCCGGGCGCTGCTCGCCGCCAGCGGCACCGTCACCCTGGAGGCCGCGCTCATCGGCACGCCCACGGTGGTGGCCTACAAGCTTTCGGCCTTGAGCTTCGCCATCGGCAAGGCCGTGGTGCAGGTGAAGTGGGCCAGTTTGCCGAACCTCATCATGGGCCGCGAAATCTTCCCGGAACTGTTGCAGGACAAGGCGCGCGGCGATCTTTTGGCCGGGGCCCTGCGTCCCTGGCTGGCCGAGGACATCGTCCTGGCCGCGGCGCGCGCGGATTTGGCCGGCCTGCGGGCCAAGGTGGGCGGCCCTGGCGCGGCGCACCGGGCCGCGGCCATCATTCTGGAAGACCTGCGCAGCCTCTCGCTGCCGCAGAACGATGTGGAGCATTGATGGAAGCCGTCCGCGTCTACGCCGACATCCACGGCCTCTCGCCCGAGGCCTTTGAAGAAATCCGCCCTTCCCTGCCCTTTGACCAGGTGGTGTACAAGGACCGCGTGCTCGCCGTGGACTTCGAGGGGCACTACATCGACGTGGAGCCCTTTCTGGAGGACGTTGCCCGCCTGCTGGACGAGGACGGCTGGGGCAAGCTCGACTACATTGACCAGATCGACTACGCCCTCACCCGCTACGTCATCAAGAAGGGCGAGTGGAAGGCCAAGGACGTGCTGGTGGACAACGTGCTGGAAGGCATGCGGTAGCAGCCGCGAAGCACTCCGCGCCCTTCAGACGCGGCACTCTCCCAACGCCCCGGCACCCTAACAACAGGAGGGGCAGCGCATGCGCCTCATCGGCAACATCATCTGGTTCCTCTTCGGCGGGCTGGCCATGGGTCTGGGCTGGTTCCTGGTGGGCCTCGTCATGTTCGTGTCCATCATCGGCATTCCCTGGGGCCGGGCCTGCTTCATGCTGGGCGGGTTCTGCCTGTGGCCCTTCGGGCGCGAGGTGGTGAGCCGCCGCGCGGTGACGGGCCGCGACGACATCGGCACCGGCCCGCTGGGTTTTCTGGGCAACGTGGCCTGGTTCCTGGTGGCGGGCTTCTGGCTGGCCCTCGGCCACCTGTGCGCGGCCCTGCTCTGCTTCATCACCATCATCGGCATCCCCTTCGGCTTCCAGCATCTGAAGCTGGTCGGGGCGACCTTGGCGCCGATAGGGAAGACGGTGGTGGAGGTGTAGAAAGGTGACGAGGACTTCGGGTGAAGCGGAGGGACAGACACGACGGCAAGAATCATCAGGAGGCGGGGGGGTAATTCAGTTTCCGCCCAGTATCAGACTGACTCACTAAGC